>NZ_JAOCCT010000025.1:0-83395 GCF_029840555.1 Stenotrophomonas sp. GD03877 | reverse complement strand
ATCACGTGGTTTTATAATGCAACCATTAGCCTTATCCCTGTCAGCCAGCCAGGAGATTTCATGCCAACCCGCAAACCCATGAACGACGCACCTTGTCCTGTTGCGCGCTCCGTCGATCTGATAGGGGATCGCTGGTCGTTGCTCATCGTGCGCGATGCCTTCGACGGCATGCGCCGCTTCGGCGACTTCCAGCGCAGCCTGGGCGTCGCTCGCAACATCCTCTCCGACCGCCTGCGCAAGCTGGTCGATGCCGGCGTCCTTGAAACGCAGGCGGCCTCGGATGGCACCGCCTACCAGGAGTACGTGCTGACAGCCAAAGGGGAAAACCTGTTCCCCATCGTGGTGGCGTTGCGGCAATGGGGCGAACAACATCTGTTCGAGCGTGGCGAGCGGCATTCGGTGCTGATCGACACGCGCACCGGCAAGCCGATTCCGCGCATGGCACCCACGGCGAGGGATGGCTCCGTGCTGGAACCGGCCACGACCGAAGTACGGAAGGTCACATAGGGCAATCGGTTGTTGTCCGTTCTTCATTGCCCCTTCAATCCTTCGCCATCCTGCGCGACAAGGCCGATTCCCGCCTGCGCAGGAAGTCCCGCAGCAGCGCCGGGTAGTCTGGATGCGCGGCCTCGCGCACCGACGCGCGGCCGGCCAGCGCAGCACGCCAAGCCGTGGTCTTGGGCAAGCCGTCGAAGAAGCGGAAATCCCCCAAGCCATCGAACACGTCGAAGTAGCGAAACACCGGCCCGAACACCGCATCCACCAGACTGAACGGTTCCCCCGCGAACCAGGCGCCGTTGCCGGTGCGAATGGCCAGCGCAGCCTCGACCTGCGCCAGCCGCGCACGGAGCTGATCGGCTTGCGCGTCCAGCGCCGCATCGTCCTTGGCGTTGTAGAACGCAGCGATGGTGTTGAGCAGCGATGAACCGAACTCCATCCAGGCGCGATGGCGGGCACGGCTCAGCGCATCCTCGGGATGCAGGCGCGGCATCAGGGTGTCGTCCAGGTACTCGCAGATCACGGCCGACTCGAAGATCGGCGCATCACCGACCAGCAGCACCGGCGTCTTGCCCAGCGGCGAGCAGGCCAGGAACCAGTCTGGCTTGTGTGCCAGATCGACATCGCGGCGCTCGAAGGGCACGCCCTTTTCCTTGAGCACGATCACCGCGCGCTGCACATACGGGCACAGCACATGGCTGACCAGGGTGAGTGGGTGGCTCATCGCGCGATCTCCCGCTCAAGCTGCCGGCACGAAGCGATGGCTGCGCCGCAGCGCATGTGCGCCGTCGCCCAGCAACCACAGCGCCACCGAGGCCGCGACCAGGAACACCGGGTACTCCCAGCCGCCGCCGGCATTGGTATGCGCCCAGCCATTGGGCACATGCACCCAGGCCGCCACGGCCATGACCGGCACCAGTGCCAGCGCGATCTGGCGCGCATAGAAGCCCAGCAACAACGCGATGCCGCCCAGCAGCTCCACGGCGAACACCGGATAGGCCAGCCAGCCTGGAATGCCGACGCTGCCGAAATACTGCGCCGTACCCGGCAGGGTGAAGACGAACCATTTGAGCAACGCGTGCGCCACCCATATGACGCCCAGGCTGATGCGCAGCAAGGCAATGCCATAGGCCGAAGAAGAAGACGGCGTGATTGCCATGAAACCTCCAATTTACGAATGAATGGTCTCAATCGTATGATTGCGTTAGCGCAATAAAAATAGGCAGAAATGAAAGCACCAATTGCAAAAACGCAATACAAATTGGGCGCAGGCGACCTGGAGATCGTCCTGGCCCTGGTGCGTGCCGGCAACCTGGCCGGTGCGGGCGAACGGCTGGGCGTCGATGCCTCGACCGTCTTCCGCTCGATCCGTCGCATCGAGCGTGGTTTGGGGCAAAGGCTGTTCGAGCGGTCACGCGCGGGCTACTTGCCGTCGGAGCAGGCGCAGGTGCTGGCCGAACATGCCGAGCAGGTGGAGTCGCGGCTGGAACAGGCGCGCTCCGCCGTGCAGCTCACGCCCGAGCAAGTGTCGGGCACGGTGCGCATCACCACCACCGACACCATCCTGCACGGGCTGATCGCGCCAGCGCTGCGCACACTCGCTACCCGCCATCCCTTGCTGGACTATGAGCTACATACCGGCAATGAGTTGACCAGCCTGACGCGGCGCGAGGCCGACATTGCGGTGCGCGCCACCAAGAAACCGCCGCAGCACCTGGTCGGCAAGCACATCGGCCCGATCCGGGTGGCGCTGTACGCCAGCAGGGGCAGCGGCATCCGGCGCCACCAGGACGTGGAAGCCGGCAAGGCCGCTTGGATTGCCCCTGACGATGCGCTACCCGAGCACCCCTCGGTGCTGTGGCGCAAGCGCCACCATCCCAAGGCAGTGCCGCGCTATCGCGTCAACAGCATCCTGACCGTGATGGAACTGGTGGCGGCCGGCATGGGCGTGGGCGTGCTGCCGGTGTTCCTGGCGCAGCCGCGCAAGGACTTGATCGCGCTGACCGACATCCTCGACGAATGCCAGACCGAACTGTGGCTGCTTACGCACCCCGAGTCTCGGCATCTGCGGCGGGTGTCTACGGTGTTCCGGCATCTGGGGGAGCACTTGAACCTTTGACTGCCAGGGTGCTTGCCAGCGGGTCGATTTCATCTGCACGGCTAAAGCGATCAAAACCGCCCGGAAAGCAGATACCCCGCATCAGGTACATGCGCTGCCAAACCCAGGGTTTTGAGTATCTGATAGACGGTCGCCACCGCAGCCGAAAGAACCGGCTTGGCCAGCGCGTCCTCAACACGCTGGATAGCCGCCAGTGAAGGCATTTGCACGCAGGCGGACAGGACGACGGCATCCGCCTCGCTGATGTCGAGGCGCTTGACGTGTTCAAGCAGGCTCATCGGGTCGATTCGGCCGACAGCAAGGTTGTCCGACACTTCCAGGCTGAGGGAGTCCGTCACGCGGATGGCTTCACTCTCGATGTAAGCGGCAACCTGTTGCGTCAGTGGCTTCATGTAGGGCGTCAGGATCGCCACCTTGGTGAAGTTCATGGCCTTGATGCTGTCGCACAGTGCCCCGGCAGAACTGATGATCGGCGTAGGGGCCTGGTTCTCCTCGGTGGCCTTGCCAAGGCGCTTTTCGGATTGGCGGTGGTAACCAGGACCTTGGCACATGATGGCAACCAGGCAAGCGTAAGCCAGCACATCGCAACGCGCATCGCTCAACTCCTGTGCGCAGCGAACGCTTTGCTGATCCATCGCCTTCAGCTCGCCGGGCGTGACGTGCATCATGCGCATGCGCGCGGCATGGAACGTGAAATGTTCTTCTGGAAAAAAACGCCGCCTCGCGTTCAGCATGGCGGGGATTTCGGTTTCCATCGTCGTGTTGGAACTCGGCACGATCTGGCCGACGCGGTAGGTTTTCATGGTGTCTTCCAAAGTTCGAAGCAGCGAGACCATGTGGTATCGGCACATGATCTGAAAGGAATCAGCACGTCATATGTGCCGCATCTGGAACTTATCGCCGACGACCAGGAAAACAAACCTAAAACGATCAACTTGACTGGATTTGGAAAATAATTGATTGGATATGGTATTTTCAAAAATCCATGCGGCCCTAGAATTCCGTCCTGTGCGCAGCCTTGCGCAACATCGGCTTTTCCCATCAACGCACAGGACGAAACCTCACATGCGACTCATCAGTCACAACTTCCAGGACGGCCAGGCCATTCCTGGCGAATTCGCGTTCGCGGTCCCCGACGCCACCGCACACATTGCACTGTCATCGAACAGGAATCCGCACTTGGCATGGAGTGACATCCCCGAAGGTACGCAGTCCTTCGTGATCATCTGCCACGACCCTGACGTTCCCAGCAAAGGTGACGACGTGAACCAGGAAGGCCGCGAAGTGCCTGCCGAACTGCCACGCATCGACTTCTTCCATTGGCTGCTGCTCGACATTCCCGCTAGCATCAAGCAGATCGAGGCTGGCTCGCATTCGAACGGTGTGACGCCACGCGGCAAGCCAGGTCCGAATGCTGCCGACGGCTTGCGTCATGGCACCAACGACTACACCGTCTGGTTTGCCGGCGACGCGCAGATGAAGGGTGAATACTATGGCTACGATGGCCCATGCCCGCCGTGGAACGACACGCTGGTTCATCGCTACATCTTTACGGTCTATGCGCTGGCCACGCCTGCGCTTGCCGTGGACGCGCCGCTGACAGGCGTTAGCGTGCGCGCGGCCTTGGCCACCGCGCCGGTGCTGGGGCAAGCCAGCCTGACCGGCCTGTATCGCCTCAACCTATCCGTGCCCCTTGATTGACCTGTGAGCACACGCAAGCCAGTCACGGTATCGTCACGGCAGCCTGCTTCCGTCCAGACGGAAACAGGCTGCCGCACGCACTGGTCGTTGCCATCTGGCGCACCAGTGCTGCGGCGTGGCCTGTGCAGTCTTGCGCAACCTGTCCTGAAGCAGATCCAGCACACGCCACGATTTCTGTTCCATGAAGCCACCGTGCTCTTTGTCGTCGCGGGGCGGCTCGATCTCAATGATGCTGTCAGCCCGCTATCGGTTAACACACAAGCATCGCTGCTGCTCGTCGAGCCGGGCACATGCGCCGACCTGCTGAAAACCCCGGGAGGCCCCGAGAAGCGCTTCCGCTCCATCTTCCTGACGGTCTCGGCAAGCTTGCTGGACGCATTTCACCGCGATCGCACCCCGCAGCCACCGAACAAAGATAACCGGACGTCATACCAGCAGGTAGCACTGGACGAAGATCTGGAGTCGACGTTCCGACGAGTGCTTGAAAGCGTGGAAGCTAAGCCTGTGAGCGACGAACGGCTCCAATACCGTTTGATGGATTTCGTCCTGGCCCTCGCTGAACGAGGCCATGCCTTCAAGGACGCCAAGCAGAGCGGCACGGCCGGGCGCTTGCGCACATTGATTGGCGAAGCACCGGATCAGCACTGGACAGCGCACGAGGCGGGACGTGTATTGGCGATGAGCGAAGCCACACTGCGACGCCGCCTGGCAGGCGAAAGCGTGCGCTTCGAGGACTTGCTGGTCGACATCCGCATGCACCGTGCCATGATGCTGCTCCAAACGACATCCTGGAGCATTCCCCGTATTGCGCAGGCCTGCGGATACCAGTCCCGCGCGCGTTTCGCCGACCGATTCCGCGCACGCTTTGGCCACCTGCCTTCTGCCGTTCGTTGACAGAAGATCGGCCCTGTCGGCATACGCCACCAACGGTGGATGGAAACTGCGGTCAGAACTTTGGCGGCTGCTCCGGTGGCGTATAGGGCACCTTGCCATCGCCGTAAAACCGCTTGCGCGTAGCCTCGGCCACGCGGTTGCATAACACGTCGCCAAGCCCGGCGCGATCGGTCTTGCACTGCTGGCGCAGCTCCTTCAACCGTGCCGGATTGGCGGCCAGTTCCTCCACGGTTGGCACGTCGGCTTGCTTGGGCGTCTCCGATTGACCGCAAGCGGTCAATGCCACGGCTAGCAAGAGCGTAATGGACTTCTTCATGGCTCAGGTTCCTCAGGGGTGTCGGCATCAAGGCCCGATGTCGGCCTGTTGTCTTCGGGTGATTCGATGGCCTGCACGCGCTCGATCAAGCGGGCCAGCGTTTCCGAAGGCTCGCCATCCAGGCGCAGCAGATAGGTCGTGAGCAGCGGCGAGCGTCCCGCCAGCGGCCGTGCCACCACGCCTTGCTCCCGGCTGGCGGTGATATGCGCGGCGCCAGTCAAGCCCAGGGCGAAGCCTGCGGAGACCAGCGCCATCATCAGGTCGCAGGACGCCACCCGCTCGGCCACCAAGGGTTCCATGTCCACGCGGCGCAGCACACGATCCACCTGCCGGGCATGCCCCTCGCACGCCTGCGGATCGCACAGCACCAGCGGGTAGCGCAGCAGTTCTTCCAAAGGAATGCGTTTGTGGGCCAGCAGGGGATGCCGCGCTGGCACAGCCACCATCAGCGGATCGCTCCAGACGGGCAAGGCGACGACGCCATCGCCGGCTTCATCGGCGCGGGCAAAGCCCACGTCGTACAGGTCATCGTGCAGACCCTTGATCTGCTGCGCCAGCGGCACCTCGAAGAAGCGGATTTCGACTTCCGGTTCCTCCTGCCGGCACAGCGCCAGCAAAGCCGGCAGGCGCGACGGCGTGATGCCGTCGGACAGCGCGATGCGCAACTGGCCGTGAAAGCCGTTGGCTGCCGCCTTCACGCTGTCCCGTGCCTGCTGCAAGGCGGAGAAGATGCGTGGCACATGATCCAGGAACAGCTTGCCCGCACGGGTCAATCGGGTGCTGCGCGTGGTGCGGGCGAACAGCACCACGCCCAGTTCTTCTTCCAGCTCCTTGATGGCGCGCGACAGCGGCGATTGCTCGATATGCAGCCGCTCCGCCGCACGGGCGAAGTGGAGTTCTTCGGCTACGGCCAGGAAACAACGCAGATGGCGCAATTCCATCACGCCACCTCTTTATGCTGGGAAGCGAAAGGGTTTCGAGACAGCCGTACCATAAGGCGTCCTAATGAGCGAAAAAGTGCATTCCTCCATCGACGGGAATCACAGCGCCGGTGATGTAACGAGCCAAAGGTGAAGCAAGAAACGCCACTAAATGGCCTATATCTTCCGGTTCACCGAAATACCCAATGGGAATATTGCGAGTAATGAAGTCCCGTCTGCTTTCCTCGGTTGGATGGAGCCTGCTCAACACTTGGGCGCTGTTGATCCGTCCAGGAGCAATCGTATTGACCGTGACTCCCTGCGCGGCCACGTCGCAGGAAAGTCCTTTGGCCCAAAGATGCAGGGCGGCTTTGGCAGCCGTGGCAGCATTCAGCGAGCGAGGCTCCATCGAGCCGCTGATACTGATGATGCGACCCCACTGACGTACACGCATCGTTGGAAGGATGGCTTGGGTCAACCGCCGCGCAGCGGTGAAGTTGAGCGCAAACGCTTCTTCCCAGTCCTCATCAGATGCTGACAATTCCGTTGGGCGTGAACCGCCAGCGCAGTTGACCAGGATGTCGATGTGACCAAGGGCTGTCGCCGCTTCGGCGGCAATGCGCGCGACATCGGCTGCGTCTGTCACATCACCGCTGACGACAATGGGAACTTGCTCACTGGAGGCTTCGATTTGTGAAGCAACCCGTTCCAACTGATCGTCCCTGCGCGCGGTGACGGCTATGCGGGTGCCTTCATCGGCGAGCAGGCGTGCAACACCCGCACCTATGCCACTGCTTGCGCCGGTGATAAGCGCCGTTCGTCCTCTTAAGTTCAATTCCACCGTGTCCTCCTATGAAATGGCAGGAGTCCGGCCTACGGGATGTGGCTGTGTGCCTTGCAACCTGCGCGCCAAACTGTTCCATGTATTTTATTGAGAACCATTGCTTGATAAACTACCTTTAAGTTTCATAACTTAAAACTGTGGGTTCACAATGGATCTGTTGGACAGCATGAAGGTGTACGTCCTTACGGTGGAGAAAGGCAGTCTGAGCGGGGCTGCCGCTACGTTGGGCGTCTCCGCAACAATGGCAGGCAAGCATCTGCGGTCACTGGAAGCGCGCCTGGGAATGCAGTTGCTTAACCGAACGACGCGGCGGCAGCATCTAACCTCGTTCGGTGAGGACTACTACACGAGATGCAAAGAGATTCTGCGCTTGGTAGCGGAGACAGATGCGCAGGCCCAGCACCAGAAATTAGCACCTGCTGGCAAGCTGCGCATCACGGCGCCCGTTATCTTCGGGACACACGCATTGATGCCTGCCTTGGCGATCTATATGGCGCGTTATCCAGAAATCGCACTCGATGTAGTCCTTTCTGATCGCGTGGTGGATTTAGCCGAAGAGGGGTTCGACGCCGCCATTCGCATTGGAGAGTTACCGGAGAATGCGCCTCTGGTCGCAAGGCCGCTTACTCCATACAGCCTGACGATGTGCGCTTCCCCGGGGTACTTGGCGCATCAGGGCATACCGGAAACAGTGGAAGACCTGCAGCATCACGAATGCCTATCGTTCAGCCCGACAGCCTTGTCCTATTGGCTTGGCACTGGTGAGGACGTGCGTCGTCGATCAGTGTCGGGAAGATTGCAGATAAACAACGGCCAGGCACTCCGCATTGCTGCACTCAATGGCATGGGCATCGTCTTGCAATCCACCCTTCTGTTGGAAGAGGACATTCAAGCTGGCCGTTTGATTCAATTGTTTCCCGAGCAAGGTCTGCCGAGCCGACCGATGAGCGTTGTTTACCTTCCTGACCGCTACCATTCGACCAAGCTACGTAGTTTTGTGGCGTTTCTCATGGAGCACTTCCCGCCAATGGCCCGCGTGTAGTGCCTGCACCTAACAACTCAGCTTATTGAGAGATTGCGCTGCCGCCCGATTTCCCATGACACTCCACCGCCGCGCACCGTCGCTGCAAGCTGCTGCCCCAGCCGCTGTTCAATCACCGGACGCCACGGCACAAGCGAGAAGCCCATGCCGTCGTCCAGCATCGCGTACCGCCCGCTGGCAAGCATGACCGAGCGCCGGTAGATGCCGGCTACGCGCTGTCCGTCCGCCACTGGGCGATGTGACAGTCCGGTTTCGGCGGCAATGTCCTTTCCAACTTGCGCCAGCTCCCGGTTGCGCAGCGTCGCCAGCAGGTTGCGGGCGAGGATCACGCGCTGGCCGCGCCGCTGGGCCAAGCCCTGTTCTTCAAGGAAATCGGCGCGCTGCTGCATCGCCTGCTTGGTCTCGCTGCCAAAGCCTAGGTCGCCCAGCCCCTTGCCGCCGCCGATCAACTGCTGATCCAGCCAGGTCGCGCCGATCACCCGCGCCTGTCGCTCGATCGGCAGGTGCGATTTCAGCTCCACGGCCACGCCACCGAGGCGCTGCGCGTCGTACTGGCGGCCACGCTCGGCCAGGTCGTCCGGCACCTTCCATAAGCCATCGGCCACGCGCTCCACGATGCCGGCCCGGCGCAGGGCTTCCAGCCGGCGGACGTGGGCCGCTACGACCTCCTGCGGGTCGCGGCCGGGCGTGGCTCGGCCCTGCTCGATCGCCAGGTGATGATCGGTGCGGTACAGACCATCGCTCGCCAGCGCCGCAATGTTTCTGTCGGCCGCCCGCACCTCGGCGGAACCGCGCACCTCCACCACCGCGCCGGTGGGATAGTTCGCCAGTTCGTCGCGGGCGTTCAAGGCAACGTAGTGAGCCTTGCCGTCAATGCCGTCGATGACCAGATAGCCGCGGTCGTGCAGCTCGTCGGCCAGCCCCTTGGCAGCGACGTGGCCGATAACGGTGCGGCCGTCGTCTCCCGGCTCGAACACCGCCAACTCGCGCGGCTGGCCGCTCATGGCCCGCTGCATCGTGCGGATGATGTCGCCACGCTCGCCCAGGGCGCGCAAGGTCTTCTCCGCGTCCTCATGGACGGCCCAGGTGCCAGGCTGCGTCTCGTCGGCCAGGCCCAGGCGCTGCAAGCGTTGCAGGCGGCCGATCAGCAGCAGGCGCTGGCGTTGCAGCCGGGGTTCGTTGAAGCGTTCGATCTGCACCCGGCCATCCTCGCCGGCCTCGCGCTGCAACGTGCGGTCGAGGCTCGTCCACCGCTCTTGCTCCACTTCGCGCTGCAAGGTTTGCTGGATCTCCAGTTCGGTGCGCGGCCCCAGCCATTCCGTCGCCAGCTCGGCGGCGCGATGCCGGAAGCCGTGGGCGATGTAGTCGCCCGCGATGATGAGGTCTTTGCCGGTGTCGTCGCGTCCGCGCACGATCAGGTGGGTGTGCGGGTTGTCGGTGTTCCAGTGATCGACCGCCACCCAATCCAGCCGCGTCCCCAGGTCGGCTTCCATGCGGCTAACCAGATGCCGCGTGTAGGTGCGCAGGTCGTCCAACTCCGCGCCGTCTTCGGGCGAGACGATGAAGCGGAAATGGTGCCGGTCGTCGGCGGCCCGCTCCTTGAAGGCATCGAGGTCGGCTTCGTCGGTCTGCGGCCCGTAGGCCCGCGCAGGTTCGCCATCGCGGCCGGCGCCGTCGCGCTCGATGTAGCGCAGATGCTTGGCGAGCGATTGCGGGCTGGCATTGCGCTGATTGACCAGCAGGGTCTTGATGGTCATGCGCCGCGACATGGACGTCAGCTTCGCGCCGGCGAAACGCGCCGCCGTATGGCCGCGCCCCAGGCGCGAGCCGGGCCGCTGGCCTGTGCGCTGGCCCTGGCCGCCGGACGCGGCGGAATGGCGCATCGAGGACTTGCCGCCGCTGGCCTTGCCAGCCTGCTTGAGCACATTGGAAACGAAGCTCTGGCCCTGGCCCTTTCCCCGGTTCTTCGGGGCGCTGGGACGCACGCGAAAATCGTCGTCGCGGCGGTCGGTCATGGCTGCGCTCCCCGCAAGCTACGGCGTGTCCTGTCGTGCGAAGCACGCGGACATGCCTGCATTGGCGCGGGCCTCGCGCCCCACGCGGCACGACGGCGAAGCCACTGCGTGCCGCGCCAACCCCATGTGCAGACAGGCTTTCGACGCGGCCCGGTGCCGCGTCCTTTTGTCTTGCCTTCCGCCTTTGCCCCTCGCTGTCGCTCCGGGCAGCGGCGGCCCGGCGGCGCTGTGCTGCTTGCAGCCAGCGCGCCGGCGAACCCGCCAATGGCCGCAGGCCGGGCGTGTTCAAGGCAAGACGCCTGCACGTTGGACGGCTGCGCCGGATGTTGCGCGAAGTGCGGCGCCGAATACGCAAAGTCATCGCTCGCACTGCACGCGCGACGACACGGCAGCAGCAGCCGGAACAACACGCCCGATCGCACGATGGGATGCGCGGCAACGTGCAGCGAATCGGCGACCATCATGGGCGTGTCTCCAACCAGAGCGGATGCGCGACGCCGATCACGGCGGATGCGCTGACCGGGCCGAAATACCGGCTATCGAACGATGCCGGATTCGTCACGCTCAACAGGAACAGCTCGCCCGGTTCAAGGCGGCGGCAAAGCTGCAAGGATGGCAACGGCCGGCTCAGCCGGTCGGCAGGCAGCACGGCGGCCGAAGGCACGCCGTCGATGCGTACCTGACCAGCGCCGATGCAAACGTGCTGCGGTGCGACTGCGCCCACACGTTTGAGCAGCGGAACGCGCGTCGGCAGGTAGCCGCGCTGCGCAGCCAGTGCGGCGGCCTCGGCTGGCAGCGGCACCAGCACGATGCTGTCCACGGACAGCAGACGTGGCAGCGAGGCGGTGCGTGGGTCGAACGGTTCGATGCGATACCAGCCGACCGCCACGCTGTCGGATGGGTTGTACGTCAGGCGCGGCAGCGGCGACACGAAAGCCGCCCAGGCCAGCGCAGCGAGGCCGCAGGCGGTCAGGCCCGCCAGCACGAGGCGAGCGCGCAGGCGCGAGCGAGGACGCGGCGAGGCGGATGAAGTGGAAACGGTCGTCATGGCAGCACCTTCCCGGCGAGCCAGGCGGTATGCCGCTCGGCGGTGTATTCGGGCAGCGGCAGGCGCGCCGCGAGCCGGTTGCCCAGCGTGCGCCAGTACGCGGGCGAGACGGCAGACGGGGCGATGCCCAGCGCCTCGATGGCGTCGATGCGTTCCAGCACGGCGCGCACCGAGTTCTCGCCTTCGGCGTGCAGCAGCAGGCGCGCGCCGGGCCGCACGCCGGGGATGCGCTGCAAGGCATCCAGCGGGGTGCCAGCCTGCATCACCATGAGCTGCCAGCGGATCGTGCCGTAGTCGTTGGCCTGCCAGCGCACACGGCAGAACATTGCACGCGGCAGGAACACCGCGCAGCGCCGCCAGCGATCGAGCTGGAGCGTGCGCGCCGGTTCGCCGAAGCGCAGGTAGAGCTTGAAGCGCGGTTCGATGTAGGCCAGCGATACGCGCGTCAGTGGCACGTTGCCGGCCTCGCCGGCGAGCGTCGAAAGCGAAGGCAGCGACGCAGTAGCCGGTGCAGCCGTCGCCGCGTGAGCGGCAGGCAGAACGGATGCGTTCATGGCAGGTTCTCCGGGCGCTTGTCGGGAAACTCCCGTTCCAGCAGGCCGCGCAGCATTTCGGCCACGGTCACGCCCTGGCCGAAGGCGGCGATCTTGATGCGCGCGCGTAGCGCGGGCGTCACGTCGAGCGTGAGGCGTGCGGTGTAGAGGTCGCCCTTGTTGAGCGCATCGGCGTCGCCCTGGCGAATCCACGCCTCGGCGTGCGGATTCGCGGGCGGACGCGCACCGATGCCGACGCGCTTGCTGCGTGATGGCTTTGCAGTCATGTCGGCCACCGCAGCAGTTCGTCCACCAGCGCGGCTATCTCGCGTGCGGCGGCGCTGTCCGGCGCCGTCTCGCGTGCGAGCCGACCGGCGGCCACGCTGTCGGCGAAGACGATGCGCTGGCGAACCTCGGCGCGCAGTGCCGGCAGCGGCTGTTCGGCCAGCGACTGCCGCGCCTCCCGACCGATCACCGTGGTGCTGACGCGGCGGTTGATGACGAAGGCCGCGCGCAGCGCAGGCCGGAACACCTGGGCCTCGCGGATCAGTGCCACCATCTCGGCGCTGGCCCACAGGTCGTAGGGGCTGGGCTGCACGGGGATCAGCACGCGCTCGGCCGCCAGCAGCGCGGAGCGCGCCAAGGCGGCGATCCTGGGTGGCCCGTCGATGATGACGTGATCGGCCCGCCTGGCGAGTTCTGGGGCTTCCTGGTGTAGCGTCTCGCGGGCGAGGCCCACGGCGCTGAACAATCGTGGCAAGCCCTGCTGGCTTCTGCGCTGCGTCCAGTCCAGTGAGGAACCTTGCGGGTCGGCGTCCAGCAGGACGACCGATTGCCCACGCATCGCCAGCTCGCCAGCGATGTGGGTTGCGAGCGTGGTCTTGCCGACGCCGCCTTTCTGGTTGAGCAAGGCGACGATCATGGCGCGGCCCTCCGAACTGGAAAGCCAGCGTGGTTTTGCCTTGCCGAACGGGGTTGGTTTTTGGTCTGCCTTTGCCTTCGGTACTGCGGCGCTTTTTGCCTTTCGGCAGTTGTCCACCGAAACGGCGCTTCTCTACTAAAAGTTAGAGAATTTAAGTTAGTAATGTTAGAGGGCGAGAAAACCCAGTGCTGGCGCGGGTTTGCGGCCGATTGGCACGCCTGATAGCACGATAGTGCCACGCCTGATAGCACGATACCCCGCACGCCTGATAGCACGACACCATTCACAGCTTGTCCCGAAGTTATCCCCGTGCCGTAGGCGGCACGGGCCGAAAGGTCAGCAGCTCCGTTCCGTCGTCCGGCATCCGCTCGATGCCCAGGACGTAGCCGGGCAGCGACTGCCGCGCCACCAGTGCGCGCAGGTCGCAGGCGAAGTCGTAGGGCTTGGCGGTGCTGCCGGATTTCTGGTGCAGGTAGCGGAAGTCGAACTGCCAGCCGTATTCCTGCTTGCCGCCGTGCTTGCGCACCAGGCGGTACAGCCAGCGCTCGATACCGCCGGTGAGCCGGAAATACGCCGGGTCGATGGTCAGCACCAGGGCCGCATTGAGCACGCCCGCATAGAACCAATCCGGCAGGATCAGCTCGATACCCAGCGGCGTGCCGCTGGCATCGGCCAGCTCCTTCCACTCGTTGATCCACGAGAAGCGGTGCAGGCGTCGCCCGGTCGTCTCGCGGATGGATGTGGCCACCGTGGTCGATTGCAGGCGATCCAGCGCGGCCTTGAGGCGCTGGTAGTCGCGCAGCGACTTGCCTCGCCCGATGAAGCGCAGGATCTCGTAGGGCGTGGCGCGCATCAGCCGCGACGGCCGCAGGCCCGCATCCTTCGCCTCCACGATCTGCGAGGCCGCCCAGATCAGGATGTCGGCATCCCAGATGGTGGCGATGCCGTGTTCCTGCGTGCCTTCCACGCGGATCGTCACGTTGCCGGCACGGAAGTCGATCGGCGCCGTGCGCCGCGACTTCGCCAGCGAGAAGAACGGATAGGCCATCAAGTCCTGGCTGTCGCGCGGCGCCATGTCGCCGGGCAAGGCGCGGAACAGGTCGAGCTGTTCGCGCTCCTGTGCCGGCCGCTGCCGGGACGGCAGCGCGGGACTGGACATGACGGCGGCCACCCGTGAACCAACGATCAGCGGCGATCACGGTAGTCACCCGCATGGCGCTCGGCATACTCGGGGTCGGACGTGGCATCGAAACTGCGCGCATCGGCCCAGGCGTCGAGGTCGGACACCGCGTACATGACGCGACGGCCGAACTTGCGGAACTTCGGCCCGCCGCCGATCACGCGCTGTTTCTCCAGCGTGCGCGGGCTGAGGCGCAGATATTCGGCGGCCTCGTCGTTGGTCAGGTAGCGTTGGGGCTGCGCGGGCGCAGCGACAGCAGCGGCGGCAGGCCGCAAGGGAGCAGGTCGCATGGGATGTACCTCCATCAAGCCCGGCCACACCACGCGGCCGGATAGAGGCACTTTCAAGAAAGCAAGGCTTCCTGCTAAGGGACGATTTGCAGGGGGCGCGAAACGCCCCCCCCTAATGCGGTGCAACTGGCGGAAGCTGCGCCAGGCGGCGATAACCGCCGCGCATCAGCGCCTCGCCACGACGCACCAGCCGCCGCACGCGGGCACGCAAGGCGCTGTCCTTGTGCCAGTCGGCCGCGACGGCATCCGCGCCGAACAGCCCTTCGGCCACCTCGCGCAAGGACGCGCCCGTCAGGGTCGCGTCGAGCGCCTGGAATGTGTGCAGTTCCAGCAGCGCGGTGGGCGTGGGCCGGGAACGGGCCGCCGCCGCAGGCGCGGCAGCCGTCGCCACGGCCAGGGCGTCCAGTTCGGCCGCGAGCGTGCGATAGCGCGCGCAAGGCGTGGCGCAGGCGCGGGTCGCGTACAGGTAGGCCATGCCGTCTTCCATCCCTGGCCCGAGGGCGAGTCGCAGGCAGCAGCCCGGCCAGTGCGACACCAGCACCAGGCGCTTGCCGTCGTGGATCAGGTGCTTGCGGCCTGGGACGCGCCAGAACTCGAAGGCATAGGCATCGGGTGGCGGATCGGCATCGGGGTAAAGCTGCACCACGGCATCGTGGTCGGGGAACCAGGCCGGATGCGCGTCACGCGCATCCAGGGCGGGATCTTCCAACAGGCGCAGGCCCCAAGCCTGCGCCGCGTCCGGCTGGCGGCGACGGCGCAGCCAGTCGCGCCGGTAGTCGGGATTCCTGCGCAGGTACTCCCACGCCAGCGCGGGGCCATCGAGATGCAGCGTGTAGAGATACGCTGCGGTCGGATACCAGTGTGCGGCGCTCGAATCAGCCATGACGCAGCCTCCTGTCGATCAGCAGGAACGTCGCTATGGATTGCGGCTTGCGGGAGCTACCGTTTCAACATCAAACTGCCATCAAGATCGGGGTAAGCTGTAACTTGTGGTGTCAAGACCGATTCGCTCCGGTGCATTGCCAAAATCGTCTGAACGCGACGGCTGCACCGCCGGAAAATGGTGCGCAGCACTGGACACCGTGCCGCAGCCCGCGCCAAAGATCGTGACTGTTTCCAACACAGTCGCACCGCTTCGGTGCAAGAGTGCGGAATCAGACCCGCACGGTCTCGACTAAGACCGAAATAGTCACAATGCGTCCCGGCTGGACGGACTGCGCAGGGTTCGATCAGTCCGTGATCGAGCCGTTCTCCTGCGCCAGCCGGACGTACTCCGACAGCGGGCGTGCCGCCTGGAAATACCGATCCCGCCGCACCGGCAGCTTGCGCGGCCCGACGATGGCAGCCAGGTCGGACAACTTCACCGTCCCCAAGGCGGGCATCCCGATCCCCAGGTCGATCAGGCCGTAGGCCGTATCGCCATCGGCGGGATCGAGCGAGGCCAGCAACCAGGTCGCGTGCGCGTCCGGGGTGAACAGCCGCACAGTCGGCACCGGATCGGTGTCCTGCCCGGTGGCGCGGGCCTGGCCGTTGGCCAGCAACCGCGCCCGTTCTTCATCGGTGACAAGCGGGATCACGGCCGTGTCCCTTCCACGAATGAACGAAGCCGCCGAAGCGTATCCCCGTTTCCGCACGGATGCACAGATGCGCAAGTCCACGCATCCGCAGAAGCGTAGAGGCACGAAGGCGCATGTACGGAAGTCAGGAAAGACACGGATCAGGCTCTCCGCTTTTGAAGAAATCCGCCGAGGCGGATTTCTGTAAAGGCACGAAAACAGGTGAGATTGGATGAATGAGTTAAAGATAACGTGGTTTTAATTGTGTTGCGAATCGACGCTTCTGTCTATGCAGAAGCGACCCGTCCAGCGCGGCCGACCAGTCGGTGCCACTACCTTCGACGCCGAATTGGCCCAGGCCTTCGGCGCGGCGGTGCGTGCGCTGCGTACGGAACGCGGCATCGCCCAGGAGACGCTGGCCAACCTGGCGGGCATCGAGCGCTCGCACATGGGCAAGATCGAGCGCGGCGAACATGCGCCGACCCTGGCGGTGATCTTCAAGATCGCCGGTGCGCTGGAATGCAGTACCGCGGTACTGATGGCCGAGGCGGAAAGCCGACTTCAAGCCGCCGAGGCATAGCCGCTGGAAGGAAACACCCCGCCGCAACGGGCGGGGCGCTGCGGCCGTCAGGCCGCCTTGGGCTTGCTGCGCGACCAGATCAGGTCGTGCGTGCCGTCCTCGTTCTCGATCAGGCGGGCATACACCGTCGCCGGGAACGAAGGATCGTCGATGCTCACGGACAGGTACTCGCGCCCGGCCTCACTGGTCTTCTTCCACGCCGCGCCGACCTCGTGGCCGGCCGCCTGGAGGTGGAAATCGGGGGCGTTCTCGCTGTCGCCCTTGTCGTTGGGAACCAGCTTGACCTTGACGTTGAGCGTCAGGGTGCGAAGCGTGCCGGTGAAGCCGTCTTTCTCTGCGGTGAAGGTGCCGATGTTTGCCATGATGTTTCTCCTTTCGGGTTGAACAAGGTCGCGCCAGTGCGTCCTTGTTGTGATCCGGCCGGCGGGGGATGGGCTGGCCGCACCGCGCAGCGGTCGCAACACCGTGGAGAACCTGGAAGCGAAAAGAATTTGCTGCGCGAGGAAGCCGCGCAGCGGCGGGGAAATTGTTTTCGCTGGAAGGTTGCGGCCATGAAGCCCAAGGCGCAGCCGTTCCCTCGCCAGGATTCACGACAAGCCAAGGACGCACGGGCCGCCCACTCCCGAATGGAGACGTGGCCGACTCGGCATCCCCGAGTGACGGCTTCACCGGCTTGCGCCCTGACGCGGGCAAGGCCAACAGCCCAACGGCAAGCAAGAACGCCCCTTGCCGCTGCTTGCGGCAACATGCTTGAGGCGTGGCGTGGATGCTCCATAGCGAGGCCGGGTGGCGTGTCGGTGAACCGTCCTTTGTGACGTACAGGCGCGAACCGCCAGCGTCGAGGACGGCACGCTTTCGCACAACCTGCCGCAGCAAGTCGCTGCGTAGGCCCGCGCAGGCCTGTTGCGGCGGGCGCGCTGCTCTCGCACTGCTCATGCGGCTTCGGCGAGTTGGTTCAGGCCCGGGCCACCAATTGGATCGAAAATGACTCTGGCACTTCAGGTCATTTGAAGGTGGGGCTTATGGCGCGCGCACGGCAAATAGGCTGAACATGCGCTGACAGCCCTGTGGTTCGGGGACTCAGAGTTTAATGGAACGGCCGGTTCTTGGAGGTTCCCATCAGTGGGAAACTTCCGAACGGTCTTTGCTTTGTGTAAATTTCGTTGAGGTTGGGCATCGCTTGAATGGGGATGGGCCAACAGCCCTGATGCCCTCTGGCCTTTGCATCGGCTTGAGGTCGTCAACTGAATCTGATTTTGTTTCTGGACAGGGTTACTGTTTGGCCCATCGAATAATGAGTTTGCAATGATAAGCAAGAAAATCAAACAGCGGCTTCATCGCTTCGTGTTGCATGCCGTCATCTTTTCAGCCTGCTGCGCGGTGATTGGTGTAGTGATTCTATCCATTATTGCAGGGCGTGCTGCCGCCATCGATCACGCCGAAGACAACGCAGAAAATTTGGCGATCTCGCTTGCCAGGCAGCTTGATGACACCTTCAAAATGGCCGATGCGACATTGGGCCCGATGGTCGATCTAATGGAAGGAGCTGCGCGAATCGATCCCGAGAAGCTTCATGCTCTGGTTCTCAGGCAGTTGGGGCGATCAGATCGGATTCAAGGTATTTTCGTGTACGACGAGCATGGAAATTGGGTGCTTTCACCGAAACAGGAGGGTGTCGCTCTCGCCAATAATTCCGATCGTGATTATTTTGTTTTTCATCAGAATCACGATGACGATCAATCTTACGTGGGTAAGCCCATCCTTTCACGCATGGACGGCGAGCGCATTCTGACCATCAGCCGACGCTTCAATAAACCGGACGACACGTTTGGCGGCGTCGTGCTCATCAGTTTCAAAACAAGCTATTTCGAAGCGCTTTACCAGCAATTCGACTTGGGCCCGCAGGGGTTGATCAACCTCGTGAATAGCGATGGCGTCGTCTTGCTTTCCTCCAGACTGAATAATGAAGTGGCGCAGAATGGCGATCAGTGCAAGTCAGATGCAACCCGGACGACCTGGCAGGCCAGCTCTGTGTCAGCGAAGGATAGACACAGGAACCTCATAATCGCTGCTTCCGCTCCTGTTCCCCCCTACGACTTATGCCTCGTAGTCGGTTTGGACGGGGACGAAGCGCTTTCGACCATGCCGCTATTGATCACCATGGGGGCCGTCGGTGGAGGGCTTATCGTCATGCTTCTGCTAGGGGCTGCCCTATGGCTGGATCGTAAATTGATCGAGACCCTCGGCAATGAAATCAAGCTGATCGAAGAGTCGAGAACGGACGCGCTGACGCTGGTTGCCAACCGGCGAGCCTTTGACAATCACCTCGCAGCGATGCTTCAGGCCGCCCCACTGGTGCCAACCATGGGGAGTATTCTGCTGATCGACGTCGATCACTTCAAAGGCTTCAACGATCGATACGGCCACCAGGAAGGTGACGAATGTCTACGCAGGGTTGCTCATGAATTGAGTTCGATTGTCCATCGGCCCGAAGACCTTGTAGCTCGCTATGGTGGTGAAGAGTTCGCGATCTTGCTGCCGGGATGCGGGCTTGCCGTGGCCTGCCGCATGGCGCAGGAAGCTGTGTCGCGCATCAAGGCACTGGGCATTGAACACGCAGGAAGCTCTCATGGTGTAGTGACGATCAGCATCGGTGTCGCGGCGACGGCCATTCCTGGGAGTTATTCATCTGCAGCCCTGATCCGGGATGCGGATCGTGCGCTGTATTGTGCCAAGCGCGAGGGGCGCAATTGCTTCCGCGAGCACAGTTAGCGGGTTCGCGCGTCCGCAGAACTCCTATACGGGCGCATTGGGGGCTGCAGTCTGCGGTTCCAGAATTACCGGCGACGAACCGCCAGCGTCGGGGACGGCACGCTTTCGCACAACCTGCCGCAGCAAGCCGGGGCGTAGCCGCCCACGCTCCACCTATTGCGTCGGGACGCTGGCTATCTCGCAAGCGGAGCGCGCAGCGCCGCAGGCGCGAAGGCGTGAGGGATTGAAGCCGAATGGCCGTGACGCCACCGGCGGCACGGGGCGCAGCCCGAAAGCCCGGTGGCGCATGGCGCCGACACGCCCAGGTCGTTCTATATTTTCAGTAAGAAACCCAAGATAAGCACATGACCATCCAGCTCCGACACGAAACCACGGACGATATTGCAGCCATCGAAGCCGTCACGATTGCCGCTTTTGCCGATGCACCGCACACCAGCCACACTGAGCAGTTCATCGTGTGCGCCTTGCGTGCAGCCAATGAACTGACGCTTTCCATCGTGGCCGAGGAACATTGGCAGGTCGTCGGCCACGTCGCACTGTCCCCCGTCATGATTACCGATGACCAAGGACGGAAGGCTGATGGTTGGTACGGGTTGGGGCCAATCTCCGTCCTACCGCAAAGGCAGGGGCAAGGCATCGGTTCGCGCCTGGTGGAACAGGCGCTGACCGAACTGCGAACCATGCGGGCCGCAGGCTGCGTACTGCTGGGCGATCCCGCGTACTACACGCGGTTTGGCTTTCAGGCCCATGCGGGGCTGCAACTGCCGGGCGTGCCGCCCGGCTATTTCATGGCGCTGCCCCTGCATGGGACAGTGCCGGAAGGCATCGCGCACTACAGCGATGCCTTCAACGCCGCCGCCTGAGCCAGCGCGAAGGCGGCGGCATGGCGTTTTAGACTATGGAACGAATGACCGCTATGCCAAATAGCCGGATGTATGACTAATGCTCAAAGTGATTGCCCAAGACTTCATCAAGCCAGAGTGCATCGAGAATGTCATTCCCCTGTATCGGGAGCTTGTCGAGAAAACCAAAGAAGAACCGTTGTGCGTGTCTTACGAGCTTTTCATCGACGAGAAAGACCCTGGACACTTTATCTTCATAGAGGAATGGCCTGATCGTGCTGCGTTGGATGCACACTGCAATACCGAGCATTTCAAGAGATTGGTGCCACTGATAGATAAGCATCAACGGTCGCCTGGAACCTATCTGCTCATGGGTGCCTTCGAGTAAGCCAAGCCTGACACGCCGAAGCGCCCCGGCCGGAACCGGGGCGCTTATCTGCGGTGCAAGGTCACGCGGCCAGCGCCTCGGCCTGCGGCTCATCCGCCACGGCGGCGGCATCCTCCGGCGCTTCCGCGCCCGCATCCGCCGCCACGGCCTGCGCGTCCTGCTGCGGGGCTTCGGCGCGGAAAATGGCGGGCATCCAGCCGGTGCCATCGGCCAGCCGTTCGGCTTCACTGGCAATGTCGGCCTTCTTGAGCTTCGCCAGCCGGGTGACGTGCGATGGCGCGAACGCGCCCACGGCTTCCAGAATCACGGCCTTCGGCACATGCCGGAAGTAGCCTTCTGCGGTCGGCTTCCACCATGCCGCCATGTCCAGCCCCACGGCCTGCGCCAGTTCCGCGCCCGGCTGGTGCGTCGTGGCGCGAGGCGTCACCACGTCCACGGTCGCCGCCACGCATACCGCCAGCAGCCGCACCAGTTCGCCTTGCTCCATCGCCAGCAGCGCGGCGAACAGTTCGGCGCTGTCCTGCGGCAGCGCTTCGCCCGCGACCTGCTGCAATTCGCGCAGGGCCACGGCGGCGGGCGACTCGGGCCAGTCGGAGGCCATGCCTTCCAGCCGGCCTTGCACTTTCAGGCTCACGCCTAGCGGCAAATCGTGGCCGTAATGGCTGTCCTGCAAGACGGTCTGCACCATGCCATGCACCAGCGCGGCCAGCGCGACTTGCGGATGCCGTGCGACTTCGATTTGCAGCGCGGCGGTGCGGTGGGCGCTCAACCGCTGCGCCAGCCGGTCGGACATGGCGGCGGTCTTGGGCTGCTCGTCGTTCTCGCCTTCTTCGTCGTTCGCGGCTTCGCCTTCGCTGCCGAAACCCTGCCGCAAGCGTTCCAGCGTGCGCAGCGCCTTGGCTTCGGCTTCGCGCATCAACCCGCGATGAATCACGGTTTCGCCGTTGCGGTCGATGGTGACGATGGCACCGGCTGCGGCCTTCACGTTCGTGGCGTAGTCCTGCAAGCCATCTTCCAGCGTCTGCAACTGTTCGCCCAGGGTTTCGCCTTCTTCCTGCAAGGCATCGGCTTTTTCCTCGTCGTCGGCGTCCAGCGCGGCATCCACGGCTTCGGCCAGTTCGTGCAGCTTGGCTTGCAGCTTCTCGATGCGCTGCGCTTCGCGTTTGTTCGGGCTGCGGCGTTCCTGCGGGGCGCGCTGGAAGGCGTGCAGGTCGGCATGGGTCATGCCGGGCGTGGCATCCACCCATGCCCAGCCCTCGGCCTTCACTTCGGCGGCGATGCCCGCCAGCTTGTCTTGCGCCAGCCGCTCCAGCAGCGCGGCGTCGGCCAGATACACGCCCTTATCGCCTTCCGCGAACAGGTCGCGGCGAATGCCGCCGCCTTCGCGCTCGTAGGTGTCCAGCCCGACGAAGCGCACCAGCGGATGCCGGTGGGCGTCGATTTCGCGCTCGGTCAGGCGTTCGCGCAAGTGGGACGGATGGCGCTGCCACGTCGGCGCATCGTAGAACGCGGCCTCCTGCGCGGCGTGGTCGTCGGTGATGGCAAGGGCCATCAACTGATCGAGCGAGACGGCCTCGGCGCGGTAGTCGGCCAGCAGGCGCGGC
Organism: Stenotrophomonas sp. GD03877; assembly: GCF_029840555.1. Taxonomy (NCBI): domain Bacteria; kingdom Pseudomonadati; phylum Pseudomonadota; class Gammaproteobacteria; order Lysobacterales; family Lysobacteraceae; genus Stenotrophomonas; species Stenotrophomonas sp. GD03877. Next base: position 61,331 of record NZ_JAOCCT010000025.1, on the reverse strand, counting down.
GAGACGTTGGCGAGTTTCAAGCGGCGTTGCACCACCAGCGGCGTGACGCTGAAATCCGCTGCAATGTCCTCGATGGGGCGGCCTTCGGCCACCAGCGCGGCGAATGCCTCGAACTGGTCGGCAGGGTGCATGGCTTCGCGCTGTACGTTCTCGGTCAAGCTGGCCGTGCGGGCGGTGGCATCGGCCACCAGCAGGCAAGGCACCTCCCATTCCTTGCTGATGCGGTGCTTCTTCGCCAACAACTTCAACGCAGCGAGGCGACGGCCACCTGCCACGACTTCGTAATGCTCGCCATCGGCGGCGGCAATCACGATCAGGTTTTGCAGCAGGCCGACACGCTGGATGCTGGCGGCGAGTTCGGGGATGGACATGCGCGGGGTCTTGCGCACGTTGCGGCCAGTGGGCCGCGACACCAGCCGCGACAGCGGCACCAGAATCAGGTTCTTGGTCGGGTCGGCGGCTTCCAGCGCGTGGGCTTGAATGGCGCGGGCTTCGGTTTGGGTAATGGCATTCATGGTGATAACTCCTTGCGGTTGGGATGCAGCAGCGAAGAAAGCGGCAAGGGCTGCTGCCTGCCCCAGCCGCGTGGGGATTCAGGCTTTCAACTGGCGCATGCCATCGGCCAGCAGCCAAAGCGCACGGTTGAGGCGGATGTTCTGGTCGATGCCCTGCACCGGGCGGGTTTGCTGGCGGCGTCCGTTGGCGCTGCGCCCGCGCAGGCCGCCTTGGGTCAGGTTTTCTTGCGTGCGGTTGAACACGCTCCACAAGTCCGGGCGGCGGTCATCGAACCGGCGCGGCATCAGGATTTGCGATTCGGTAATGGGCGCGGGCTTGTCGGGGTCGTCGTACTTGAGGGCCAGCGCGGCGCGGGCGAACACTTCGGATTCGCCATCGTTCAAGGTGATGGCGCGCATGGCATCGCGGGATTCCTTCACGCGGTCGAAGCCACGCAAGACTTCGTAAGCGCCTTCGATGACGGAACCGGCCACGTCGCCTTTGTGGGGCACGCGCACGTCTGCCACGGTGTCGCCGCAGACAAGGCCATTGCTGCACACGAACCGGAACATGCCGGCCAGCATCTGATAGCTGCTCGTTCCGTCATGGGAATTGAGCAAGACGATTTCGTTGGCTTCCGCGCCGTTGATCTGGCTGGCATGGCGCAGGCGCAGCATGTGTTTGGTGTGCTCGCGCTTGCCTTCATCGCGCACGCGGGTCTGGCAAGCCATGAAGGGTTGGAATCCTTCTTTGCGAAGCTCGGCCAGCACGGCGGACGTGGGGATGTAGGCGTACCGCTCGGAACGGCTCTCATGCGGGGCATCCGCGAAGATGGACGGGGCCACGCGGTGAATCTGGTCATCGGACAGCGGGTAATCGCTGCGCAGCGAGGGGGAACGGGAAGCGAATCGGGATGCGAGTTGCATGGTCTTTCTCCTGACAAAGAAGGGTTTGCTGTTCAAACCGCACACCGGATTCCTAGATTCGGAGCCCAGCCTTTCGGCTGTTCGGTGCGGTCGGCACGAGGAACCCGGTTGGCCCTGTTGCCACCGTCTTTCCTGAGTTCATCGCCCGCGACGGTCAGGAGCGCGCGGACGGGGGCCGTCAAGGAGGAAAGCGCAGGGTTGGTGCGGCCCGCAGGCGCAGCCGAGGACACGGCCCTGCGCGCCTTGACGGCACACGGCCGCGGGCTACAGTCGCGGACAAGGTGATGAGGTCAGGGGAGACGGCTGGACATGGCAACGGCCATCCCTGTGTGCCGACCGCACGCAAGCGAAGCGCGCAGGCCCGGAGCTGGAAGCCGGGCCGGAGGCGTCAGGGATGGAAGCCCGTCAGGGGCGAGACTCGCGCAGCGAGGCTCGATGCAACGCACGACAGCGCGACCCGGCCATGCTTCTTGGCCGGGGACGCTAATGCATGGATGCCTGTTCCAGGCCCGGAAGCTAAAATTGCCAGCGACCCAGGGGTGTCTGTTTCCGAGACACCGCACCTTTCAGAACAACAATGTGCGAAGACTGCATGGACGCCGATCTCGAAACGATGACTAGCCGTCCGTACTGTGCAGGCCAACGCAGCGATACCCAGGCATTCTGGCGCGATCCGGCCTTGCCCTTCGTCGAGAGCCGCCGCGCCTGCCAGAGCCGGGCCTGCTACAAGCCCCACCATCACCCGACCTTTTCCATTGGTGCCGTCGATGGCGGCACCAGCGTTTTCACCGGTGCCGCCGATGGCCCGGTTCTCCTGTCCCCTGGCACGCTCGTCTTCGTGCCCGCATCACGTGTCCATGCGTGCAACCCGGCTCCGGACACCGCCTGGAGCTACCAGATGCTGCACCTGGACGCCGCGTGGCTCCAGGCTGTTCGGCGGGAGTACGCCCGAACCGACGCGATGGACGACGAGCCGGTGCGCATCGTGACCGATCCGGCGGTCTATGCGCACTTCTGCCGACTCAACGTGCTGCTGTTCAAGGAAGGCGACCCGATCGAGAAGGAAGCCGCGCTGATCGAGTTCGTCGGGGACTACGACACCGAACAGGGGCTCTCCATCAAAGGGCCGACCGTGCCGTCGAACCTGGCGGAGCGGATTCGGCCCGCCCTGGACTGTCTGTGTGCTTCGCCCACCGCCACTACCACCCTGGAGAAGTTGGCAGAGCTGGCAGGCATGAGCCGCTATCAGGTGATCCGGGCATTCCGCGCCGTCACCGGCATGACGCCGCACGCCTGGCAACTCAACCAGCGCGTCAACCTCGCCAGGGAGTGGATTCGCAGCGGTGACAGCCTTGCAGACGTGGCCCAGCATCTCGGCTTCGCCGATCAGGCCCATTTCCAGCGGGTGTTCAAGGCGCATGCCGGTGTGACGCCCGGCCGTTTCCGGGCCTGACGCCGCAAGCGGCGCGGCTGCAATTTCCTTCAATACGGAAGGCGCTGCGGCCGGCACACTGCGTAGAAAAACTACGAGTGCGTCCTGAATGCAGCCGTTCCTGATGATTGCCGCAGCGCATTTCCTGGCGCTGCTTTCTCCCGGCCCCGACTTCTTCCTGATCGCCCGAACCTCGCTGTCCGCCGGCTGGCGGGTCGCCAGCGGCGCCTGCCTGGGGATCGCCGTCGCCAATGGCGTTTTCATCGTTGCCGCCTTCGCCGGCATGGCGGCACTGCGCCCGGACAGCCTCCCGTTCGTCGTATTGCAACTGGCCGGCTGCGCTTACCTGCTCCATCTTGGCGTGCTGTTCATCCGCCACGCGGGCCGCAGCGACCTGGATGTCTCGAATGGCGGGCGTTCCACGGCACCCGCGCATCCTTTCATCGCGTGGCGACGCGCAACCGGCATGGGCTTCCTGTCCGGCATCCTGAATCCGAAGAACGCGCTGTTCTACGCGAGCCTGGCCGCGATGCTGACCGGCGCGCATGCCAGCGCGGGCTGGAAGACGATCTATGGCGTCTGGATGTTCAGCGTCGTGTTGCTGTGGGATCTGCTGGTCGCGGTCATGATCGGCAACCAGGCCGTCCTGCGCCGCTTCGCGCGGGCGCTGCCGTGGCTGGAACGCATCTCCGGTGCCATGCTGATCCTGCTGGCGGTGGCTGTCCTTGTCCTCCTGGCGCGTTGAGAAGCACGCGATAGGGAATGGATTTCCGAAACGCTGTCTCGGATTTCCGAGGCAGCGTTTCCCCCAGGGTCGAGACGCCGCAGGGCGGCGCGATGCCCCGCGCAGTCAGCGCGCCCCGCGCGCCACCGCCAGCAGGACACCGAAGCCGACCAGCAGCCCGCCGAAGGCGCGGTCGATCCAGTGGCGCACGGCCAGCAGCCGGTCGCGCACGGCCCCGGCCGAGAAGCAAAGCGCCACGAGGCCGAACCAGGCCATGTGCGCAACCGAGATGAATGCGCCGTAGCCGATCTGCACCGCCAGCGGCGTGTCGGGCCGCACCACCTGCATGAACAGGCTGACGATGAACACCGTGGTCTTCGGGTTCAGCGCATTGGTCAGGAAGCCGGTACGCAAAGCCGCCATATCCGACAGCGGCGCCACGGTACTGTCGGCCAGCGCGCCACTGGGCTTGGCGCGCAGCATCTTCACGCCGAGATAGATCAGATAGACGGCACCGACCAACTTGATGGCGTTGAACAGCCAGAGCGACTGCTGGATCAACAGGCCCACGCCGACGAGCGTATAGGTGACGTGGACGAGCACGCCCAGGCCGATGCCCAGCGCCGTCAGCATGCCGGCACGGCGCGACAGCATCAGACTGTTGCGCGTGACCATCGCAAAGTCCGGCCCAGGGCTGATGACGGCCAGCAAGGTGATTGTGATGACAGCTATCAATTCGGTCATGGCGTATCCTGTCGAAGAACAACGAATTAGCGAGATGCTAGCGACTGCATCCCCCGGTGAATAACGATGTTTTCTGACAAGAATGGTGAGCTGGAATCACCATCGAGCGATTCGCGCCTGCCTTCGCTGTTGGCCCTGCGCTGCTTCGAGACGGCGGCCCGGCTGGAGAATTTCAGCCGGGCGGCGGCCGAGCTGCACCTGACCCACGGCGCGGTCAGCCGCGCCGTGCGCCTGCTCGAAGACGAACTGGGCGTGGCGCTGTTCGAGCGCCGCAGCCGGCGCGTGTTCCTGACCGATGCCGGCCGCACGCTGGCGCGGGCCGTGGGCAATGGGCTGGATCTGATGCGGCAGGCCGTCGGCGAGTTGCGCGCCAGCGCCCGCCAGGGGCGGCGCTGGGTGCTGTCGTGCGAGCCGACGCTGCTGATGCGCTGGCTGATCCCGCGCTGGCCGGACTTCCAGGCCCGGCATCCGGGGATCGACGTACACCTGGTCGCCGGTGGCGGGCCGTTCTCCTTCGCCAACGGCATCGACCTGGCCATCCGCCGCGACGACTTCCCCTGGCCCGATGGCTACCACGCCGAACCCTTGTTCGCGGAAAAGGTCGGCCCGGTCTGCCGTCCCGACAAGGTGGCGGCCTGGTTCACCACGAAGAAGGCCGGCGCCGCGCTCAAGGCCGGCGCACCGCGCCTGCACACGCGCACGCGGCCGGGCGCGTGGCCGGAATGGGCGGCGGCCGCAGACCAGCGCGCACCTGATGCGCCGGGACAAACCTTCGATCATTTCTATTTCAGCTTGCAGGCGGCCGTGGCCGGCCTGGGTGTGGCGGTCGGCCCGTGGCATCTGGCACGCGACGATCTGGACAGCGGCGTGCTGGCCGCGCCGCTGGGTTTCGTGGAGGACGGCTCGCGCTATTGCCTGTTGTCGCCGCGGCCCTTGCAGCCCGATAGCCCGCAGGCCGATTTGCTGGCATGGCTGCGGGCCTTGGCATAGCCACAATCGGGCGCAGCAAAAAGGGGCCGAAGCCCCTTGGTCAGATCAGGCCGCGTTCTGCGAACGACGCCGTGGTGCTGCCAGCGACGATGACGTGATCGAGCACGCGCACGTCCACCAGCCCCAGCGCATCCTTGAGCCGCCGGGTCAGCGCCCGGTCTGCCGCGCTCGGCTCCGGGTTGCCACTTGGGTGGTTGTGCGAGATGACCAGAGCCGCCGCGTTGAGCCGAAGCGCCTCCTTGACCACTTCGCGCGGATGCACTTCGGCCGAGTCGATTGTGCCGTGGAACATTTCCCTGTATTCGATCAGCCGATGCTGCGTGTCGAGGAACAACACCGAGAACACCTCATGCTCGAAGCCGGCCAGCTTGGCAAGCAGGTATTCCTTGACCGCCGCCGGTGAAGTGAAAGACGTACCCCGCTGCATCTTCTGGTCGATGACCAGGCGCGCGGCCTCCAGAATCTGATCGGCCGATGCCAGCGCATAGTGCCCGTGAGAGTCACGCACCAGCAAAGCGTCATCGAACGAGGAAAAGGACAGTTGCGACATGATCGTGCTCCGGTTGCTCGGGCGGAATTGCCCGGAACCGTGTTCAGCACGGCGCAGCGCAAGCAGTCACAAGGTCGAAGACGGCCGCCAGGACGCCAGCGCGCATGGCGCGCGCCGCCTTTGACGGCGAGAACGCCGTGGTACGGTGAAGGGAACAGCAAGACCGCCTAAACCCCGCCCACTGCACACACCCGCCTTTAAGCAAGCGCAGCGCGCAGGCCCGCGAGGGCCGAAGGCGTCAGGGGGCAGCGCCGAATGGCCGCGATTCGGCACGAAGCGCGAGGCGCAGCCCGCGAACCCGACGGCGGCACGCCGGGACGCCCGGTTATCGCTTGCGTCTCTTGGGGACGATCGTTCCGCGAGATTCGATCAGCCGCCGCGTGTTCTCCAGTTCCTCTTGCAGCACTTCGGCATCCGGCAGCACCATCTTGTAGTTCGCCGCCATCACCTTGGACGGCAAGCCCTCCAGCGCATACCGCGCCAAGGCATGGCCCTTGTCGGCGCAGAGGATCAGACCCACGGGCGGGTTCTCGTCGGCAAACGTCCAGTGCTCCTTCGCATAGTTGCAATAGAGGTGCATCTGGCCCACGTCGGCATGGGTCAGCGCGCCGAGCTTCAAGTCGATGATGACCAGGCAACGCAAGCGACGATGGAAGAACAGCAGATCGACCCGATACCAGGTCTGGTCGATGCGCAATCGGCGCTGCCGCCCGACGAAGGCGAAACCGTCGCCCAGTTCGAGCAGGAAATCCTCCAGCCGCCGGATCAGGGCTTGCTCAAGATCGGATTCCGAATACTCATCCTTGAGGTCAAGGAACTCCAGCACATACGGGTCTTTGATCGCGTCGTCAGGGGTGACGGCATCCCCGGGGTTGGGCACGGCGCCCTTGACCAGCATCGCCGCCTTGTTCTTCGACAGCGCCGTGCGCTCGTAGAACTGGCTGTTGATCTGCCGGTCGAGCTGGCGCACGCTCCATCCGCCGCGCAGGGCTTCGGCCTCGTAGAAGCGGCGGGCGTGTTCGTCCTTGACCGACAGCAGCCGGACGTAGGCCGACCACGGCAGCGTGAAGACCTGGGCCAGTTCATCGAGGCGCCAGGGACGCGCCCGCGCCACTGGCGCCGGGGAAGATTCGCTAGACACTGTCTGGCGAATTGGCCAGGTCAGGAAGAACGACCGCATTTGCTGCAAGTTCGGGCGGCTGAACCCGCGCCCGAACTGCGCGGTCAAGTCAGCCGACAGCCGTTCGATCAACTGTTCGCCGTACCCGGCACGCCGCTTGCCCCGTTGCTCGGCCTCCACGATCCGGCGGCCAATCTCCCAATAGCTGGCGGTCATCAGCGCATTGACGCTGCGTGCCGCCGCATGGCGGGCGGCATCGAGCACTTCCACGATACCGTCGTGGATGCCGGCATAACCGGCTGGCGGGGCGGCGGGGGTGTCCCCCGCCACCGAAAGCGTCTTCTTGCTCATGCCGTCGCCTCCGCAAGGCGCCGCACGCCCGTGATGGCCTGCCGCCGGCTCGCCACCAGCTCGGCCGCTTCCCGCACCGGCTTGTCCTCGGTGTGGACGTAGTGCATGAACATCGCTACGGTCTTGTGGCCCGTCAGCTTCATGCCCACCTTGGTTGGCACGCCCGAATTGGCAATGTCGGTGGTGGCCCGGTGGCGGATACCGTGCGTGCCAACATGTGGCACGCCGGCGGCCTTGAGCACGCGCTTCCAACCGCCATAGTGCTCGCCGTGGGTCAAGTGTTTGGTCGCGTCGTTGGGCGACGGCAGGACATAGGGGCAACCTTCCAGGCGCGGCGCCGTCGAAAGCAGCCGATAGGCTTCCTCGCTCATGGGTTTGGAAATGCCGCCGGTCTTGCTGTCGGGCCAGACGACGCGACGCTTTTCCAGATCAATCCAGTCCCATTCGAGCGGGCAGATTTCGGAGCGGCGGGCGGCAAACTCGAATTGCAGGCGGATCGCCAGCGGGATGACGTAGTTCTCCAGTCCCTCGGCTTCCAAGTGCTCCAGGTGACGGAAGATCCGCACCAGTTCATCGTCCACGATGAGCCGGGTTTCCTTGCCGGGCGGGTACATGGGAACGTGGCGGCACGGATTGGTGCCGTCCGGGCGAAGGCCCCACACTTCGGCCAGGTTGAACATCTTGCGCAGCACGCCGAAGGTGCGGTTCGCCTCGGCCGGCTTGTGGGCCAGCTTCTTCATCAGTGCGGCCACGTCCGGGCGCTTCACTTCCTGCACCTTCATCCGGCCCATGATGGGAATGATGTTGCGGTCGATGACCCCCTGATAGCCGCGCTGCGTGCTCGGCTTGTTGCGCTGCTTGGAGTAGTCCTCCATGAAGGTCTGGCAATACTCCTTCATGGTCGGCGCCTTGCGGGCGGCATTCTTGGCCGCGCTGGGGTCGCCGCCCTTGCGCACTTCGGCCAGCCACTCCTGCGCCATGAAACGGGCCTGTTCGACAGTCAGTTCGCCAAACTGGCCCAAGGCAGGCTTGCGGCGCTCGCCGGCGTTCGTGCGGTACTGGAGCATGAACACCTTGCGGCCGGCCGGGGTGATCTTGCACAGGAAGCCGGGCACCACGGTGTCCCGGAGTTCGACGGCCTGCGCCTGGGGCTTTGCCGCATCGATGGCGGACTTGGTGAGTTTGATTCTTGCCATGACGACTCCTCGGAAACCTCGGTTTCCAAGAGCCACATGGGAGCCACGCGACCGGAAGCCGGGTCAAGTTTCGGAAAGCACCGGCATATGATGGACGCGCCTAAGTTATTGATAAACCTGCTGTAGCGGGCTTAGGCGTAGTCCAGCGAAATGCCGGGCTGGAGTCATCGTCAAACAAAAAAACCCGGAGGACAGTGATGTCTTCCAGGCTTCTTGGTGACCACCGAAGTGGTCGGGGAGACAGGATTCGAACCTGCGACCTCTACGTCCCGAACGTAGCGCTCTACCAGACTGAGCTACACCCCGAAGGGAGCCGCCTATTCTAGCGATTCACCCCGATGGCGGCAAGGGGTGAATGCTGTTTTCTTCACACTGCCGAAGCAGTGCCACTTCAGGGAACAAAAAAGCCTGGACGACTTCACCAGGCTTCAATGCGACCACTTGAGTGGTCGGGGAGACAGGATTCGAACCTGCGACCTCTACGTCCCGAACGTAGCGCTCTACCAGACTGAGCTACACCCCGAAGGAGCCGCCTAAGATACCGTGTGAAGGCCAAGGCGGCAAGGTTTTTTTTACAGCTCAGCGACGATTTTCTTTCTCGATACGGTTCTGCTCGCGGGCTTCGAACCACATGCCGTTGAGGATGGCCACCGTCGAGGCGAGGCCGGCGCCGAGAATCCAGGCGAAATACCACATGGTCAATCTCCTTTGTTCAAGGGTGTGCCGGCCGTGGGCCGGCACACCGGCAATCAGTAAGCGTTCGGGTTGTTGCCCATCTCTTCGGTGGTGGTCTTGCCCTTCAGCACGCGGTACACCCAGGTGGTGTAACCGATGATGATCGGCAGGAACACCGCCGTGGCCAGCAGCATGATCCACAGGGTCAGGTGGCTGGACGAGGCATCCCACACGGTCAGGCTGGAGGTGGGCTGGCTGGAGGACGGCAGCAGGAACGGGAAGATGGCGAAGCCGACGGTCAGGATGATGCCGGCGATGGCCGCACCGGAGGCGATGAAGGCCAGGCCGCCGCGACGGGCACGCAGCAGTACCGCACTGGCCAGCAGGCCGGCCAGGCCCAGCAGCGGCGCCAGGATCGTGGCCGGCATCGCGCTGTAGTTGCGCATCCAGCCACCGGCAGCGCCGAGTTCGGCAGTCTTCAGCAGCGGATTGGTGGCGCCATCGGTAACCACCTGCGAGGTGATCTGGTAACCCGGCAGGCCGAAGGCCACCCAGGCACCGCCCACCGCGAACAGCACGAAGGCGATGATCGCTGCGATGCTGCCGAAACGTGCCGCACGTTCGGCCACCGGGCCGTCGGTCTTCAGCACCAGCATGGCCGCACCGTGGGCGACCAGCATCGATACGCTGAGCAGGCCGGCCAGCAGCGCGAAGGGCATCAGCAGGCCGAAGAACGAGCCGGTGTAGAAGATGCGCATGCTGTCATCGAAGTGGAACGGCACGCCCAGCACCACGTTGCCCACCGCAACGCCCATGATCAGCGCCGGGATGAAGCCACCGATGAACAGCGCCCAGTCCCAGGTGTTGCGCCAGCGTTCGCTGGGCATCTTGCTGCGGAACTTGAAGCCGACCGGACGCAGGATCAGGGCGAACAGGATCACGAACATCGCCAGGTAGAACCCGGAGAAGCTGACCGCATACAGCGGCGGCCAGGCGGCGAAGATCGCACCGCCACCGAGCACCAGCCACACCTGGTTGCCTTCCCAGACCGGGCCGATGGTGTTGATCACCAGCCGGCGCTCGGCATCGTTGCGGGCGACGAAGGGCAGCAGGGTGCCCACGCCCAGGTCGAAACCATCCATCACGGCAAAACCGATCAGCAGGATGCCGAGCAGCAGCCACCAGATCACGCGCAGCGTGGTGTAGTCCAGAAGAATGAAATCCATCGTGGTTCTCCTGCCTCAGGCCTGGCCGGCGGCGGGCGCCGAGGCATTGTGGGAAGCATGCGGCTGGGGCGACTGCAGCGACGGCAGCACCTCGTCCGGACCCTTGCGGATCGCCTTGAGCATCAGCTTGATCTCGACCACGATCAGCGCGGTGTAGATCGCGGTGAAGCCGGCCAGGGTCAGCACGATTTCATGCAGGGCCAGGCCCGATGCCGCATAGAAGGTCGGCAGCACGCCATCGACCGCCCACGGCTGGCGACCGTACTCGGCCACGAACCAGCCGCACTCGATCGCGATCCACGGTGCCGGCAGCGTCCACAGGGCCACCTTGAGGAACCAGCGCTTGTCCTGGAAGTTGTTGCGGCAGGAGTAGTAGAAGGCCAGGGCGAAGAAGGCGATCAGGTAGAAGCCCAGGCCGGCCATCACGCGGAAGGTCCAGAACAGCGGCATCACGCGCGGCACGGTATCCATCGCCGCCTGCGAGATCTCCTGCGGGGTGGCGTTGAGGATGTCATCGCGGTAGCGCTTGAGCAGCAGGCCGTGGCCCAGGTCCTGCCAGTGGCGATCGAACATCTCGCGCGCCTCGACGTCGTTCTTGTTGGCACGCAGGCGTTCCAGTGCACCGTAGGCCAGCTGGCCACCGCGCACGCGGTGTTCGGCGCGCTCGACCAGTTCCAGGATGCCCGGAATCGGCTGGTTCAACGAACGGGTGGCGATCAGGCCCATCAGGTAGGGGATCTTCACCGCGTAGTCGTTCTGGTGGGTTTCCTGGTTCGGGATGCCGAAGGCGGTGAAGTCGGCCGGCGCACGCTCGGTCTCCCACATCGCTTCGATCGCGGCCAGCTTCATCTTCTGGTGTTCGCTGGCGGCGTAGCCGCTCTCGTCACCCAGCACCACCACCGACAGCGATGACAGCAGGCCGAACGCCGCGGCCACCGCGAACGAACGACGGGCCAGGTCCTTGTGCTTGTTGCGCAGCAGGAACAGGGCACTGATCGCCATCACGAACACCGCACCGGTCACGTAGCCGGCGCTGACGGTGTGCACGAACTTGGCCTGCGCCACCGGGTTGAACACCACGGCCATGAAGTCGACGACTTCCATGCGCATGGTTTCCGGGTTGAACACCGCGCCGGTCGGGTTCTGCATCCAGCCGTTGGCGATCAGGATCCAGATCGCCGACAGGTTGGTGCCCAGTGCCATCAGCCAGGTCACCATCAGGTGCTTGACCTTGCTCAGGCGGTTCCAGCCGAAGAAGAACAGGCCGACGAAGGTGGCTTCCAGGAAAAATGCCATCAGGCCTTCGATGGCCAGCGGCGCACCGAAGATGTCACCCACGTAGTGGCTGTAGTAGGACCAGTTCATGCCGAACTGGAATTCCATGACGATGCCGGTGGCGACGCCCATGGCGAAGTTGATGCCGAACAGGACGCCCCAGAACAGGGTCATCCTGCGCCAGATCTCCTTGCCGGTCATCACGTACACGCTCTCCATGATGGCCACCATGAAGGACAGGCCGAGGGTGAGTGGTACGAATAGGAAGTGGTACATCGCGGTCAGCGCGAATTGCAGCCGCGACAGCTCTACGACTGTCTGATCAATCATGGCCTGGCTACCTCGTTGGATAGTGCCGTTGCAGGTGGCGGGAAGGGTGGTCTACGACGTGAATGATGTGACCGACTACTTCAAACAGCCTTGATCCAGATCAATGTATGAATGGGTATTCAGGAGGATCGTATGCCAACCCGATGAAGACTGCGACCGCCGGCCGCAGGGGGAGGCTGTTGCCTGCGCCTACAATGCCGTGTCTCCCCTGTTGCCCGTGAAGACCCCTTGAGCGCTGCCGAAACGACCCCTGACGGCCTTTCCCCGGAAGCCGAAACGACCCGCCAGCGGCGTGCCCGCAGCGCTTGGCTGGCCGATCTCGCCCGCTCCGCTCGAGGTCGCCAGAGGCTGGCGGCGCTGTGCATCAGCCTGTCCGGCGCGCTGCTGATCGGCCAGGCGGCTGCCATCGCCTGGCTGGTGCAGCTGGTGCTGGTGGAACGCGCACCGCTGGCGTCGGGCCTGCCGGTGCTCGCTGGGTTGGCCGTGATCCTGGTGCTGCGCACGCTGCTGGGCAGCGCCACCCAGGCGGCCGCAGGCGATGTGGCCGATGCCGCGCGGCTGGCCCTGCGCGAGCGTGTGTTCGCGCGCCTGCTTGGCCATGGGCCGCTGTGGCTGCGCCAGCGCCGCACCGGCGAGCTGGGCGAACTGATGCTGCATCACGGCGATGCGATCGAGAGCTATTACAGCGGTTTCCTGCCGGTGCGCACCGAAGTAGTGGTGGTGCCGCTGCTGATCCTGGCTGCAGTGGCCTGGGTGGACTGGGTGGTGGCACTGATCCTGCTGTTCACCGCGCCGCTGGTGCCGTTCTTCATGATGCTGGTGGGGTGGGGTGCCGAAGCCGCCGGTCGTGCGCAGCTGGGCGAACTGGCGCGGATGAGCGGCCACTTCGCCGACCGCATCAAGGGCCTGGGCCTGCTGCGCCTGTATGGCCGCGGCGAGGCCGAGCTGGAGGGTATCGAGGCGGCCGCCGAAGGTGTGCGCGTGCGTACGCTGAAAGTGCTGCGGATCGCCTTCCTGTCGTCCACGGTGCTGGAGTTCTTTGCCTCGGTCAGCGTGGCGATGGTCGCGCTGTACCTGGGCCTGAGCTATCTGGGCATGATGTCGCTGCATTCGGCGGTGCCGACGCTGGGCGCGGGCCTGTTCTGCCTGCTGCTGGCGCCGGAGTTCTACGCGCCGCTGCGGCGGTTGGCTGCGCACTACCACGACCGCGCCAATGCACTGGCAGCGGCGGCCGAGGTTGAGCGTCTGCTGCAGTCATTGCCGGACGAGCAGGGCCTGATCGAAAACGAGAGTGCGCCGCTTGCGGTGGAACCGGCCGAGGCCGCCTTGCCGCCGCTGCAGGCGCAGGGGCTGGTGCTGCGTCCGTTGGGCGCGCCGCACGACGTGTTGCAGGATCTGGATGTGCTGCTGGAACCGGGTCAGCGGCTGGCCCTGGTCGGCCCCAGCGGATCCGGCAAGAGCACCTTGCTGGAAGCGCTGGCTGGCTGGCTGCAACCCCGTGCCGGCAAACTGCAGCTGCGCCCCGGCGTGCAGGTAGCCTATGCCAGCCAGCGGCCGTACCTGTTCCACGGCAGCATCGCCGACAACCTGCGCCTGGCCGATCCCGGCGCCAGCGACGCGCGGTTGCGCGCAGTGGCCGAGGCCGCGCAGGTGCTGCAGTTCGCGCAGCGCCTGCCACAAGGACTGGATACGGTGATCGGCGAGCGCGGCTTCGGCCTGTCCGGTGGTGAGGCTCGTCGCATCGGCCTGGCCCGCCTGCTGCTGCGCGACCCGCAGGTGCTGCTGCTGGACGAACCCACCGCGTTCCTCGATGCCGATACCGAAGCGGCGCTGCTGCGCAGCCTGGCCGCCTATGCACGCGGCCGCAGCGTGGTGGTCGCCACCCACAGCCCGGCGGTGATCGCCTGGGCCGACCGTTGCCTGTTGTTGCCGGAAGGTCGTGTGGTTGAGCCGGCACAGGCGGTGCGCGCATGAGCCGTTCGCCTGATTCGCTGCGCGCGGTGTTCCTGCGCCATCTGCCGCGCCTGCTGCTGACGATCCTGCTGTTGTGGACCACCATGCTGGCCGGCACCGCACTGCTGGGCCTGTCCGGTGGTTTCCTCACCGCCGCTGCATTGGCCGGTGCGGCCGGCCTCGGCCAGGGCTTCAACTTCTTCTCGCCGTCCGCGGGTATCCGCGGGTTGACCATGGCGCGCATCGTGTCGCGCTACTTCGAAAAGCTGGTGGGCCACGATGCCACCCTGCGCATCGCCCGCGACCTGCGCGTGTGGTTCTTCCGCCGCGCGCTGCCATTGGCACCGGCACGGCTGGGGGCCACGCGCACCGGCGATCTGCTGGCGCGCCTGCTCGGTGACATCGGTGAAGTGGACGGCCTGCTGGTGCGTGCGATCGGGCCGCTGGTGGCGCTGGGTGCGCTGACGCTGGTGGCGATCACTTCAGCCGCTGTGATCCTGCCGTCGGCGGCGGTACTGCTGGCGGTGCTGGCGCTGCTGATCGCTTTCGGCGTGCCGTGGCTGGGTGTGCGAGGTCGTGACGATGAAGAGGCCGACCGTGCCGCGCATCGCGCCGCACTGCGCACCGCCGCCTTTGAAGGGTTGGAGGGCGCGGGCGATCTGGCCGCACTGCATGCCGATGCGGCGTGGCAGTTGAAGGTACGTGTGGCCGCCAAGCAGCTGGCTTCGCGGGATCGTCGGCGCCGCTGGCGCCTGATCGCGGCCTCGACCCTGCATGGCCTGGTGGCTGGTCTGGGCCTGGTGGCGATGCTGGCATTGGCCCTGCATGCGGCCGAACAGCAGCGCATCGCGCCGGAAATGGCGGCGGGCCTGGTGTTCCTCACCGTCGCGCTGATCGAACTGTGGGCCGGGATGGGCCTGGCGTGGCAGTCACTGCAGTCCGGGCGAATCGCCGCCGATCGGTTGCAGGCCATCGTCGAGCAGCCGCCGACGGTGGAGGATCCCGCAGCGCCACAGCCGGTACCGCAGGCCGCGCCCGTACATTGGGATGACGTGCATTTCCAGTGGCCGGGTGCAGCGCGGCCGGTGTTGTCCGGCCTGCAGCTGACGTTGGCGCCTGGGGAACGCATCGCCATCCGTGGCGACAGCGGCAGTGGCAAGACCACGCTGTCCAGCCTGCTGCTGCGGCTGTGGGATCCGCAGCAGGGGCGAATCACCTATGGTGGCATCGACCTGCGTGATTTCAGCCAGGCCGACTGGCATCGGCAGCTGGCTTGGTTGCCGCAGAACGCGCCGGTGTTCGCCGGCACCGTGGCCGAGAACCTGCGCCTGGGTGATCCCGATGCCAGCGACGCCGCCTTGTGGGCGGTGCTGCGCCGCGTGCGCCTGGGCGAATGGGCCGGGCGCAACGGTGGCCTGCAGGCCTGGGTGGGCGAGAACGGCGCGACGATGTCGGCCGGCCAGGCGCGGCGGCTGGCGCTGGCGCGGGCGCTGCTGCGCAACGCGCCGATCCTGCTGCTGGATGAACCCACCGAAGGCCTCGACGTGGATACCGCACGCGCGCTGTTGCGGGACCTTTCCGGGTTGCTGGACGGGCGCAGCCTGCTGATGATCACCCACGACGACCTGCCTGAAGGCGTGGTCGATGCGCAGTACCGGTTGCGCGATGGGGCGCTGGTCCGCGAACGTTGACCGATGCACATCCGCGCGTGGCGTGGATCTACTGTAGAGCCGAGCCCATGCTCGGCTGCCTCGGTACGGAGCCGAGCATGGGCTCGGCTCTACAGGTTGGCTATCGCGAAAACTCGCGCAGCATCACCGCGATCGAGGCCACGTTGGCCAGCACGCACAGCCAGAACACCCACTGGAACGAGGCTTTGCGGTGCTTGTGGCGGAACATCGCCTGGCCCAGCAGCGCGCCGGGCCAACCGCCGGCAAAGGCCAGCAGCTGTAATGTGCGCTCCGGAATACGCCACTGCTTTCTCTGCGCCGCGCGCTTGTCGTGGCCGTACAGGCCCAACGACACCGCGCTGGCGAGCAGGCACCACCCACCCAGCCACAGCGGCAGCACGCCGCTGACCGTCAGCGCGATCGACGCGCCGAACGCGGCCAGCGCGAGATGACGCCGCCATGCCACCTACAGCGCGTCGAGAAAGCCGCGCACGGCCGGGCCGAAACGCTCGAAATCGACGAGGAAGGCGTCATGGCCCTGTGGCGATTCCAGGCCGATGAAGCGCGCATCGGCGCCGCCGGCGCGCAGGCCGTCGGCGACCTGTTGCTGCTGCTGTACCGGGAACAGGATGTCGGTGTTGGCGCCGATCGCCAGCGCCTTCTCCACCCGGATCTTCGCCAGCCCGGCCAGCACGTCGCCGTCGGCATACTCAGCCAGGTCGAACCAGTCCATCGAGCGGCTCAGGTACAGGTAGCAGTTCGGATCGAAGAAACGCACGAAGCGCCGTGCGTGGCCTTCCAGATAGCTTTCCACCTGGAATTCCAGGCCGAACGGATCGTCGTCGGTCTGGTCCGAATCCAGCCGCACGCGGCCGAAGCGGCCATCCCATTCCAGTGCGGAGCGGTAGGTGATCACGCCCAGCTTGCGCGCCATGCGCATGCCGGACTCGGGGTATTCGGCATCGTCGTAGTGGCCACCATTCCAGCGCGGATCGAGGCGGATCGCCTCGCGCTGCAGCGAACGGATCGCGATCGAGAACGGCAGCGCCTGCGCACTGCCGGAAATGTTGACGTGGCTGCGCGCGATGCCCGGCTGCAGCATCAGCACGGCCAGTGCGGTCATGCCGCCCATTGAATTGCCGACCACGCAGGCCAGCTGTTCGATGCCCAGGGCACGCACGACTTCGATCGCGGCGCGCGCGCCGTCTTCGATCGACAGCTCGGGGAAGTCGAGGCGATACGGTTCGCCCGTGGCCGGGTTGAGCGAGGCCGGACCGGTCGAACCCTTGCAGCTGCCCAGCGAGTTCACGCAGACCACGAACCAGCGGTTGGTATCGATCGGCTTGCCGGGGCCGACCATGCCTTCCCACCAGCCCGCAGCCGGGTTTGCGTCATTGGCCGCGGCATGCGCATCTGGTGAGAGGCCGGTGACGATCAGGATCGCATTGCTGGCGTCGGCCGCCAGTGTTCCCCAGGTTTCGTAGGCCACGCGCGCGCCGTGCAGGGCGCCGCCGCGCTTGAAAGGGAACGGAGAGGGAAGGGCGTGGAAGCGGGTGCCGGGCGGGATGAATTCGGTCATGCAGCCATTCTAGCGGGGCCGCATGTGGAGCTGGCGACACGCTGGTTTCCAGCAGCGGGTGGACGCGGACCGGACCGTCGTATCCACGCATGGCGTGGATCTGCTGTAGAGCCGAGACGATGCTCGGCTGGAGGGCGCCGGCAACCCAATCGCAGCCGAGCGTGGGCTCGGCTCTACAGGTCAGGGAAACCGCAGCTCAACCACGCCGTCATGCGGCAGTGTCACCCGCACCACGTCGCTTTGCAGGTCGCCCTCGCTGCGATTGGCGCTACCAGTACGCGAGATGCGTGCCAGCACTTCCACGTCGCGATGTGCCGACAGCGGCGCGGTCGGCATCGGGCTGTCAGCGTCGCCCAGCCCGACCGTGGCCGGGAAACCGGCCAGCGGCAGCTTGCGTGCGGCCACCGGCATCGGCGGTCCACCCACGGCGCGGGCCAGCACGAATACCTGGGTGCTGGCCGGCCACTCGGTGTTCTTCAGCGCAGGCAGCTGCACGCGCACCTGCAGCAGCGCCTCTGGTGCCGCAGGAGCGGCATCGGGTGCCAGGCCGGCCGCTTCGCGGGCGATGGCGATCTGCGCCTGCAGCGCCTGCGCGGCGCCGGGCTCAAGCCGTGGCAGCAGGCCGCTCCACACATCCGCGGCCTCGGCATTCTTTCCGCGCTGGCGCAGGGCGATGCCCAGCAGCCAGCTGGCGCGCTCGGCATCGGGTGCCTGTGCACGCGCCTGCTGCAACCAGGCCATCGCGGTGTCATCGAACTGCTTGCCGGCATCGGCCTGCGCACGTGCCTGCGCCGCTTCCACCAGTACGCCGGGGTCTTCCGGAGCGAGAGCGGCGGCACGTGCGAAGGCGTCCGCCGAGGCTGCGGCGTTGCCCAGTTCGGCTTGCGACCGGCCCAGCAGCGCCCAGCCATCGGCCCGCTGTGGGTCACGCTTCAGTGCATCCTGCAGGGCCTGCACGCCATCGCGCAGGGTGGCTACCGACGGCGTCGGTTGTACCTGTGCTGCACGCGGATCACCGACCAGCAGATACAGGCAGGCACCGGCGACGCCCAGCGCGAGCACACCCACCACGAAACCGCGGCGACCGTGGTGGCGCAGCGGCCACAGCACCAGCGCCGCCATCAGTGCGGCCACCAGCCCGGCCAGCATCGGCAGCCAATGGCTCACCATCCGTCTCCTTCATCGGTCTTGCTGGCGGGGGCGGCAGCGACCGTGCGGCCACGGCGGCGGACGATGCCCAGTACCACCAGCGCGCCGGCGCCCAGCACCAGCAGCGGACCGCCCCACAGCAGCCAGGTGCCCGGCTGCAACGGTGGCTGGTAGAGCACGAACTCACCGTAGCGGGAGACCAGGAACTGCTTGATCTGTGCGTCGTCGTGGCCCTGCTGCATCAGCTGCAGCACCTCGCGGCGCAGATCCTGCGCGATCTGCGCGTTGGAATCGGCCAGCGACTGGTTCTGGCACTGCACGCAGCGCAGCTGCGCGGCCAGGTCATGGAAGCGGCGTTCTTCGGCGCCATCGCGGAACTGCAGCGGCTGCGGATCGTGCAGCGGCTGCTGTGCCACCGCAGCCAGCGGCAGCATCAGAAGCAGCAACGCCAGCAGCCAGCGCATGGGCTCAGGGCGCCGTGTGCAGCGTGCTGCCGGCATTGCCCTGGGCCTTCTCGACCTTTTCCAATGCCGGGATCAGCTTCTCGTCGACTACGCGCTGGGTCATCGCACCGCTGTACTTCCAGCGCACGATGCCGCTGCCGTCGACCAGGAAGGTCTCCGGTGCAGCGGTCACGCCCCAGTCGATCGCGGTGCGGCCTTCAACATCACTGAGCACGACCATGAACGGGTTGCCCAGCTGCTCCAGCCAGTGCAGGGCATCGGTCGGCTCGTCCTTCCAGTTGTAGCCGATCACGCGCACGCGCTTGCTCTCGGCGAAACGGGTCAGCACCGGGTGTTCCTCGCGGCAGGCTGCGCACCAGCTGCCCCACACGTTCAACAGGTAAGGCGCGCCGCGCAGTTCGTCGCTGTGCACGATCATTTCCGGGTCGTGCAGCACCGGCAGCGCGAACGCTGGCGCCGGCTTGTCGATCAGCGCCGAGGGCAGCACGTCGCGCTGCGGATCACCCGATTTCATCACCCCGTAGATCATCAGCCCGAGCAGGCCGAAGAAGAACAGCACGCCGATCACGATGGCTACCGGCGGCAGCGGGCGGGAGGGGCGCGGGGCGGGGGACTCGGACATGGAAACTCCTACGGACGACGGAAACGGCGGTCGGCTGCGGTGATGAATCCGCCCAGGGCCATCAACAGCGCGCCCAGCCAGATCCAGCGCACGAACGGCTTGATGTGCACCCGGACCGCCCATGCATTGTTGCCCAGCGGCTCGCCCAATGCCACGTAGACATCGCCGTCGAAGCGTGCATCGATGCCGGCCTCGGTCATCACCTGGCCGCCACTGGCGTACTGGCGCTTCTCCGGATGCAGCAGGGCCTGTTCGCGGCCGTTGCGGAACACCCGCAGATGGCCACGGTCGGCGATGAAGTTGGGGCCTTCGCGGTGGTCCACGCCCTCGAAGCGCACTTCGTAGCGGCCGACCACCAGTTGCTGGCCAGGTGCCAGCGCCACTTCGCGCTGCACGTTCAGGGCTTCCACCAGCAACGCACCGGCCAGGAACACGGCGATGCCGGCGTGGGCGACGATCATGCCGAGCATTTCGGCGGTGAAGCGGCCGTTGCCGCGCAGTCGCTGCCAGACGAAGCGTGCGGTACCGAAGCCGACCCAGGCCGCGGCGGCGACACCGAGACCGGCCTTCCAGCCGTTCTGCGGCGCCTTCCACCAGGCCAGCGCGCCCAGCAGCACTGCCAGACCCAGCCAGGGTGCCAGCAGCGCGAACGAGCGCGAGGGCTGGTCGCGCTGCCACTTCACCAGCGGGCCGAACGGCAGCAGCAGGATCATCGGCGCCATCAGCAGCAGGAACAGGCTGCCGAAGTAGGGCGGGCCGACCGAGATCTTGCCCAGCGACAGCGCATCGGCCAGCAGCGGATACAGCGTGCCGAGCAGCACCATCGCGCAGGCGGTGGCCAGCAGCAGGTTGTTGGCCAGCAGCAGGGTCTCGCGCGAGGTGGCGGTGAAGCCACGGCGCGGATCGTCGGCGTCCACGCTCAGCTGGCTGGCGCGCAGCGCGTACAGCAGCAGGCTGCCGCCGACCAGCACCGACAGGAACACCAGGATGAACAGGCCGCGCGACGGATCTGCAGCGAACGAATGCACGCTGGTCAGCACACCGGAGCGCACCAGGAAGGTCCCGAGCAGCGACAGCGCGAAGGCGGCAATCGCCAGCAGCAGTGTCCAGCTGCCGAACGTGCCGCGCTTTTCGGTGACGGCCTGCGAATGGATCAATGCCGCACCGACCAGCCACGGCATGAAGCTGGCATTTTCCACCGGGTCCCAGAACCACCAGCCGCCCCAGCCCAGCTCGTAATAGGCCCACCAGCTGCCCAGTGCGATGCCCAGGGTCAGGAAGCCCCAGGCGACGTTGGTCCACGGCCGCGTCCAGCGCAGCCAGCGCGCATCGATGCGCCCCTCCAGCAGGGCCGCCACCGCGAATGCGAACGGAACGGCAAAGCCCACGTATCCGATGTACAGCATCGGCGGATGGATGATCAGCCCCGGGTCCTGCAGCAGCGGGTTGAGGTCGCGGCCTTCCAGCGGCGCCGGGTTCAGGCGCAGGAACGGATTGGAGGTGAAGATCAGGAAGGCGAGGAAGCCGACGCTGACCACGCCCATCACCGCCAGCACGCGCGCCTGTACCGGTGCAGGCAGGTGCCGCGAGAACAGCGCCACCGCGCCGGTCCACAGCGCCAGCACCAGCGCCCACATCAGCAGCGAGCCCTCGTGGGCCCCCCACACCGCCGAGTAGCGGTAGATCATCGGCAGCAGCGAATTGGAGTTCTCGGCCACGTAGCGCACCGAGAAATCCTGCTGCACGAACGCGGCGGTGAGCACCGCGAAGGCGCCGGCGAGCAGCAGCAGCTGTGCGAAGGCGGCCGGCCGTGCCACCGCCATCCATGCCGTGTTGCTGCGATGCGCGCCGACCAGCGGCAGGCCGGTCTGCAGCAGCGAGGCCAGCAACGCGCACAACAGCAGGATCTGACCCAGTTCGGGCAGCACTCAGCGCACCTCGGGTGCCGTCACCGGCACGTCATGCTTGCGATGGGCATCGCCCATCTTGTCGGCCACTTCCTTCGGCACGTACTTTTCATCGTGCTTGGCCAGCACTTCGTCGGCAACGAAGACACCCTCCTGCAGGCGGCCACTGGCGACCACCGCGGTGCCTTCGGCAAACATGTCCGGAAGAATCCGCGACGTGGTCACCGCCAGCTGGGCATCGCCGTCGGTTACTTCGAAACGTGCTTCCAGCGAACCGACCGGGCGGTTGAAGGAGCCCTTCACCACCATGCCGCCCAGGCGGAACCGCGACTGTGCATCGACATCCCCGCGCAGCACTTCCGAGGGCGTGTAGAGGTAGGCGATGTTGCGTTCCAGCGCCATCGCCACCAGTGCGGTGGCCAGCCCGGAGGCGAGCAGGGCCAGCAGTACCCAGGCCAGGCGGCGGCGTTGTACCGGCGTCATCGTTCCAGCTCCGTCGACAGCGGCGCTGCAGCTTCCTGTTTGACGGCGCGGGTCTGCTGCCGCTGCTGGCGTGCCAGCGCCAACCGGCGTGCCATGCGCAGGCGCAGCCACGAACCGATGGCATCGGCGCCGAGCACCAGCACGAACACGGCGTACGCGCCGATCACATAGGGCAGGTGGGTCATGGCTGGGCCTCCCCGGCCGCGCGTGCGGCATCGACCCGGCCACCGACCCAGGCCTTGCCGGCCTCGCGGTCGAGATTGTCGGCGCGGGCCTTGGCCAGCACCGAACTGGCGAACCAGAACTTGGTGCCGATGACCATCCACCACAGTGGCGCGATCATCGCGCTGCTGATCGCCGATTCACCGAACACGTTGATCGACTGGCGCTGATGCAGGCCGCCCCACCAGTCCACCGAATAGCGGATCACCGGCAGCAGGCTGACACCGACGATGGCCAGCAGGCCGGCCGCGCGCGCGGCGCTGCGGCGGTCCTCAATGGCGTGGTACAGGCCGATCACGCCCAGGTACAGGAACAGCAGCACCAGTTCACTGGTCATGCGCGGGTCCCAGTCCCACCAGGTACCCCAGGTACCCTTGCCCCAGATGCTGCCGGTCAGCAGGGTGATCAGGGTGAAGCCGGCGCCCATCGGCGCACAGGCCATGGCCAGGATCTCGCAGACCTTGATCCGCCAGATCAGGGCGATGGCGGCATACAGCGCCATCAGCGCGAACACGAACAGGCTCATCCAGGCACTGGGCACGTGGATGTAGAGGATGCGGAAGCTGTCCAGCTGCTTGGCTTCCGGCGGCACCACCAGCAGCGCCTGCCACATGCCGACCAGCAGCACAGGCACCGCCGCGAGGTAGAACACCCGCGACCAGCGGGCAGCGAATCGGTCGAACGTGGGGGGCGAACCGAGTTGGTGGAACCAGCGGACAATCGGATTCATGCGTGGCGGCTATCCAGCAGGGGTGGATTGGCTCTCAGCTCGGTCAACTCAGAGAAATACGTATTGCAGCGGCGGTGGCCAACGGCGCCAGCACCAGCGCGACCAGCAGGCCGGCGCCCAGCATCAGCAGCGCACCGACCGGATCCTGTCCGCGTCCGGCTGCCGCCAGACTGCCGGCGCCGAACACCAGCACCGGCACGTACAGCGGCAGCGACAGCAACGCCACGAGAATACCAGAGCGCCGGATGCCTACGGTCAGCGCGGCGACCACGCCACCGATCAGGCTCAGCAACGGCGTTCCCAGCAGCAACGATGCCAGCAACATCGGCAGCTGGTCATGCGGCAGATGCAGCATTTCGGCCAGCAGCGGGCTGACCACGATCAGCGGCAGCGCGGTGGTCGCCCAGTGCAGCAGCACGCGCACCAGCACCAGCCAGGCCAGCGGCACCGGCGCCAGCAGCCATTGTTCCAGCGAGCCGTCTTCGGCATCGGAGCGGAACAGTGAATCCAGCGACAGCTGCCCGGCCAGCAGCACCGCAAGCCACAGCACTGCGCCTGCGGTGGCGGCCAGCAGTTGTGGCTCACGACCCTGCGCCAGCGCGAACAGCACCACCACCAGCACCGCGAACAGCAGCGGCTGCAGCGCATCGCCGCGACGGCGCCAGAGCAGGCGCAGGTCACGCTTGAGCAGGGCGCCTGCGGTCTGCCACAGGCCCGGTTCGGTGCCTGGCGCGATCATGCGGCACCGCCGAGGTCGAGTTGGCGGGTGCGCACTGGCGGCGCGGCATAGGCGCCATGGGTGGTGACCAACGCCGCGCCGCCGGCGCGCAGGTGCGCGGAAATCATCCGGTTGACCAGGGTGATGCCCTCCAGGTCGAGGTTGGCATAGGGTTCGTCGAGCAGCCACAGCGGCGCCGGCGACAGCCAGATGCGTGCCAGTGCCAGCCGCCGCTTCTGCCCGGCGGACAGATGCCTAACAAGGGTGTCCTCATAACCGGCCAGGCCGACGATGGCCAGCGCGTTGCCCGGCATCTGGCGCGCGCGGCGCCCGTGCAGGCCGCACAGGAAGTGCAGGTTCTCCAGCGTGTCCAGATCGGGCTTCAATGCGGGCAGGTGGCTGAGGTAGGCGACGTAGCGCGCGCGCTCGGCATTGCCGGCTGGCCGGCCATCGATCTGCACCTGCCCGGCACCGGGCCGGGCCAGGCCCGCCAACACGCGCAGCAGGGTGGTCTTGCCGGCGCCGTTGCCGCCCTGCACCAGCAGGGCTTCGCCGGCGTCCACATGGAAGTCCAGCGGGCCGAACACCGGCTCGTCATTGCGGGAGAAGCTCAGGCCGCTCGCGGCCAGCAATGCAGGGGTGTTCAAGGGGCAGGGGTCTTCATGCCGGAGTGCGGCGGCAATTGTAGCGGTGAATGCCGTCCCGGTAGCGCCGGGCCATGCCCGGCGGCCGCAGGGCATATGCAAAGAGCCGCCGGGCATGACCCGGTGCTACCGGCTGAACCCACAGTCGCAGCGTGGATTTCGTACACTTCTGGGCCTCGTTCCCCCAGACTCCAGGCCGATGCAACCCAACACCAAGCTGCCCAAGGTCGGTACCACGATCTTCACCGTGATGTCCCAGCTCGCCGCCGAACACGGCGCAGTCAACCTGGGCCAGGGTTTCCCGGACTTTTCCGTGCCGCAGCGCCTGATCGATGAGACGGCCAAGGCGATGGCCGCCGGGCTGAACCAGTACCCGCCGATGACCGGTGTGGCGCCGCTGCGCCAGGCCATCGCGCAGAAGGCGCTGGACTGCTACGGCGCGCAGGTCGATGCGGACAGCGAGATCACCGTCACCAGTGGCGGTACCGAGGCCATCTTCAACGCCATCCACGCCGTGGTGCGTGCCGGCGAGGAAGTGATCGTGCTCGACCCGGCGTATGACTGCTATGAGCCGGCGATCGACCTGGCCGGCGCCAAGGCCGTGCATGTGTCGCTGGATCCGCAGACCTTTGCCGTCGACTGGGACCGCGTGCGTGCGGCGATCACCCCGCGCACCCGCATGCTGATCGTCAACACCCCGCACAACCCGTCCGGCGCGATGCTGTCGGCGCAGGACATGCTGGCACTGGCCGAGCTGCTGCGTGGCACGCAGATCTACCTTATCTCCGATGAGGTGTATGAGCACATCATCTATGACGGCCGCCGCCATGAATCGGCGCTGCGCTACCCGGAACTGCGCGAACGCGCGTTCGTCATCTCCAGCTTCGGCAAGACCTACCACTGCACCGGCTGGAAGATCGGATACGCAATCGCGCCGCCGGCGCTGACCGCCGAGTTCCGCAAGGTGCACCAGTACAACACTTTCACCAGCTTCGGCCCGGCACAGTACGGCTTCGCTGCGATGATCCGCGATGAGCCCGAACACCACCTCGAGCTGGGCGCGTTCTACCAGGCCAAGCGCGACCGTTTCCGCGAGCAGCTGGCCAGCACCCGCCTGAAGGCGCTGCCGGTCCCGGGTGGCTACTTCCAGCTGGTCGATTACTCGGCCATCAGCGACCTGCCGGACCATGAGTTCGTGAAGTGGCTGACCATCGAAAAGGGTGTCACCGCCATCCCGCTGTCGCCGTTCTACGAGAATCCGCCGGCCGGCCAGCGCCTGGTGCGCCTGTGCTTCGCCAAGAATGAAGCGACCATGGACGCGGCGATCGAACGCCTGCGCCTGCTCTGAGCGGAGGCGTGGACATGCAGGACCTGCGTATTTCCCTCGTCCAGGGCGACACCCGCTGGCATGACCCGGCGGGCAACCGTGAGTACTACGGCGCGCTGCTGGCACCGCTGGCCGGCACCACCGATCTGGTAATCCTGCCGGAGACCTTCACCAGTGGCTTCTCCAATGAAGCCATCGCCCAGGCCGAAGGCATGGACGGCCCGACCGTGGCCTGGGTGCGCGAGCAGGCCAGGGCCTTGAACGCGGCGGTGATCGGCAGCGTGCAGTTGCGTGATGGCGAAGGCGTCTACAACCGCCTGCTGTTCGCCACGCCCGATGGCAACCTGGAGTACTACGACAAGCGCCACCTGTTCCGCTACGGCGGCGAGCACGAGCGTTATGCTGCCGGCCGCGACCGCCTGAGCGTGGAATGGAAGGGCTGGCGGATCAATCCGCAGGTCTGCTACGACCTGCGTTTCCCGGTGTTCTGCCGCAACCGCTACAACGTAGAGCGTCCGCAGCAGCTGGATTTCGACCTGCAGATCTTCGTTGCCAACTGGCCGTCGGCACGCGCCTATGCGTGGAAGACACTGCTGCGTGCACGTGCGATCGAGAACCTGTGCTTCGTGGCGGCAGTGAATCGCGTGGGCGTCGATGGCAACCAGCTGCATTACGCCGGCGACAGCGCGGTGCTGGATTTCCTCGGTCAGCCGCAGGTGGAGATCCGCGAACGCGAACAGGTGGTCACCACCACCATCTCGGCCGAGGCGCTGGCCGCGCACCGCGCGCGCTTCCCGGCCATGCTTGATGCCGATGCCTTCCACCTGGACCAGCAGGCCTGAGCGACGGCCTGAACGCTGCCGCACCAGCGCGCGCGCCTGCATTCAACGTGCACGCGCGCGCTGTTAGATTCGCCGCCAGTCCGACCGAACTGGAAGTCCCGCCATGAACACGTCCTTCGCCCTGCTACTGGCGCTGTCCGCCGCATCGTTGGCCCCGGCCGCGCACGCCGCTGGCAACCTCGATTGCGAGCTGCGCTACAACCTCTCCGGCTGGTCGCTGATCTACAAGACCGCATCCGGCAATGGCACGGTCACCTGCAGCAACGGCGCCAGCATGCCGGTGCGCATCCAGATGAAGGGTGGCGGCCTGACCGTCGGCAAGTCGAAAATCACCAACGGGCGTGGCAGTTTCACCGGCGCTGTCAGCGTCAATGAACTGCTGGGTACGTACGCCTCGGTCGGCGCGCATGCCGGTGCGGTGAAGTCCAGCAACGCGCAGGTGATGACCAAGGGCGACATCTCGCTGGCCCTGTCCGGTACCGGCAAGGGCTGGGATCTGGGCGTGGACGGCACCGCGTTCACCCTCAGCCGGCGCTGAGGCGCGACGGCGCGGCAGTTCCCCAGTTGATGCGGATGTAGTGCTGTTCGGAATCGCTCAACAACCGTTCAACACCGAAACCATTCTTCAGCAGCTGTGCGACCACGTCTTCGACGAGCTGCTCGCTGGCCATCACCTGGCTGAAGCCGAACACGATGTAGCGGCGGCCATTTTCCGAGCCGATCTGGATGGCGTTGTCGAGATCGCGGTAGAACAGTTCGATCGGGCGCTTGGCGGCATCGGCGTTGGCGCGGGCCTGTTCGGCGGTGATGGTGATCATGGGCATCTGCCTTGTGTGGGAGAGCGCGCACGATAGCCAGGGAATCAAAGCCGTTCCCGGAAGGCGCGCACAGTGCGCTGCTTTTGCAGCAATTCCTAGGCTGCAGCGAAACGCTGCCGCTGCAGCCACAAGGCCAGCAGGCCACACGCGATGAGGGTCGGTGCCAGCAGCTGCACTGCACCGACCAGCGCCATTGCCGCACCGATCAACAGGTAGTAGAGCAGGCCGAACAGCGCGCCTGCGCTGCCGAGGCAGTGTGGATAGCCGCGCAGGGCCTGGCCGAGCACATTGGGGATGGCAAGACCGAAGCCCATCACCACCGGTACCATCGCCGCGACCAGGGCAGGGTGATCATGCAGCAGCGCGGCCAGCAGGCCTCCCGTCAGAACCAGTCCTGCGGCGATGCGGATGCGCGTGGTTGAGGCAACGCCTGCACGCAGCAGGCGGCCATTGCCCCACGCGCCCAGTGCCGAGCCCAGTGCCAGCACCGCGCCGCTGGCGCCGAACCAGGTGGCTGGCCAGTGCAGGCGCGCAAACACGAAGGGGCCGAGCACATACCAGCTGTACATCGCCACGTTGAAGGCCATCACCAGCAACGCGTGTGACCAGATCCAGCGATCGCGCAGCAGTTCCCGCAGCAGCGGCAGCATGGGCGTGTGCGGGATCTGTGCAGGACGGCTTTCGCGCAGGCCAGCCAGGCATGCGACCGCCAGCAGGGCAGTTATCAGCAGCAGGCCGGACTGTACGCCGGCATAGCCATTGGCGGCGACCAGCAGCGTGCCCAGTGCAAGACCGATGGCCGGGCTCAGGGCCAGGGCCATGCCGATCCAGGAGAATGCCTGCGCCAACGCTGGCCCCTGCAGATGGTCGCGCAGCACGGTCTGGGTCACCACCGAAGCGGCGGCGGCGCCGACTGCGGCCAACACCTGGGCCAGCAGCACCTGGCCGAAGCTGCCAGCCATCAGCCCGCCCAGTGCAGCCACTGCGAAGACGCCGAGGCCACAGAGAAGGGCGGGGCGACGACCGATACGATCGGCCAGGCGCCCCCACAGCAGCACGCCTGCAGCGAAGCCGAACAGGTACAGGCTCATGGCCTGGCTGGCGGCACTCGGCGGCAGGGCGAAGCGTTCGGCCAGATCGGCCAGGGCCGGGCTGTACAGGGTCTGTGCCAGCTGCGGAAACATCAGCAGTGCAATGGCGAGCAACAACAGGCGGCGCGACATGCGGGCGCTCCAGGAACAGGGCCGCGCATTGTGGTCGCGCCCGCAATGGCGCACTCTGTCTATCCTGTCATCAGATATATGAAATCAGACATGGCCTGGTTGCAGCCGGATGCGCACTTCGACGCCGATGCCTGGGGCGCTCCGGTGTTGGGGATCGCGGCCTCACTGGCGGATCACGACTCGGGTTGGCACCAACATGCACGCGCGCAGCTGCTGTACACCCGGCAGGGCTGTACGCGCCTGACCTACGGTGATCGCGTCAGCCTGCTGCCGCCCGCGCGCGCGGCGTGGATTCCGGGTGGGCTGCGCCATCGTGCGCAGATGCGCCAGGCAGTCGACTACCGTTCGTTGTACTTCGACGCCACCCTGTCGGCCCAGCTGCCCCGGCAGCCGGCGATCATCGGCGTCGGTCCGCTGCTGCAGGCCTTGCTGGAGCCGATCGCGCAGGCGCCGTTCGACCATGACTGGCAGTCGCCGCGCGCGCACCATCAACTGGCGTTGTGCGTGCTGGAAATCGCCGCTGCACCGGTGGCGCCGATGGACCTGCCTTTACCGCGTGATCCGCGGATCGCACGTTGCCTGCCGCTGGCCGAGCAGCTGCCGCCCGAACTGGGGGAGCTGGCCGCGCGCACGGGCCTGAGCGCGCGTACCGTCGGCCGGTTGATGCAGCGTGATACCGGCATGAGCTATCAGGCCTGGCGCCAGCAATGGCGCCTGATGCGGGCCATGGAGTTGCTGCTGCTGGGTCATCGCGTCGCGCATGTGGCCCAGGACACCGGCTTCTCCGCCGAGAGCCCGTTCATCGCCTTCTTCCGCAGCATGACCGGCACCACTCCCGCCGCTTTCCAGCGCCACGCAAAAGGGGACGGAGGGGATTAAGTCGCTTTCGCCCCTTCGACACACACCGTGGCAAAAACGACTTAATCCCCTCCGTCCCCTTTTCAACGAAAAACCCCGGCCTGCGCCGGGGTTTCTCATTTCATGCGTGTCAGCGATCAGCCGCCGCGCGGGCCGCTGCGGCGCGGGCCGCCCGGACCGCGGTTGCCGCCGGGGCCACCCGGGCCACGGTTGCCACCCGGACCACCCGGGCCGCGATTACCGCCTGGACCTCGGTTGCCGCCGCCCGGACCGCGACTGCCCGGACGGGCGCCCTGTGCCGGCTTCGGGCTGCCATAAGGGTTGAAGCCCGGGGTGGCGTGGTCGGATGGGAAGCTCGGGGCATTGCCCGGATGGCCGTACGGGTGCTTGTTGCCCTGGCCCTGCGAGCGGTTGCCCGCACCGGCCGGACGACCCTGGCCGCCTGCGCCGCCACGGCCTTCACCGCCGAAACCGCCACGCCCCTGGCCGCCACCGGCGCCTGCGCCCGGACCCTTCGGCTTGCCGTACGGACGGCCCTGGCCGCCCGCACCCGGACCACGGGCACCGGGGCCACGTGCGCCCGGGCCGGCATTGCGATGGCCGCTCGGGCCGGTGCTCACGCCATCCGGCACGTACCAGGTGCGGAACGCGGCCGGGTTGCCTTCCGGCAGCGAGCGGTCGTTCTTCTGGGCACGCTGCTTGAACGGCTTCTGCGACTGCTTGGCCGCCGCTTCACCGCTGACCGTCAGGCCACCCTTGAAGCCGCCGCCCTTGCCACCGCGGCCACGGCCGCGGTCTTCGCGGACGTTGTCGAAACGACGCAGCTCGCGGCCTTCGTCGGCGGTGTTATGGCCGTTGACGTAGGCATTGCCGCGGCCACCTTCGCGCACGCGCACGGTGGTCTTGGCGGCACGGCGCTGGCCGATCACCGGCTGCAGCGTCAGTGCCGACGGTGCGCCTTCTTCCAGCTTCAGCTGCGCGCGCAGGGCTTCAACCTGCGTGGTGCCCAGTTCCACCGAATGGCCGCGGGCCAGTTCGCGCGGCAGGCTCACCTTGCCGTAGCGGGTGCGCTTCAGGCGGCTGACCTGGCAGCCCTGCGACTCCCACAGGCGGCGCACTTCGCGGTTGCGGCCTTCCTTCACCACGACGCGGAACCAGTCGTGCGAGTCGGTGCCGCCGATACGTTCGATCTCGTCGAACTTGGCCGGGCCGTCTTCCAGTGCCACGCCACGGGTGAGGCGGTCGACGATGGCGTCGGAGACCTTTTCCTCGCCTTCCGGCGCACGCACCCGGACCACGTATTCGCGCTCGACCTCGAACGACGGGTGCATCATGGCGTTGGCCAGTTCACCGTCGGTGGTGGCCAGCAGCAGGCCGGTGGTGTTGATGTCCAGGCGGCCGATCGCGATCCAGCGCGCGCCCTTCAGCGGCGGCAGCGATTCGAACACGGTCGGGCGGCCTTCCGGATCATCGCGGGTGGTCACTTCGCCTTCCGGCTTGTTGTAGACCAGCACGCGCGACGGCTCGGCCAGGGCGGTGGCGACGAAGCCACGGCCGTCCAGTTCGATCTTGTCGCCGCTCTTGACCGACATGCCGGTCTGCGCGACTTCACCGTTGACCTTGACCAGGCCTTCGGCGATGCGCTGTTCCAGCGCGCGGCGCGAGCCGAGGCCGGCCTGGGCCAGCACCTTGTGCAGGCGCTCTTCCAGCTTGAACTGTTCGGAGGTGGCTTCGCGCTTCAGCGAGAGCTTGTTACGGGGGGTGTCACTCATCAGTTTTGCTCCGGCCGACGGTTTCGAGGTCGGCCTCTGGTTCGGAATCGGCTTGGTCAACAGCCACGGTCGTCATCGCGACGGCGTTGTCTTCGCGTTCGTTCACTGGCACCGCGCGCTCGCCCGGCGCGGAATCGGGGTGCCCATCATCGAGGGGCGAAGGTGCTTGCTCATCGGTAGCCGCTGCAGGAGCTGCGTCGGCGGAATCGGGGGTGTCACTGCCGGCCAGGCCGGCATCATCGTTCGCGGCAGCGCCTTCGTCGCCGGCCGAGATGTCAGGACCGTCGGCGCTTGCTGCTGCGGGCACATCGCGGTCCAGGGACAGCTGGGGTTCCAGCTCGCCCAGGTCCTTCAGTTCCGACAGGGGCGGCAGCTCATCCAATCG
Organism: Stenotrophomonas sp. GD03877; assembly: GCF_029840555.1. Classification (NCBI taxonomy): domain Bacteria; kingdom Pseudomonadati; phylum Pseudomonadota; class Gammaproteobacteria; order Lysobacterales; family Lysobacteraceae; genus Stenotrophomonas; species Stenotrophomonas sp. GD03877. The sequence continues at coordinate 29,931 of NZ_JAOCCT010000025.1, read as the reverse complement.
CTTCAGGCCGAAATAATCCAGAAAGCCCTTGGTGGTACCGAACAGCGCCGGCTTGCCGGGCACATCGCGGTGGCCGACCACGCGGATCCACTCGCGTTCTTCCAGCGCCTGGATGATGTTGCTGCTGACCGCCACGCCGCGCACCTGCTCGATCTCGCCGCGGGTGATCGGTTGCCGGTAGGCGATCAGCGCCAGGGTTTCCAAGGTGGCACGGGTGTAACGGGTCTTGCGTTCGGTCCACAGCCGGCTGATCCAGCCATGCACTTCGCCGGTCACCTGGTAGCGGAAGCCGGAGGCGACCTCGACCAGTTCCACGCCGCGGCCTTCGCAGGCCTCGCGCAGGCGTTCCAGCGCGCGTTCGATGCTGCCCGGCGGTGCCGGTTCCTCTTCCGGGAACAGGTCCTTCAGCTGGGCCAGGGTGAGCGGCTGGCTGGAGGCCAGCAGGGCACCCTCGACAATGCGGTTGATCAGCGATTGATCCATCGGCAGTCAGCGCTCACTCGTCTGCATTGGCATTGGCATTGGCGTCGTCGTCGTTGTCGTCGAACTCGCTGCTGAACTGCAGCGGGGCATTGGTGTTGCCGGCGGCCAGCGATTTCACGTAGATCGGCGCCAGCGGTTCTTCCTGGACGATGTCCAGCAGCTGTTCCTTTGCCAGTTCCAGCACCGCCAGGAACGTGACCAGCACGCCCAGCTTGCCTTCTTCAGCCGTGAACAACCCTTCAAAGCGATAGAACTTGCCGTCTTCCAGGCGTCCCAGCACTTCGCCCATGCGTTGCCGCACGCTCAGCGCCTCACGCTTGATGGCGTGACCGCTGAACAGCTCGGCGCGCTTGAGCACGTCGTGCAGGGCCAGCAGCATTTCCTTCAGGTCCACCGGCGGCGGCAGCTTCACCGTGGCGCGTTCGGGCATGAAGGCGTGTGCCAGGCTGGTATCGCGGTCCTGGCGGGGCAGGGCGTCGATGTCCTCGGCGGCCTGCTTGAAGCGTTCATACTCCTGCAGCCGGCGCACCAGCTCGGCGCGCGGGTCGGCCTCATCGCCTTCCTCGCTGACCGGGCGCGGCAGCAGCATCCGCGACTTCACTTCGGCCAGGATCGCCGCCATCACCAGGTACTCGGCGGCCAGCTCGAAGCGCAGCTCGCGCATCACGGTGATGTATTCCACATACTGCCGGGTGATCTCGGCCACGGGAATGTCCAGCACGTCCAGGTTCTGCCGGCGGATCAGGTACAGCAGCAGGTCCAGCGGGCCTTCGAAGGCATCCAGGATGACTTCCAGCGCGTCCGGCGGAATGTACAGGTCCTGCGGAATCTGCAGGACCGGTTGCCCATGCACCACGGCCAGCGGCATTTCCTGCTGCTGTGGGGCGGGCGGCCGGGTTGGCGGGTTCGCGTCGAGCGCGAGTTCGGAAGTCATCTAATGGACATCAGGATTGCAACGGACCAGTCGCGGCACCGGGTTCGCCGGGCCAATGCCACGGAGCCCCAGGGCACCAGACACGCCGGGATCGGCGCGATTCCACACATATCAAACAGCAGGACGCGCCGCAGGAAACGGCGGCGACGGAACTACGGGGAGGTCGTCTACGTGGCCCGGCCAGGTGGACCGGTTTGAAGCAGCGGGACGGTCGTCGGGGGCTGCGTTGGCCGCAAAAACCGACGGGCTGCTGCATCCAGCCACGTGCAATGGAGTCTAGGGTAAGCCTTTGTCGCGCCAGTGTCCAGCCGGGCCGGGGCAGGGGCGGCATTGGCTAGAATCTGCGGACCCGACAACGCAAGCGAGGAAATGCCGGTGTGGTATGTGATCGAAGGGTATGACGGCCAGGATGTGCTGGCGCAGCGGCTGCAGGCGCGGCCGGAACACCTGGCGCGGTTGCACGCGCTGCGCGACGAGGGACGCCTGCTGCTGGCCGGCCCGTGCCCGGCGGTGGACAGTGAAGACCCAGGCCCGGCCGGTTTCAGCGGCTCGGTGGTGATCGCGCAGTTCGAGTCGCTGCTGCAGGCCCAGTCCTGGGCCGACGCCGACCCGTACGTGGCGGCCGGCGTCTACACCCGCGTGCAGGTGCGACCGTTCCGCAAGGTGTTGCCGTGAACGCGGAACGGATCTCGCGAATGCGTGATGCGCTGCAGCATGCACTGGCGCCGAGCGTGCTCGAGATCGAAGACGACAGCCATCGCCACGCCGGCCATGCCGGTGCGCGCGATGGTCGCGGCCATTTCAACGTGCATGTGGTCAGTGAACGCTTCGCCGGGCTGGGCCCGCTGGCCCGGCATCGCGCGGTGTACGCCGCGCTGGGGGCGATGATGGAGACCGATATCCACGCGTTGTCCATCCGCGCGCAGACCCCGTCAGAACAGGGCTGAGCCCTTGTCCCACGCTGTCCTGGCGGGTCCCTGCGGGGGCTCGCTGCAGACAGATTTCCATGTCCATTTCGGGACATTCGCCTAACGGACTGTTTACAAGCCCAGATGGAAACGCTTACATTCCGCGCCAATGCTGGTAGGTCCAAGCCGTGGAGGGCGGCTTCGTGAACAAGGCAGCTATCACAATCAAAGACGTCGCACGCGAAGCCCGGGTCTCCGTGGCCACGGTTTCCCGCGCGCTCAACGGGCATGAAAATGTCGCCGAACCGGTCCGCCAGCTTGTGCTGGAGGTGGCCGCACGGCTGCGTTACACCCCGCACGCCGCCGCCCGCAGCCTGAGCAGCCGCCGCACCAATACGGTGGGCGTGGTGCTGCCGGACCTGTACGGCGAATTCTTCTCCGAACTGATGCGTGGCATCGACAATGTCGCCCGTAGCCGCCGCCAGCACCTGCTGGTGTCCAGCTATCACGGTGACCAGGAGCAGCAGGGTGCGGCCCTGCGCGCCATGCGCGGCCGCGTCGATGGCCTGCTGGTGCTCTCCCCCTATGCCGAGAGCCCCGGTTTCCTGACCGACAACCTGCCGCAGTCGTTGCCGACGGTGTTGATCAACACCTATCTGCCCGGGCAGGACCACCCGGTGCTGAGCATTGACGACCACGCTGGTGCGATGGCGATGACCCGCCATCTGCTCGACGCTGGCCACCGTCGCATCGCTTTCATTTCTGGCCCGGATCTCAACTTCGACGCGCGCGAGCGCCTGCGCGGCTTCCGTGACGCGCTGGCGGCTTTTGGCGGTGGCGCCGAGGGCATCGAGCTGCCCGGTGATTTCGACGAAGCTTCCGGCCATCGCGCCGGTCAGGAGTTGCTGGCAGCCGGAGCGCTGCCTGATGCCGTGTTCGCCGCCAACGACATGATGGCTCTGGGATGCCTGTATGCATTCACGCAGGCCGGTGTCCGTGTTCCGACCGATGTCGCCCTGGCGGGCTTCGATGACATTCCACTGGCGCGTTTCGTCCACCCGTCGCTGACCACCATGCAGGTCAGCATCGCCGAGCTCGGCGACCGGGCCATGACGCGCCTGCTGCAGTTGATGGACGGCACCTCCACGGATGGGACAGGGGACAAGCAGACCCTGGTTCCCCGCTTGATAGTTCGCGATTCCACCACTCCGCCATCGGGCCATTGAAGCCAGAGGCGTTCCTTCTTTTTTGATTGATCGCAGGTACCGCGCGAGCGGTTACCGCCACCCGGAGATTGAGTTGATGATGCACACCACCTTCCGCACGCCGACACGCCGGCTGCTGAGCACCGCACTGGTCAGCTGCCTGATGCTGGCCGCCGCCCCGAACGTCATGGCGCAGTCGGCCAATGCGAGCCTGCGCGGCCAGGTGTCCGGCGCCCAGGCCGGCGCCGAAGTCACCGCCACCAACGTCGCCACCGGCACCGTCCGTCGCGGCACCGTCCGTGCCGATGGCAGCTACTCGCTGATGGGCCTGGACCCGGGCACCTACGACGTGGTCGCCAACGGCCAGTCGCAGAAGGTCACCGTCACCGTGGCCTCGACCGCTACGCTGAACTTTGCCGGCGCGGCCAGCAGCACCCCGGGTTCGACCGCAGCCACCAACCTGGACACCGTCAACGTCGTCGCGCCGACCCTGCTGCAGGAAGTGCGCACGTCCGAAGTCGGCAAGACCGTCAGCCTGCAGCAGATCCAGACCACCCCGCAGGTCTCGCGCAATTTCCTGGAGTTCGCCGACGCGGTGCCGGGCATGATCTTCACCCGCGACGCCAAGGGCAACACCTCGCTGCGCGGCGGTGCCACCAACTCCGACGGCACCAACGTCTACATCGACGGTGTGGGCCAGAAGAGCTACGTCAAGGGCGGCGGCGTGGCCGGTCAGTCCGGCAGTGCCGGTAACCCGTTCCCGCAGCTGGCCATCGGCGAGTACAAGGTCATCACCGGCAACTACAAGGCCGAGTACGGCCAGGTGTCCAGTGCAGCGGTCACGGCCGCGACCAAGTCGGGTACCAACGAGTTCAAGGGTGAAACCTTCTACCGTTATACCAACGACAGCATGCGCGCGATGACCCCGGCCGAGCGTCAGCCGGGCAAGGGCAAGGAGGATTCGGCCGAGAAGGAATACGGCTTCGCCCTGGGCGGCCCGATCGTCAAGGACAAGGCCCACTTCTTCGTGACCTATGAAGCCAAGCGCTTCGATCTGCCGGTGACCATCGCACCGCATGGTGCGGTGACCAACAAGGCCAACCGCGTCCCGGCTGATGCCCAGGCCGGCCTGGGCCCGGCCAGCCAGCCGTTCCAGCAGGACCTGATCTTCGCCAAGGTCGACTTCGAGCCGACCGACAACGATCGCCTGGAACTGACCTTCCAGGACCGTGATGAAACCCAGCAGCAGTTCTCGGACCAGACCGCGCCGATGCACGGCAAGGAAACCAAGAACACTGACCGTCGTTACGCGCTGCGCTGGAACCACAGCGGTGAGCGTTACTACAACGAGCTGATGGTTACCCACGAGGATTCGTTCAACAATCCCAAGCCGCTGAGCATGGGCAACGGTTTCAACTACACCGCGCCGGACGGCAAGAGCGAGGAGCGCGCCATCGTCTCGATCGGTGGTTCCTCGGCAATGTCGTCGCAGGTGAAGGGCCAGAAGGGCTGGTCGATCGAAGACAACCTGACCCTGGATGGCATCGAGTGGGCGGGCGACCACACCATCAAGATGGGTGCCAAGTACAAGCAGATCGACCTGTACGCCTCCGATGCGGCGCAGATCAATCCGCAGTTCTACTACACCATCGACAACCCGACCTTCCCGGACAGCATCCCGTACAAGGCACAGTTCGTGAAGCCGGTCACCGGCGTGTCCGGCGTGTCTGGCGAAGTGCGCTCGAAGGTGAAGCAGATCGGTCTGTTCATCCAGGATGACTGGCAGGTCAACGACCATCTGCAGCTGAACCTCGGCCTGCGCTGGGACTACGAGAAGAACCCGTCCTATCTGGACTTCGTGACCCCGCCGGAAGTGGTCAATGCGCTGTTCGCGCAGGATCCGCGTGCCGCCGCTGGCCAGAGCTACGCCGACACGCTGGCGCTGAGCGGCCTGAACATCAACGATTACATCAGCAACGGCCACAACCGCAAGGCATTCAAGAATGCCTGGCAGCCGCGCCTGGGTTTCTCGTATGACATCAATGCCGACGAGCAGCACGTGATCCACGGCGGTGCCGGTCGTTCCTACGACCGCGACCTGTTCGACTACCTGCAGCTGGAAACCACCAAGCTGGCCCTGCCGCAGCCGACGATCTACTTCCGCAATCCGGCAACCGGTCAGTGCTTCCAGGGCAACGCCGCGTGCTATGACTGGAACCCGAATCTGCTCAACGGTATCGGCAACCTCCAGAGCCTGGTCGGTTCGACCAGCAATGCCGGCTTGGAAGTCGACCTGCTGAACAACAATCTGAAGGTCCCCTACGCTGACCAGTTCAGCCTGGGCATGAGCAATCAGATCGGCGACTGGCTGACCGACGCCACCATCTCGCGCACGCTCACCTATGACGGCTTCGCCTTCACCCTGGGTAATCGCTACCCGACCGGCAACTTCTTCGACGATCCGCGTCTGTGCGGTGGCACCGAAGCCGGTCTGGGCCAGGCGTGGAGCTGCAACGTGCCGGGCTTCGGCAGCCTGATCATCGGCCAGCAGGGCATCAAGACCCGTGCTACCCAGATCCTGTTGTCGGCGCAGAAGCCGTTCACCCAGGAAAGCGGCTGGGGCACCTCCATCGCCTATACCTGGACCACCGCCCGCCACAACCGTGACATCAACGAGCACTACGCGTTCGACCGTGGCGTGATCGGTGATTATCCGACCATCCGCTCCAACGGCGCGCCGCGTCACCGCCTGGTGGTGACCGGTTCGTATGCGGGCTTCTGGGGCATCACCTTCGGTGGCAAGATCACCTTGGCCACCCCAACCGCGATCAACGACTGGTACGGCGTGCCGCAGGCCAATGGCTTCGACCTGCCGACCCCGATGGCGGCGGTTCCGGGTGGCAACGGCAAGTTCCTGCTGGGTGGCAAGATCTTCGGTTATCGCTCGGTCGACCTGCAGGCGACGAAGACGTTCAAGATGCCGGGCGATACCGAGCTGTATGCGCGTATCGACATCATCAACGTGTTCAACTTCGACAATTTCTCGAACTACAACTACTACAAGAATGGCAAGTTGACCGCGAGCTACAACGAGACCGGCGACATCGTCGGTACGCCGCGCCAGATCAAGGCCGAAGTGGGCTTCCGCTTCTAAGCCCGGATGTAGATGCACGACCCGATGCCGCCGTTCCGCCGGCGGCATCGGCTGCTTGAAAACGGCAATGGCCGGCCCCGTGCCGGTCCATTGCCCATGCCGCTGCCGGCCAGGGGGCAGCGGCATGGGCAATGATCGCGGTGTCAAACCACGTTTTTCGTGGTTTTTTCAGAGCGCATCTTGTAAACGATTTCAGATCATTGGACGGTATGCTTTCCCATCGATCAGACCACCGGAGAAATCACGCCATGCAGGCACGCCATCTGTTGTCCGCCGCAGCGTTGAGCCTGGCCGTGGCCGCCTGCCAGCCGGCCCCGCAGGAACCTGCCAAGCCGCGGCCGCCGGTGATCCTGATCGAGGCCGACGCACCGCCGCGGCCGATGAAGCCGGTGCTGCCGCCGCTGTTCGATGACATCGAGCGCCGTACCTTCCAGTTCTTCTGGGATACCACCAACGAGATCAATGGCCTGACCCCGGACCGCTATCCGTCGCGGCCGTTCGCCAGCATCGCCTCGGTCGGCTTCGCGCTGACCGCGTACCCGATCGGTATCGAGAACGGCTGGGTCAGCCGCAACCAGGCGATCGACCGCACCCTGACCACGCTGAAGTTCTTCCGCGACGTGCCGATGGGCCCGCAGCGCACCGGCAAGGCCGGCTACAAGGGCTTCTATTACCACTTCCTGGACATGCAGGAAGGGCGTCGCTACGACAGCTGGGTTGAACTGTCCTCGGTGGATACCGCGCTGCTGATGATGGGTGTGCTGTTCGCGCAGTCGTACTACGACGGCGACGATCCGCGCGAGAAGGAGATCCGCCAGATCGCCGACACGTTGTACAAGAAGGTCGACTGGCCGTGGCTGCAGCAGCGTGCACCGCTGATCTCGATGGGCTGGTTCCCCGAGAGCGGCTTCATCGACCACGACTGGATGGGCTACAACGAGGCGATGATGGTCTACATCCTTGCCCTGGGCTCGCCGACGCACCCGGTCAGCCCGGATGCGTGGACGGTGTGGACGCGTACCTATGACAACGACTGGGGCGTCTACCAGGGCCAGGAATACCTGTCCTTCGGCCCGTTGTTCGGCCACCAGTACAGCCACGTCTGGATCGACTTCCGCGACATCCAGGACGCGTACATGCGCGAGCGCGGCAGCACCTACTTCCTCAACAGCCGCTCGGCCGCACTGGCCCAGCGCGAGTACGCCATCGCCAACCCGATGCAGTGGAAGGAGTATGGCGAGAATGTGTGGGGTTTGACCGCCAGCGACGGACCACAGAACACCACCCAGGACTATCGCGGCGAGCAGCGCCAGTTCCGCCATTACTCCTCGCGCGGCGCCGGCCTGCGCGAGAACTTCGATGACGGCACCATCGCTCCCACCGCTGCGATCGCGTCGGTGGTGTTCGCCCCCGAGCAGGTGATCCCGGCCACGCTGGAGATGCACAAGCGCTTTGGCGATTACATCTATTCCAGCTACGGCTTCCTGGATTCGTTCAACCCCAGCTTCAACTACGACATCCCGATCAAGACCGGCCGCCTGGTGCCGGATCGCGGTTGGGTCGCCAGCGACTACATCGCCATCGACCAGGGCCCGATCCTGACCATGATCGCCAACTACCGCGATGACTTTGTCTGGGAAGTGATGAAGAAGAACCCGTACATCCGCAAGGGCCTGGAACGGGCCGGGTTCAGTGGTGGCTGGCTGGCACCGGAAGGTTCGTTCCAGCCGCTGGAACTGCAGAAAGACGAAAAGGCCGCGGCGGCACGCGCGGTGGGTATCGCCGAATCACGCGCGGCTGCCGCGCAGGAACAGAAGAACAATGCCAACCGCACCACAGGCCAGGGCAAGTAACCCGATGCCGAACTGGATCGACCGCCTGCGCCGCTGGGCGCTGCCTGCCCTGGCCGCATTGGCCGTGGCCGGCTGCGCCCGTACCGATCCGGGCACCACCACCGTACGTTTCTGGGCGATGGGCCGCGAGGCGGAGGTGGTCAGCGAGCTGATCCATGAGTTCGAGGCCGAGAATCCGGGCATCAAGGTGGATGTGCAGAACATCCCGTGGACTGCCGCGCACGAGAAGCTGCTGACCGCGTTCGCCGCCGACGGTCTGCCAGACGTGTGCCAGCTGGGCAACACCTGGGTGCCGGAGTTCGCCGAACTCGACGCGCTGACGCCGCTGCAGCCGTTCGTGCAGCGTTCGGCCGTGGTCGACCCGAAGGACTATTTCCAGGGTATCTGGGATACCAACGTGATCCACGGCGAGCTGGTGGGCGTGCCGTGGTACGTCGATACCCGCCTGATCTACTACCGCAAGGACCTGCTGGCCAAGGCCGGCTACGACCATCCGCCGCGTACGTGGGCAGAGTGGGACGAGCAGATGGCGGCGATCAAGAAGATGCAGGGCCCGAACCTCTATGCGGTGCTGATGCCGATCAACGAGTTCGAGCAGCAGCTGTCGCTGGCGCTGCAGCAGCCCGATCCGCTGCTGCGTGACGATGACACCCGCGGCAATTTCGCCAGCCCGGGGTTCCGCCGCACGCTGGCCTTCTACGCCAACATGTTCGAGCAGGGCTGGGCGCCGAAGATGTCCGAGACGCAGATCTCCAACGTCTGGGACGAGTTTTTCCGTGGCTTCAATGTGTTCTACATCTCCGGCCCCTGGAACATCCGCGAGTTCAAGAAGCTGCAGCCCAAGGAGCTGGAAGGGCAGTGGGGCACCGCCGCGCTGCCGGGGCCGGACGGTCCGGGCGCGGGCATCGCCGGTGGCACCAGCCTGGTGATCTTCCGCAAGTCGCAGCAGAAGGAGGCGTCCTGGAAGCTGATTGAATTCCTGTCGCGCCCGGAAATCCAGGCCCGCTTCCATTCGATCATCGGCGACCTGCCGCCGCGCCGCAGTACCTGGAACGCGCCGTCGTTGGCCAACGATCCGCTGGCCGCTGCGTTCCGTGACCAGCTGGAGCGGGTCAAGCCGACGCCGAAGGTGCTTGAGTGGGAGCGCATCGTGCAGGAAATGCGCATCGTCACCGAGAAGGTAGTGCGTGGTGGCCTGGCGCAGGACAAGGCCGTGGAAGAGCTGGACCAGCGCGTGGACAAGGTGCTGGCCAAGCGCCGCTGGATGCATGAACAACAACGCCTGCAGCAGCGCGTGCCGTCGCCGCAATCGAGCAGTGCCGTGGCCGCCGGGAGCGCGCAATGAAACGTACTTCACTTGCCGGCTGGATCTTTGCCGGTCCCTCGCTGATCGTGCTGGGCATGTTCTTCGGCCTGCCGGTCGCCTCGGCGCTGGCGCTGAGCGTGACCGACTTCGACCTGTATGCCCTGGCTGACGGCGGTAACCTGCGCTTCGTCGGCCTCGGCAACTACATCGACCTGCTGCAGACGCCGATGTTCTGGAAGTCGCTGTGGAACACCACCTACTTCGTGTTGATCGGCGTGCCGTTGTCGATTGGCGTGTCGCTGGGTGCGGCGATGCTGCTGAATGCACCGGCCGCACGCTTCAAGGCGCTGTTCCGCACCGCGCTGTTCGCGCCGGTGGTGACCACGCTGGTGGCGGTGGCGGTGATCTGGCGCTACCTGTTCCATACCAGCTACGGCCTGGTGAACTACGGTCTGGCGCATCTGGGCATCAGTCCGATCGACTGGCTGGGTGATCCCAACTGGGCAATGCCGACCATCATGCTGTTCGCGGTGTGGAAGAACTTCGGCTACAACATGGTGATCTTCCTGGCCGGCCTGCAGGCGATCCCGCATGACCTGTACGAGGCCGCCCGCATCGACGGTGCCTCGCGCTGGAAGCAGTTCCTGCACATCACCCTGCCGATGCTCGGCCCGGTGCTGCTGGTGGTCGGCGTGATCACCGTGTCGGGCTACTTCCAGCTGTTCGCCGAACCGTACGTGATGACCCGCGGCGACCCACTGCAGAGCACCGTCAGCGTGCTGTATTTCATGTTCGAGGAAGGCTTCAAGTGGTGGAACCTGGGGCGCGCCTCCGCGGTGGCGTTCCTGCTGTTCCTGATCATCCTGGCGGTGACCACCGTGATGCTGCGTTTTGGCCGCAAGAGGCAGTTGGTATGAGTCGTGAAATCGGCCAGTCGCGCTGGTACCCATGGTTGATCAATGGTGCGTTGCTGGTGCTGGCCCTGGTCAGCCTGGCACCGCTGCTGTGGATGCTCTCGGTCTCGTTCATGCCGCAGGGCGAGGCGACCCACTTCCCGCCGCCGCTGCTGCCATCGAGCATCACCACGCGCAACTACCATGAGTTGTTCGCGCGCACCGGCATGGGCGGCAACTTCGCCAACAGCCTGCTGGTGTCGGTCGGCATCACCCTGGGTTCGCTGCTGCTCAACACGATGGCCGGCTATGCCTTCGCCAAGCTGAATTTCGTCGGCCGCGAGCGCCTGTTCCAGGTGCTGATGGCGGCGCTGGTGATTCCGGCGCAGGTGGCGATGCTGCCGCTGTTCCTGCTGATGAAGCAGCTGGGCCTGGTCAACAGCTTCGGTGGCGTGATCGTGCCGGCGCTGGCCAGCGTGTTCGGCATCTTCCTGGTGCGCCAGTACGCGCGTTCGATTCCGGACGAACTGCTGGAAGCGGCCCGCATCGACGGGGCAGGGGAGCTGCGCATCTTCTTCCAGATCGTGCTGCCGATGCTCAAGCCGGTGCTGGTGACCCTGGCGATCTTCACCTTCATGGGTGCATGGAACGATTTCATGTGGCCGTTGATCGTGTTGACCGATCAGGAGCACTACACTTTGCCGGTGGCGCTGGCCACCCTCTCGCGCGAGCACATCATGGACGTGGAAATGATGATGGCCGGCGCGGTGGTCACCGTGGTTCCGGTGCTGGCGCTGTTCCTGGTGCTGCAGCGGTACTACATCCAAGGTCTGTTGCTGGGGAGCGTCAAGGGATGAAGCGAGCGATCGCCGTTGGACTGGGCCTGTTGTGGACCTCCCTGGCGATCGCCGCGCCACCGGCGCTGCCGGCACCGAAGGTGCTGGACGACTTCGACGACATCGCCGCCTGGAAGCTGGTGCTGTCCGACCAGGTCAGCGGTTCGCTGCGGCCGGTCAGCGGCGCCGGTGGTGGCCGCGCGTTGTGCCTGGACTATGACTTCCACGATGTCTCCGGCTACGTCGGCATCCGCCGCGCGCTGGATATCGAATACCCGGTCAATTACCGCTTCGGTTTCCAGCTGCGCGGCGAATCGCCGGGCAACGACCTGCAGTTCAAGCTGATCGATGCCAGCGGCGACAACGTCTGGTGGGTCAACCGGCCCGGCTACAGCTTCCCCAAGGCGTGGACGCCGGTCGAGTACCGCCGCCGCCAGATCGACAAGGCGTGGGGTCCCTCGCCCGAGAAGGAAATGGCACGCAGTGCTGCGATCGAGTTCACGATCTACAGCAAGGTCGGCGGCCGCGGCACGGTGTGCTTCGACAAGCTGACCCTTCAGGGCCTGCCAGCACAGGATGACTCGGCGCTGGTGCCGTCGGTGATTGCCGATACCGCCACCGCGCTGCAGGACCGCATGATCGACGGCAAGAGCGATACGTTCTGGATCAGTGGTGGCGTCAAGCAGCAGACCATCAGCCTGGACCTGCACAAGAGCCGCGAGATCGGCGGTGCGGTGATCGACTGGCTGCCGAATCTGGAAGCCCGCCGCTATACCGTACGCACCTCCGAGGATGGCCGTGACTGGCGCACCGTGCGTGAAGTGACCAGCGGTGCCGGTGGTCGCGACTGGCTGGCGCTGCCGGACACCGATGCGCGTTACCTGCGCTTCGATCTGCAGGACGGCCCGAACTGGCGCTATGGCATCCGTGACATCACGCTCAAGCCGCTGGCCTTTGCCGCCACCCCGAACGCTTTCCTGTCCTCGGTCGCCGCCGACCTGCCACGCGGCTCGCTGCCACGTGCCTACGTGGGCGAGCAGCCGTACTGGACCCTGCTCGGCCTCGATGGCGGCCAGGAACAGGCGCTGATCAGCGAGGACGGCGCACTGGAGCCGGCCAAGGGCAGCTTCAGCATCGAACCGTTCATCCGCCTCGATGGCAAGCTGCTGGACTGGTCGAAGGTGGCCATCACCCAGTCGCTGCAGGATCATTACCTGCCGATCGCCAACGTCGATTGGGTGCATGAAAAAGTCGGCCTGGCGGTGACCGGCTTCGTGCAGGGCACGCCGGAGCGTGCGCAGCTGATCGGCCGCTACCGGCTGAGCAATCCGGACAAGGTCGCACACGAATACTCCCTGGCACTGGCGATCCGTCCGTGGCAGGTCAATCCGCCCACGCAGTTCCTCAACACCGTCGGTGGCTTCAGCCGCATCGATGCACTGGATGTGGGCGAGCAGCTGGTGCGGGTCAACGGTGAGCCGCGCATCTACCCGCTGCAGGTGCCGGACGCGCGCTTTGCCAGTACGTTCGATGGCAAGCTCGATGCGATGCATCTGGAAAGCGGCACGTATCCGGCGACCACGGCGGTGAAGGACAGCACCGGCATGGCGTCGGGTGCGCTGATGTACACGATCAAGCTGGAGCCCGGCCAGAGCCGTGAAGTGGCGGTGGTGCTGCCGCAGACCGGTGGCTGGGCGCCGCAGGCGCTGGACGTGGCCAAGGCGCAGGCGCAGGTGGCCGAACAATGGCGCAAGAAGCTGGGCGTGGTCTCGCTGCAGGTGCCCGCTGCAGGCCAACCGCTGGTCGACACCCTGCGCACGGCGGTCGCGCACATGCTGATCTCGCGGGTCGGGCCGCGGCTGCAGCCGGGCACGCGTTCGTATGCGCGCAGCTGGATCCGCGATGGCGCGATGATTTCCGAAGGCCTGCTGCGCATGGGCCGCAGCGATGCGGTGCGCGATTACATCAACTGGTATGCGCCGTACCAGTTCGAGAACGGCAAGGTGCCGTGCTGCGTCGATGCGCGCGGCAGTGATCCGGTGCCGGAGAACGACAGCCATGGCGAGCTGATCTACAGCATCGCCGAGTACGGGCGTTACACCGGCGACAGCACCTTCACCGAGCTGATGTGGCCGCACGTGCAGGGTGCTTACACCTACATGGAGCAGTTGCGCGCCAGCGAGCGCACCGAAGAGAATCGCGCGCGCAACCCGGCGTTCTACGGGATGATGCCGGCCTCGATCAGCCACGAAGGCTATTCGGCCAAGCCGATGCACTCGTACTGGGACAACTTCTGGGCGTTGCGCGGCTACAAGGACGCGGCGCTGCTGGCGACCCAGCTGGGCAAGGTCGAGGCGATGCAGATGGCCGAATCGCGCGACCAGTTCCGGGATGACCTGCAGGCCTCGTTGCAGTCGGCGATGCAGCAGCACCGCATTGACTACCTGCCGGGCTCGGCCGAGCTGGGTGACTTCGACGCGACGTCGACCACCATCGCACTGGCCCCGGGCGGCGAGCAGGGCAGGCTGCCGCAGCAGGCACTGGAGGCGACCTTCGAACGCTACTGGAACGAGTTCGTCGCGCGGCGCGATGGCAAGCGCGAGTGGAAGGACTACACCCCGTACGAGTGGCGCAACGTGGCCGCGTTCGTGCGCCTGGGCTGGCGCGACCGCGCCTGGCAGGCCACCGAGTTCTTCTTCAAGGACCGCGCACCGCAGGCCTGGAACCAGTGGGCCGAAGTGGTCTCGCGCACGCCGCGCAAGCCGTTCTTCGTCGGTGACCTGCCGCATGCCTGGGTGGCCTCGGACTTCGTGCGCTCGGCCCTGGACATGTTCGCCTACAACCGTGACATGGACGATGCGCTGGTGCTGGCCGCCGGCGTACCGAGTGCGTGGCTGCAGGGCGAGGGTGTCGCGGTGCAGGGCTTGCGTACCCCACAGGGCCAGCTCAATTACCGCCTGCAGCGCAGCGACAAGCAGCTGGTGCTGGAGGTGCAGCCGGGCCTGGTGCCGCCGGTGGGGGGCGTGGTGCTGCCATGGCCGTACGCGGGTGATCCGGGCGAGGCGACGGTCAACGGCGAAGCCGCCGAGTGGATCAACAAGGAACTGCACGTGCACCAGCTGCCGGCGCGGATCGAGATCGAAGTGCCGAGCGCGGTGCGCCGCGCCGAGCGTAAGGGACAGTAACGATGAAGCAGCAAGGGGCGAGGGTGCGCACATCGGTGCGTGCCCTGGGGCTGGCCATTGCATTGGCATTGCCGGGCGCGGTGATGGCGGCCGAACCGGCTGCCACGACCGCGGCGCCCGACGTTGCCAGCGCGCCGGGCATGAGCATGGTCACCTTCAACCTGCATCATGACCGCGAAGACTGGCCGAGCCGGCGCCGCACCATCCTGGCCGAGCTCAAGCGCCTGCAGCCGGATGCAGTTGCCCTGCAGGAGGTGATCCAGCGCCGCAATGTGCGCAACCAGGCGCAATGGCTGGCCAGCCAACTCGGCTACAGGTACGTGTTCGTGTCCACCGATCCGGTTGGGGCGCCCAAGCGCTACGGCAATGCACTGCTGACCCGGCGGCCGATCCTCGCCCAGGGGGATCATTTGCTGCAGCCGTTGGACGACTACCGCACGGTTGCTCACCTGCGCATCGACGTGGACGGGCAGGCGGTGAACGTCTACGCCACGCATCTGAACGAGCGCAGTGACGAGAGCGGGCAACGCATCCGCCGCAGCCAGGTCGAGGACCTGCTGCGCTTCATCACTGCAACGTCGGCCGGTGCTCCGGTGGTGATCGCCGGCGACTTCAATGCGCTGGTGGATGCTGGTGACCTGAGCGAGCTGCGCAGCCACTACGGCGACAGCTACGGCAGCGTGCACGTCAACACTGACCTTGCCGGGGTCAGCACGCTCAACCGCCACTATTACCAGGCGCCGTCGCGGATCGACCACATCTTCTTCCAGCAGGACGAGATGGTCGCGCGCGAGGCGAAGCTGCTGTTCGACCAGCCCGATGACAGCGGTCGCTGGGCATCCGATCACTACGGCGTGTGGGCCCGCCTGCAGTTCGCGCCGAAACCCTGACGGAGCACGCTCCTGGTAGGTGCCAACCTTGGTTGGCACGAACAACGGCACCGACCAAGGTCGGCAACCGCCACTGCGGTGCCCGTGCTGTCGGCGGCGTCCGTGTCCCTGCTTTGGTAGGTGCCAACCTTGGTCGGCACGGACGTATCCGCGTGCGTTGAATCAATGCCGCCGACCAAGGTCGGCAACCACCACGGCACGGCACGGCACAAACAAAAACGGCGGGGATCATTGATCCCCGCCGTTTCGATTTCATGCGATCAAAGAGCGATCAGTTCGCCGGCGGCGTGCGCTTGGCGGCCTCTTCGTCTTCTTCATCGGCCTTGGCTTCTGCAGCCTGGGCTGCGGCGTCGGCATGGCCATCGGCGACCGGGTCGATCGACGGCGTCACCACCGCTTCGGCGACCGGTGCAGCGGCTTCGATCGGCACGGTTTCCACCGCCACCGGAGCAACCGGCTGTTCGGCGGCCACGACGGGCTCGACGACCGGCTTGGCTTCAACCACCGGCGCAGCCTCAACGGCCTCCGGATTGGCTTCGACCACCGGCGCGGCTACAACGATCTCCGGCTTCGCTTCAGCCACCGGCGCAGCCTCGACCGCCGCCGGCTTCGCTTCGATCACCGGAGCGGCTTCAACCATCGGAGCTGCTTCAACCGCGACCGGCTGTGCTTCGGTCACCGGCGCAATGGCTTCGATCACCGACGCGGCAGCGGCTACCGGCTGGGCCGGGGTCGCAGCGTCGATGGCATCGAGCATGCTGGTCTGCACCGGCGAGGACGCCGCTTCGGTCTTCGCAGCAGCTTCGACCGGGGCCTGCACTTCAGCCACGCCCGGGGCGGCGGCTTCGACCACGGCGCTGCTCACCACGGCAACCGGTGCGGCGGCAACGGCGGCGGCAGCACGGACCGGCTTCGCGGCGTCGGCAACGACCGGCTCGGCTTCGTCATCGAAGTCGAACTCCGGCTGCGAACGGGCCGGCTGCGCAACAGCGACCGGCGCAGTGCCAGCAGTACTGTCGACGTTCGGCTCGGCGCCGTCGGCGTCATCACCGTCATCACCCTCGTCCTGGTCATCACCCAGAGCGTCGCTGCCGGCGGCGTTCTCGGCGCCACCGCGACGACGACGACGGCCACCACGACGGCCACGACGACGCCGGGTCGCGCCTTCGCCTGCCTGCTCGCCATTGGCGTCGGTTGCGGCCTCTTCACCGGCAACGGCAACCACCTCGGCCTCGCTGGCAGCGTTGGCAGCGGTCTCGACCGGTACTGCGGCGTCCACAGGAGCGGCGGCCGCCGGGGCAACCGGTGCAGTGGCTTCCTGCGCGGTCACCCCATTGGCGGCGACGGCGGTGGCGGCCACGGCTGCTGCGGCGGTCACGGCTTCGGCCGGTGCATCGGCGGCACCGCGCTGCGGCTTCTCGGCCGGCTTGTCACCGTCCTGCTGCTGCGGACGCGGCTGCTTGGGCTGCTTCAGCTTCGGCTGCTGCTGGTTCTGGTTCTGGCCCTGCTGCTCGTTGCGCGGCTTGTTCTGCTGCTGAGGCTGCTGCTGGCCATCCTTCTGCTGCGGCTCCTTCTGCTTGCCCTGTTGCGGCTGCTGCTGGGCATTGCCGTTGTTGCCGTTGCGGCCGTCCTTGCGCTGCTCACCGCGGTCCTTGCGGTTGCCGCCGTCCTTCTGCTGCTGCGCGTTGCCGTTGCCGCCGTTACCACGATTGTCGTCGCGACGGTCCTTGCGGTCCTTGTTGCGATCCTTGTTGCGGTCCTTGCGGCCACCATCCTGCGACTGCCGCGCTGCCGGAGCAACCGGCGCCGGCGCGGGTGCCGGTTCGCCACCGAATACGCGCTTGAGCCAACCGATCACGCCGCCGCTCGGGGCCGGCGCCACCGGCGCTGCCACGACCGGGGCCGGAGCAGCTGCGGCCGGCTCCACTTCCTCGCGCACCGGGGCGGGGGAGGTGTGCTTGACCTGGGTCACCGCCGGCGGCGGGATGTTCAGCTGGCCCTTGGTCAGGGCGTGCACCGGCAGCTTGCGCGGGGTGCCGCGCTGGTAGCTGGGCTTGTTGCTCTCTTCACCCAGCTCGTTCTCGCGCAGGCGGGTGACGGTGTAGTGCGGGGTGTGCAGCTGCTCGTCGGCGACGATCACGATCGGCGCCTCGTGGCGCTGCTCGATCTCGCGCAGGGCGCTGCGCTTTTCGTTCAACAGGTAATTGGCGATCTCCACCGGGGCCTGCACCAGCACCTGCCCGGTGTTCTCCTTCATCGCATGCTCTTCGGCGACGCGGATGATCGACAGCGACAGCGACTCGACGCTGCGCATGCGGCCGTGGCCGTCGCAACGCGGGCAGACGATCTGGCTGGACTCGCCCAGGCTCGGGCGCAGGCGCTGGCGGCTCATTTCAAGCAGGCCGAAGCGCGAGATGCGGCCGACCTGGACGCGGGCGCGGTCGTACTTCAGCGCGTTGGCCAGACGGTTCTCGACCTCGCGCTGGTGCTTGTTGGAGGCCATGTCGATGAAGTCGATCACCACCAGGCCACCCAGGTCGCGCAGGCGCAGCTGGCGGGCCACTTCCTCGGCCGCTTCCAGGTTGGTCTGGAACGCGGTGTCCTCGATGTCGCTGCCCTTGGTGGCGCGCGAGGAGTTGACGTCAACGGCGGTCAACGCTTCGGTCTGGTCGACCACGATCGAGCCGCCCGACGGCAGGCGCACGTTGCGCTCGTAGGCGCCTTCGATCTGCGATTCGATCTGGAAGCGGTTGAACAGCGGGATGTCGTCCTTGTAATGCTTGAGCTTGCGCAGGGTCTGCGGCATCACCTGCTGCATGAACTCGCGGGCGTGCTCGTACATCTCCTCGGTGTCGACCAAGATCTCGCCGATGTCGGCGCGCAGGTAGTCACGCAGGGCGCGCACGATCAGGCGCGATTCCTGGTAGATCAGGAACGGGGCCGGCTTGCTCAGCGCGGCTTCGGCGATGGCACGCCAGACGTTGAGCAGGTAGTCCAGATCCCACTGCAGCTCTTCCGCATCGCGGCCGACGCCGGCGGTACGGATGATCACGCCCATGTCGTCAGGGATGTTCAGCTTGTCCAGGGCGTCCTTCAGGGCGGCCCGGTCTTCGCCCTCGATGCGACGGGAGACACCGCCGGCGCTGGGCGAGTTCGGCATCAGCACCATGTAACGGCCGGCCAGCGAGATGAACGTGGTCAGGGCGGCGCCCTTGTTGCCACGTTCTTCCTTGTCGACCTGGACAACGATCTCCTGACCTTCCTTCAGCAGTTCGCGGATGCCGGCCTTGTTGTGGTCGACACCGGCCTGGAAGTAATCGCGGGAGATTTCCTTCAGCGGCAGGAAGCCATGGCGGCCGCCACCGTATTCAACGAAGGCCGCTTCCAGTGAGGGCTCGATGCGGAAGATCCGGCCCTTGTAGATGTTGGACTTCTTCTGTTCCTTCGACGGCTGCTCGATGTCGATGTCATACAACGACTGGCCATCCACGATGGCAACACGCAGCTCTTCAGCCTGCGTGGCGTTGATCAGCATTCGCTTCATTGTTGCGTTCCTCGCAAGCGGCTACCGCGCGGAACGCCATGGGGTTTCGCCTCTGGACACGGTTCGCCGCCCATTCGCGCAAGCGCGGGGAGGGCGGCTTGGGTTTCCAGCGCTACGACACCACGGCAGGCCGCGGGAGCGCTTCACTCTTATGGGTTTTGGGGTGTTACAGGCCGCAGGCAGCTGTCAGCCAGGCTGGAGCGCCACGCGGGACATGTTCAGCACGGTTGCGTGTCAGGCATCCGGCGATGGCCGGGAAGGCCGGTGAGCCGCTAACATGGCCGCCCCGCGGGCGGTGGTCGCGCACTGTGCCGGATTCGTCGGAAGCTGGGCTTCTGGCCCTGAGTAACTTCCAACGAAATCAATCCCTTATCTCGCCCCCCGAGTGTAACAGAATAAACAGCCTGATGACCGCCCAAGACCCGACCAAACCCGCTGGCGACAAGCCTTCCGTGCGCATGATCACCGTTCCCGCCGACCGCGCCGGCCAGCGCCTGGACAACTTCCTGCTCGGCCAGCTGAAGGGCGCCCCGCGCAGCCTGGTCTACAAGCTGGTACGCAGCGGCCAGGTGCGGGTGAACGGCGGCCGTGCCAAGGCCGAACGCAAGCTGGAGGCGGGCGATGAGGTGCGCGTGCCGCCGGTTCGTCTCAGTGAAGAAGGAGACAAGGCCGGCCCGCCGGAGGCGTTCATGCGCCGCTTGGAGCAGGCCATCGTCTTCGAGGACGCCCGCCTGCTGGCCCTGAACAAGCCCACTGGCGTGGCCAGCCACGGCGGCAGCGGCATCAGCTTCGGCGCTATCGAGACCCTGCGCGCGTTGCGCCCGGGCCAGACCCTCGAGCTGGTCCATCGGTTGGATCGCGACACCTCGGGCCTGCTGATCGTGGCCAAGAAGCGCTCGGCACTGAGCGAACTGCAGGCGCTGCTGCGTGAAGACCATGGCGCCGGCATCCGCAAGCGCTACCTGACCCTGCTGGCCGGGCGCATGCCCGACGGCGTGATGACGGTCGACGCGCCGCTGCACGTGGGCCTGCGCCAGGGCGGCGAGCGCCATGTACAGGTCAATGCGATCGGCAAGGAATCGATCAGCCACTTCCGGGTGCTGGAGCGCCGCGGCGGCCATTCGTACTGTGAGGTGCGCATCGAGACCGGCCGTACCCACCAGATCCGCGTGCATGCCCAGCATCTGGGGCATCCAGTGGCCGGTGACGACAAATACGGCGATCCGGCGGTCAACAAGCGGCTTCGTGAGCAGATCGGGTTGAAGCGCCTGTTCCTGCACGCGGCGTCGCTGGAGTTCGCGCTGGACGACGGCAAGAGCCCGTATGTGCTGAACGCGCCGCTGGCCGATGAGCTGGTCGAAGCGTTGGATCGCCTGAAGTAACCTCTGCGAGGGGCTGACCGGCCAACGGGCGGAGCCCCCTCGCGGCTGGCCTCCAAAGCGGGATTCCGGTTTTGGTCGGTCCGGATGGGTTTACGGCGTCCCCCGCAAACCCACCTCGCCCGGCCCAACCCCGGAATCTCGCTCCGCCAGCCGCGAGGGGGCTCAGCCCGTTGACCGCAAAACCCTCACCACTTGAACAGCACCAGGCTGATCGCCAGCGTGCCCATGCCGGCCACCAGCCCGTAAACCGTCTCGTGGCCCTTGGCATAGCGCTTGGCCGCCGGCAGCAGCTCATCCAGCGCAAGGAATACCATCACGCCGGCGATCAGTCCGAACACCCAGCCGAACGTGGCATGCGACAGCGATCCTGACAGCAGCCAGTAGCCCAGCGCCGCGCCCACCGGCTCGGCCAGGCCGGACAGCAGGCTGGCACTGAACGCATAGAACTTGTTCTGGGTGGCGAAGTACACCGGCACCGCGATCGCGATGCCCTCGGGAATGTTGTGGATGGCGATGGCGAAGGCCAGCGGCATGCCCACCGATGGGCTTTCCAGCGTGGCAAAGAAGGTTGCCAGCCCTTCCGGGAAATTGTGCGCGGTGATCGCGACCGAGGTCAGCAGCGCGACCCGTTTCAGGTATTCGCGGCTGTTCTCGCGGAACGCGGGGTCCTGCTTGTCCAGGCTGTCGTGCGGATTGGGAATGAAGTGGTCGATCAGCACGATCACGATCACGCCCAGCAGGAAGGCCAGGGTGCCGTAGGTGAAACCGGTACGTTCGCCATAGGCCAGCGCGAACGAAGCAATGGACTTGTTGAGGATCTCCGACAGCGACACATAGACCATCGCGCCGCCAGCGAAGGCCAGGCCGAACGCCAGCAGGCGCGGGTTGGGGCGCCGTGAGAACAGCACCAGCAGGCTGCCGATGGCGGTGGCGAGGCCGGCCGCAAGAGTGACCGCCAGTGCGATCCAGATGTTTTCGGGAGGAATCTGCAACATGTACCGACGCGGTCCTGGTCAATAGACAACCGCCCCGGGCAAGGCCGGGGCGGCGAGGGCGAGGCGGGCGTCGGCTGGCCTCGTCGGGGCGCGGGCGATCAGCCGCCGCGGCGCAGGCGTTCTTCGATGGCGAAGCACTGGTCCGGCTTCGGCTGCGGCGGGTTGAAGCTGACCGGTACCTGGATGGTGGCCGGCACTGCAGCGCCGTTGCGGGTGGCAGCCTTGAACTGCCAGCCCTGCACGGCGGTCCTGGCCAGTTCGTCCAGCTGCGGGTTGCCGGCCCCGGTCAACAGCGCGACCTCGCTCGGCTTGCCGTCGGCGCCGATGGTCACCTTGAAGGTGCTGGTGCCGCCCACGCCCATGCAGGCCAGCTCAAGCGGGTACTGCGGCGGCGGCGTCTTCACTGCGGCCACTTCGGTCGGCGGCGGCGGTGGTGGTGCCGGTGGTTCGGACGGGCCACAGCCGGCCAGGCCGGTCGCAGCGATCAGGGACAGGCTCAGCAAACGTACGTTCATGGCAGTTGCTCCGTCAGGGCCGAAGTCTTTGCCGCGCAGATGAAGTCGTTCTCGCTCAGGCCGCCCACATCGTGGGTGGAGAAGCGCACGACCGCGCGGTCGTAGTGCACGCCCAGGTCCGGATGGTGGTCCTCGTGATGGGCGATCCAGGCCAGCGCGTTCACGAAGGCCATCGTGGCGTAGTAATTCTTGAAGCGGAAGGTGCGCAACAGGGCCTGGCCACCCTCGCTCAGCTCCCAGCCGGGAACCTGCGGCAGCAGTTCGGCCAGGCGGGCTTCGCCAAGCTTGTGGTCGCTGCCTTTGCGCGGCACGCAACGGGCCTGGGCCAGTGGAATCAGGTCGGCCATGGGAATCTCCACCTCGTGTTGACTGAACAATGCGCCGGACGGTGTATAAACCGAATGAGCGGCTGACGCTTACTTGGCTAGAATAGCCTGATGATCCAGATCTCCGACACTGCCCAGACCCATTTCCGCAAGCTGATCGAACGCGAGGGCGTGCCCGGCATGGGCGTGCGCCTGAGCGCGGTCGACCCCGGTACCCCGCGCGCCGATGCCCGGCTGGAATTCGCCGAACCGACCGACCTGCTCGGTGACGAGTGGGCGGTGGACTGCGATGGCTTCACCCTCTACGTCGATGCGAGCAGCGTCGGCTGGCTCGACGGCGCCGAGATCGACATCGTCGCCGGCACCGCCGGTACCCAGCAGCTGACCATCAAGGCACCGCGCATCAAGGGCGAGGCCCCCGGTGATGCCGCGTCGCTGGTCGAGCGCGTGCACTGGGTGGTGGAGAACGAAGTCAATCCGCAGCTGGCCTCGCACGGCGGCAAGGTGGCCGTGCAGGAAGTTTCGGCCGACGGCGTGGTGCTGCTGCGCTTCGGTGGTGGCTGCCAGGGCTGTGGCATGGCCGACGTGACGCTCAAGCAGGGTATCGAGAAGACCCTGATGGGCCGCGTGCCGGGCGTGACCGCCGTGCGCGACGCGACCGACCACGACAGCGGCCACGCGCCGTACATCCCGCGCGGCAACGTCGCCTGACCGCTGACGCGTGCCTCTGACCCGGGCCGAGCAACTCATCGAACTGCTGCTGGCCCGCCAGCAGCCACGCGCCGTCCTCGAGAAGTCCACGCGCCTGCCCTATGGCTGGGCGCTGTGGCTGCGCTCGCTGGGCCCGCTGCCGCGGCCGTTCCACGCCCGCGAAGTGATTGCGGTATTGCTGCCGCGCCCGCTGCCTGGACCGCCGGGGCAATCGCCCCGGCTGTCACCGTGGCAGTCGCTGCGCCGGTTGTTCTGGCAGGACTGGGACGCTGCGCCGCGCGATCAGCGCTGGATGCGCTGGACCTCGGCGTTTGCCAGCGCGCTGCTGCACCTGCTGTTTTTCATGCTGCTGCTGTGGGTTGCGGTGATCCGCACCACGGCACCGGAAGCAGAGGGCGCCGAAGGCGAGCGTGTGCAGGTGGAATTCGTCGGTCGCGCCAGCCAGGAAGGTGGTGGCGATCAGCCGGGTGCCGAAGCGGCTGCGGCTGCACCGGCGGGTCAGGTTGCCGCCGGCCAGGAGGCAGGGGCAGCGACGGCACCTGAGCCACGTCCTGCGGCCGCGTCGGCGCCTGCACCCGCGCCGGCTCCAGCACCGACAGCCAGCGTGCCGTCGCCGCCGGCCGAAGCCGAGCCGGCCCCGCTTGCGGCCCCGCCACCCTCGCCGGTGCAGGCCACCGAAGTAGCGCAGGCCAGTACGGATTTCGTGGTGCCACCGGTGAGCGTGCCGCGCACGGAGGTCAGCATCGTGCCGCGTGACACCACGCCCGCAGTGCGCGAGCGCAGCGTGCAGCCGGTGCAGGCGCCGCCAACCCCAACCGCACTGCGTGCGCCGGAAATCGCGGTGCGGACGCCGCAGCTGCGTGACATCCAGGTGCAGGAGCGCGAAGTCAGTACGGTCGATGCACCGGCGGTGTCGCAGCCGCTGCGCACGGCCGATGTGCAGGTGCGGGTGCCGCAGCGCGACGTGCAGGTGCGCGAGCGTGAAGTGCAGGCGGTGGTCGATCCGCAGGTGCGGATGGCAACCGTTGCCGGTCGTGATCCGGCGGTGCGTGCGCCGGCGGGTCGTGACGTACAGGTGCGCGAGCGCGAAGTAGCCTCGGCACCGGCCGCAGCCCCTTCGTCTTCCAGTGGCAATGCACCCGCGGCAACACCCGCGCCGGCAGCCAATGGCAGCGCGACGCAGGCGAGCAGCAGCACTGCGCGGCCTGCTGCATCCAGCACGACCCCGGCTCAGGCAGGAGCGCGCCCGGCCCCCAATCCGGGCAACTGGGCCACGCCCGCCAAGGGTGATGACTGGGGTGCATCGAGCCGCAACCATGACGGCGCCGACAAGGGTGCCCGCCAGGCCAGCGCCACCGGCAAGGGCAGTGGCCTGTTCAATGCCGATGGCAGCGTGCGT
Source organism: Stenotrophomonas sp. GD03877 (assembly GCF_029840555.1). Classification (NCBI taxonomy): domain Bacteria; kingdom Pseudomonadati; phylum Pseudomonadota; class Gammaproteobacteria; order Lysobacterales; family Lysobacteraceae; genus Stenotrophomonas; species Stenotrophomonas sp. GD03877. Next base: position 5,412 of record NZ_JAOCCT010000025.1, on the reverse strand, counting down.
GTGCCGGGCCAGGAAGGCGAGGGTCGTGCCGAGCGCGGTGCGCCCGGTGGTGCCAACGATGGCTGGAGCAAGGAACGCATCGCGCAATCGGGCACCTGGTTGAAGCGACCGCCTTACGACTACACGCCCACTTCGTTCGACAAGTACTGGGTCCCGCAGGAATCGCTGCTGGCCGAGTGGGTGCGCAAGGGAGTCAAGGCAATGGAGATTCCATTGCCGGGAACCAGTACGAAGATCTCCTGCGTGATCTCGATCCTGCAGGCCGGTGGTGGCTGCGGCCTGACCAATCCGAACATGCAGGACCAGCCGGCCGTGGCGCGACCGCCGCCGGACATTCCGTTCAAGAAGGAGCTGCAGGAAGACAACGGGAGCCGCTAGGCAAGGCAGGCGCGCCACACAGTGGCCGGCTCGCGCTTGGGTAGGTGCCAACCTTGGTTGGCACAGAGGCGCCGACCAAGGTCGGCCTCTACCAGGGCACTGACTTTACGCGCTCTGCGACAGGAACACCCAGAACGGCACGTCGCGGCCGACCCAGTCGCGGCTGGCTTCGTCCATCACGTCCAGCAGGGTGTCAAAGTCCTTCTGCGTGGAGGCGCGCAACGTGTCCACGTCGGCCAGGAACAGCGCGTAACCGTTGGCTGGCAGCCACTGCAGGTCGCGCAGGTTGTCCGACAGCGCATCCCAGTTGCCGCCGAAGCCGGTCGGGAAATCCAGTTGCGCGGCCAGCCGGGCGAGCAGGGTGCGCTTGTCGCCCACGCCTTCCAGATCGATGCGGATCACCTTCAGCCCGGCATCGCGCATCGCTGCGGCAAGTGCGCCGATGTCGTCGCTGTCGATGGCGTAGACGCCAGCATTGTTGATGTCATGCAGGCCGAGGCCGAAATCATCGTGGCTCATCACTGCGCTCCCTGGGCCGGTACGGTGAAGCTGCGGAACGATTCGTAGTGGTCGTCGGTGTAGTACCACGCCTCCGGCGGATCGCCGCCGGTGACGATGCGGCGCGTGCCACGGGTGCGGGCGCCGGGGGTATCGACGGTGTATTCGCGGTAGTAGCCGCGCGGGCGCTGCGGCAGCTGCTGCTCGCGGTTGCCGAACGTGCTGCCGTCCTGGCGGTGCGGGAACGGGCCGCCACGCTGGATCAGGGCGATGGTCTGCCTGGCTTCAGCGGGCAGGAACGCGGGAAGTCCGCTGTTCTTGCCGGGCGAGGCGGTGGCCGGCGCGCGCGCGGCAGGCGCACCCTGCAGGTCCGGCGCGAACTGCGGCGCCGGCGGGCGCTGCATGAAATGGTTGACGACCAGGCCGAGCAGCAGCAGGGCGATGGCGGTGATCAGCAGCCGGGGGTTGCGCATGGGCAAGGAGCAGGCGAGGGCGGTGCAGGCACTGTAGCGCCTGTGCGCTGCACGGTGCATGAGAATGGCATCGCGTCACTGCTGCGTAACAATTGCCGTCGTGCTCACTGGCAGGACGCAATTTCCTTTACATCCCCCTTGGTAATCTGGCGGTCTGTCCCCATCATTCACCGCGCAACGCCCGACACCGTCGGGTGCCCTCGCAATCAGGAGATGCATCATGGCCTATACCCTGCCCAAGCTGTCCTACGCCTACGACGCGCTGGAACCGCACATCGATGCGGCGACGATGGAAATCCATCACACCAAGCATCACCAGACCTACATCAACAACGTCAACGCGGCGCTGGAAGGCACCGAGTACGCTGACCTGCCGGTCGAAGAACTGGTGAAGAAGCTCAAGTCGCTGCCGGAGAACCTGCAGGGTCCGGTGCGCAACAACGGTGGCGGCCATGCCAACCACTCGCTGTTCTGGACCGTGATGGCTCCGAATGCTGGCGGCAACCCGGTGGGCGACGTGGCCAAGGCCATCGACAAGGACCTGGGCGGCTTCGACAAGTTCAAGGACGCCTTCACCAAGGCTGCGCTGACCCGTTTCGGCAGCGGCTGGGCCTGGCTGAGCGTGACCCCGGACAAAAAGGTCGTGGTCGAGAGCACCGGTAACCAGGACAGCCCGCTGATGGAAGGCAACACCCCCATCCTCGGCCTGGACGTGTGGGAACACGCGTACTACCTGAAGTACCAGAACCGCCGTCCGGAATATATCGGCGCGTTCTTCAACGTCATCGACTGGAACGAGGTCGAGCGCCGTTACCAGGAAGCGATCGCCTGATCGCGGTGATGGGATGAACGGAGAAGGCCGGGGAAAACCCGGCCTTTTCTGTTGCAGGAGTCATTCGGTAGTGGCGGTATCACCCTGCAGGCGCAGGGTGGCCATCACGCCCAGGCGCAGGCCGGGCAGGTCGCCGTCGGCCGGCAGCAGGATCGGCTGCTGGCGGATGCCGCCGAAGTGCTTGACCTGGAACAGCACATCCAGGCCATGACCGCTGCTGCCGCCACCACTGGCCGCAGGCGCCTCGACGCGACCGCCGGGATTGCGCCGGGCGGGCTGGAACCCCGGGGTGCTGCGCACGAGCTCGACGGTGGTTGCCGAGAAATCGCCGGCGATCAGGCTGGGCATGCCCTCGGCGGTGGCGCCGATCCAGGTCATCAGGTCGCTGGTCTGATGCTGGCGGGCGGTGGCCTCGTCCGGGTCCGGGCGCAGCCGTGCCACATAGATGTTGACCAGTGCCTCGCCCAGCTTCAGCCGCATCATGCCGGCGGCGCTGAAGATGCCGGGTGGGTGCAGCAGGGTCACGCCATCCTCGCTGACCGGCAGCCGGGTCAGCATCGCGTTGCCATGCCGCAACGGCTGGCTGGGCGGATCGGCGGTAACGAAGTCGCAGCTGTAGCGCAGCCGGGTGGCGAGCCAGCAGGCCGGGTTGCGGCCCTGCTGCTGCAGCACCTGCTGCACCGAGATCACGTCCGGTTGCAGGTCGGTCAGCAACTGTGCGACCTGTTCGCGGCGCAACTTCCATTGCGCATCATCGCGGCTGGGCAGCTCCAGCGCGGCCACGGTCAGTTGGCGGGGCTCGCTTTCGCTGGCCGTTGTGGCCGGTGCCTGCGGCCGCGCCTGCGCCTGCAACGCCATCAGCAGCACCAGGCAACTGAGCAGGAGACGGGCGGGGGCGAGGGGGCGCATAACGATAAGTTTACGCTTTTGTCGTGCAGGTGCCGTGACTTCCGGCATGGCATGCGGTGTCTGCCATGGATTGGCACCGTTGTCATGCAGCCCTGCAGCGTGCTTCGCAAGCCCTGCTTCCGGTAATCTTGCGCCTTTCGCTTTGCAGGATTGCCTTACAGGATGAGCCACGACGCAGTTGCCCCCATCGCCGGCCAGGGAAAGATGCCGCGCCAGATCCCGTACATCATCGGCAATGAGGCCTGCGAGCGGTTCAGTTTCTACGGGATGCGCAACATCCTGGTGCAGTTCCTGATCACCTCGCTGCTGCTGCAGGAAATCACTGCGGAAGGCCGTGCCGGTGAAGCCAAGGACATCATGCACAGCTTCATGATCGGCGTGTATTTCTTCCCGCTGCTCGGAGGCTGGCTGGCCGACAGGTTCTTCGGCAAGTACCACACCATTCTCTGGTTCAGCCTGGTCTACTGCGCCGGCCACTTGTGTCTGGCGTTGTTCGAGAACAGCCGCGAGGGCTTCTTCCTCGGCCTGGGCCTGATCGCGCTCGGTGCCGGCGGCATCAAGCCACTGGTGGCCTCGTTCATGGGTGATCAGTTCGACCAGAGCAACAAGCACCTGGCCAAGATCGTCTTCGACGCCTTCTACTGGATCATCAACTTCGGCTCGCTGTTCGCCTCGCTGCTGATCCCGCTGGTGCTGAAGAACTGGGGCCCGCAGTGGGCGTTCGGTATCCCGGGCATCCTGATGTTCATCGCCACCTTCGTGTTCTGGCTGGGCCGCAAGCGCTACGTGCTGGTGCCGCTGCCGCCGAAGGATCCGCATTCGTTCGCCAACGTGGTGCGTACCGCACTGACCACGCGCGTGACCGGCCAGGGCCGTCCGGGCCTGGTGATCGCCGTGCTCGGCCTGGTGCTGGCAGCAGCCTCGTTCAGCCTGGTCGGCTCGCTGGGCATCGTCATCTGCCTGTGCCTGGCGCTGGTGTCGATCCTGGCGGGCATCGGCGGCGGCACCTGGCTGCAGCTGGAGCGTGCCCGTGGCCAGCATCCGGCCGAAGCCGTGGAAGGCGTGCGCTCGGTGCTGCGCGTGCTGGTGATCTTCGCGCTGACCACGCCGTTCTTCTCGCTGTTCGACCAGAAGGCCTCGACCTGGGTCCTGCAGGGCCAGCAGATGCAGATGCCGAGCTGGTTCACCGCCTCGCAGATGCAGGCGCTGAACCCGCTGCTGGTGATGATCCTGATCCCGTTCAACAACCTGGTGCTGTACCCGGCCCTGCGCCGCTTCGGCTTCGAGCCGACCGCGCTGCGCCGCATGACCGCCGGTATCGCCTTCAGCGGCCTGGCCTGGATCGTGGTCGGCGGCATCCAGGTGGTGATGGACGGGGGCAACGCCATGTCGATCTTCTGGCAGATGCTGCCGTACGCGCTGCTGACCTTCGGTGAGGTGCTGGTCTCGGCCACCGGCCTGGAGTTCGCCTACAGCCAGGCGCCGCAGGCCATGAAGGGTGTGGTCATGAGCTTCTGGAACCTGACCACCACCATCGGCAACCTGTGGGTGCTGCTGTCCAATGCAGCCGTGCGCAATGACGTGGTGACCCACAAGATCGCCAGTACCGGCCTGAGCGAGGCGGCATTCCTGATGTTCTTCTTCGCCGGTTTCGCCTTCGTCGCGGCGTTGGCCTTCGGTTGGTACGCAAAACGCTATCGTATGGTCGACAACTACCGTAGCGCCTGAGCCTGACATGACCCCCGTCAATCTGCTGTTGATCGCCATCACCGCCATCCTGTCGTGGATGGCGTTCAACAACCGCAAGCTGGCCGACCGCCTGATCCTGTGGCCGCCGGCCATCGACCGTCACCGCCAGTACGACCGGCTGGTGACCTATGGCTTCATCCATGCCGACTGGTCGCACCTGATCTTCAACATGATCACCCTGTTCTTCTTCGGGGGATTCATCGAGAGCGTGATGGTGCAGCTGACCGGCAGCTACCTGACCTACCCGGCGTTCTACATCGGTGCGCTGCTGGTCTCGATCCTGCCCAGCTACCTGAAGAACCAGAAGAACCCGAACTACCTCAGCCTGGGTGCGTCCGGGGCGGTGTCGGCGGTGCTGTTCGCCTTCATCCTGATCAAGCCGTGGTCGATCATCCTGGTGTTCTTCATCCCGGCGCCGGCCATCGTCTACGCCGCGTTCTACGTCGGCTACAGCATCTGGATGGACAAGCGCGGCGGTGACCGCATCAACCACAGCGCCCACCTGGCGGGCGCGGCGTTCGGCGTGATCTTCATGCTGGCCATGCAGCCGAGCATCTTCACCCACTTCCTGCG
>NZ_JAOCCT010000024.1:0-86232 GCF_029840555.1 Stenotrophomonas sp. GD03877 | reverse complement strand
CCACCCCACAGGAACCCAGCTTTTGCTTCTGCTGTTGCATTGGCCGTTGCCTCTGCGGGTGCCGGGCGCAGCCCGGTCGCGCGCACTCTCACCGCCCGTGCGGATCCGGCCGGTGATGCACGTACTCGACCACCGTGCCATCGGGATGCACCGCATTGAACGCCGCCCCGGTCGGCACCACCTGCAGCGGGAAGATGATCTCGGCACCGGCCGCGACCAGTTTGTCGTGATAGGGCCGAACGTCATCGACCAGCAGCGTCCCCGTGGTCGAAGTGAATGGCGCCAGCGCCTCATCGCAACCTTCGATCAGCAGGAATGCACCGACCATCGCCAGGCGTAGGCCGGCATCGGGAAACGGGAAGCCCGCATCGGCCACCACACCCTGCAACTGCTCGTAGAACGCCACGCTGCGCTCCAGTTCGCCAGGGGCAACGAATACCCGGATCAGCACGCGTGGGCTGCGCTGGGTGGAGGTATCACAGCGGTCACGCCAGAGATGATCGAAGTCGCGGTGTATGTTCATGGGCGGGGTCCAGGGCCGGTGACACCTCATTATCGGCAGCCCCACGCAGCCTGCTGATGACCGCCGGTGATGGCCTGATAACCGCTGGCCGGGTTGCCTCTGTGACTTAGGTCCTGTTGACAGGTGTGAACGCCCTCGCACAATCTTCACAGGATTGGGTCGCCCTGCGCGGCCCGGACAGGCAGGTTGTCACGCCGGGAGGAGGGTCCCAGGCGCAGACCGGCCCGTCCTTCGGCCTGCGGGAGGTTGCCTGGCAATTCCTGCGCGGCATGAACGCTGCACCCTTCGGCGGCACTTTCCCTGGACCGATTGCCTTGGCAACGGAATTACGCCTGCCGATGAAAACGTTTACAAAGCCGCTTGCACTGTCCCTGGCCCTGTCTGTCGCACTGGCCGCCCCGGCCTGGGCCGACCCCGCCGCGTTCACTGTGCTGACCCTGGAACAGGCCCCGACCGCCGAGACGATGCCGGCCCTGGCCGCCCAGCTGAAGACCCTGCAGGTGGACGCGGTGAGCGTGCGCCAGGTGCAGCGCGGCATCGGCCAGGTCGATCCGTTGCAGGTGCTGGCCGATGGCCTGGGCTACGAGTACCGCTTCATCGCCGCCAGCAGTGACGATGGCCAGATCCAGCGCGGCCAGGCCGTGCTGACCCGGCTGCCGATCGCCGCTGAATCCGGCCCGGACCAGCCGGGCCTGAGCTACCTGCGCCTGGACGATGGCCGCCACACGGTGGCGGTCTATACCGATGCCGGTGCAGGTGCCGCGCAGCTGCCAGCGCTGGTCACCCGTTCGCGGCTGGGTGCACCGGCGGTGCTGCTCGGTGCGGTGGCCGGTGAATCGGCCAAGGCCGCAGGCTTCGATCCGGCGCGTGTCGCCCTGGAAGCCGATGCCAGCTATTTCAGCGATGGTTTCCAGGCCGCCAGCAGTGCGCCGTTCAAGCTGGAAGGCAACACCCTGCGCGCCACCCTGCTGACCCTGGCCTATGCCGCCGACAAACATGGCGACAGGCCGTGGATGGACACCACCCTCAACGCCGATGCGCGCGCTGCGCTGCTGCTGAAGGCGATGACCGAGGACGAGAAGTTCCAGATGCTGCACAGTTACTTCGGGCTGGGCAAGGACGGTGGCCCGCTGCCGGAAGGCGCGGTCGGTTCGGCCGGCTTCGTGCCGGCAGTGCCGCGCCTGGGCATTCCGTCGCAGCAGTCGGCCGATGCCGGCGTCGGCGTGACCAATCCGGGCGGCATCCGCCCCGGTGATTTCGCCACGGCGATGCCATCGGGCCCATCCACCGCATCGAGCTGGAACCGGCAGGTCGCCTTCGCGGGTGGCGCGACCATGGGCCGCGAGGCATGGCAGCAGCGCTTCAACATCCTGCTGTCGGGCAGCGTCAACCTGCAGCGTGATCCGCGCAATGGCCGCAACTTCGAATATGCCGGTGAAGATCCGCTGCTGGCCGGTTCGATGGTCGGCGCGCTGATCCAGGGCGTGCAGAGCCAGCACGTGATCTCCTCGATGAAGCACTTCGCGCTGAACGACATGGAGACCCGCCGCAACTTCCACGACGTGCGCATTGGCGAACAGGCCATGCACGAGTCGGACCTCCTGGCCTTCGAGATCGCGCTGGAAGCCGGCCGCCCGGGCGTGGCGATGTGCTCGTACAACAAGATCAACGGCACCTACGGCTGCGAGAACGGCTACCTGATGAACCAGGTGCTGAAGCAGGAATGGAAGTTCCCCGGTTTCGTGATGTCCGACTGGGGTGGCGTGCACAGCGGTTCGAAGGCGGCGCTGGCCGGCCTGGACCAGCAGTCGGCCGGCGAAGTGTTCGACGCGGCGGTGTTCTTCGATGAGCCGCTGCGCCTGGCCGTGCATGGCGGCGTGGTGCCGCAGGCGCGCCTGAGTGACATGGTCGCGCGCATCCTGCGCACGATGTTCCTGCATGGCAACTTCGACAACCCGCCGCAGCACCAGAAGGTCGATGCCGAGGCCGGCTTCGCCGTCGCCCAGCGCACGGTGGAAGAGGGCAGCGTGCTGCTGCGCAATGAAGGCAACCTGCTGCCGCTGGCCGACACGGTGAAGCGCATCGTCATCATCGGTGGCCACGCCGACAAGGGCGTGATCGGTGGCGGTGGTTCGTCGATGGTGGGCGTGACCGCCAAGGGCACCAATGCGGTGCCGGGCGTGCTGCCGACCACCTGGCCGGGCCCGGTGATCTTCCACCCGTCCTCGCCGCTGGAATCGCTGCGCGCAGCGCGTCCGGACGCGACCATCGAGTACGTGGACGGCACCAACGCCGCCGCCGCGGCCAGGGCTGCCGCGCAGGCCGACGTCGCCATCGTGTTCGCCACCCAGTGGGCCGCCGAATCGGTGGATCTGCCGGACATGCAGTTGCCGGACAACCAGGACGCGCTGATCTCGGCGGTGGCCAAGGCCAACCCGAAGACCGTGCTGGTGCTGGAAACCAATGGCCCGGTGCGCACGCCATGGCTGGCGCAGGTGCCGGCGATGCTGCAGGCCTGGTACCCGGGCATCCGCGGTGGCGAAGGCATTGCCGCGCTGTTGACCGGCCAGGTCAATCCGTCCGGCCGCCTGCCGGTGACCTGGGTGGTGGACGAATCGCAGCTGCCGCGCCCGCACATCGACGGCCTCGGCTTCAAGCCGGCCAAGCCGTTCGGTGATGTGTTCGATTTCGATATCGAAGGTGCCAACGTCGGTTACAAGTGGATGGCGGCCAAGGGCCTGAAGCCCACCTTCGCGTTCGGTCATGGCCTGTCCTACACCTCGTTCGCCTATGAAAACCTCAAGGTGAGTGTGGAAGGCTCGCGCCTGGTCGCCAGCGTGGACATTCGCAACACCGGCAAGCGCGCCGGTGCCGACGTGGCCCAGCTGTACCTGAAGCTGCCGGCCGGCAGCACCACGCCGATCCGCCTGATCGGCTATGACAAGGTGCAGCTGCAGCCGGGCGAACAGCGCCGCATCCGCATCGAAGCCGAGCCGAAGACGCTGGCGCACTACGATGCGCAGGCCCGCCAGTGGAAGATCGACGGCGGCACCTACCAGGTGCAGCTGTCGCGCAATGCCGCCGAGCCGCTGCAGACGGTGGACGTGCAGCTGGTGGAGCAGGTGCTGCGCTGATGCCTTGAAGACACGGCCCCGGAAGGGGCCGTGTTTGTTTGTAGATTGCCGCTGCGCTCGCCGGGCACGGCCCGGCGCTACCGGATATCTACTGTAGCGCCGAGCCCATGCTCGGCTGTTGTAGAACGGAGCCGAGCGTGGGCTCGGCTCCAGAACGCCGCGCCCGGCGGACGCCGTCATCACCCGGGCGCGCTGCCAAACCACCCGCGCAGGAAATCGATCAGCTGACGCACCTTTGGCGAGGGCTGCGTGCTGTGCGGGTAGACCGCGTACACGCTCTGCTGCGGGAAGCGGTGCTGGCGCAGTACCGGTCGCAGCCGACCCAGGGCCAGATCGTCCTCGATCAGCCAGCGTGGCAGCACGGTGACGCCGGCACCGGCCACGGCGAAGGTGCGCAGGCTGCTGGCGCCATCTACGCGCACGACCGCATTGCCCGGGTTGGTGGCAAACAGGGCGTCGCTGCCATCCGGTGCCACCACCGGCACATCGGCCAGACGCGGGTAGCCCAGGCGGGGCAGGGAACCCAGCTGCACGGGGTCATCGGCAGCATCGGCAGAGGGCAGGCGTGCCAGCAGGGAGGGAGCCGCCACCGCGCACAGTGGATGGCGTTCCAGTTCGCTGGCATGCAGCCCAGAGTCCGGCAGGCGGCCGAGGCGGATCGCCAGGTCGAAGCGTTCGGGAATCAGGTCGGCCGGTGCCGGTGAGGTCGACAGGTGCAGCTGCAGGGCCGGGTGCCGCGCACGGAACGCCTCCAACGCAGGAATCAAGCGGAGCTGGGCGTACTCCGGCGTGGTGGTCAGGCGCAGTACGCCCTGCAGCTGGTGCTGGTCGCGGCGCGCGGCATCGATCGCCGCCTGGGCGGCGTCCAGCGCCTGCACGCAGTGCTGCAGGAACTGCTCGCCAGCCTCGGTCAGGGCCAGGTGCCGGGTACTGCGCAGCAGCAGGGTCACGCCCAGCTCCTGTTCCAGCCGCTTCAGGTTGAAGCTGACCACCGCGCGGCTGAGGCCCAGGCGGTCGGCGGCGGCGGTCAGGCTGCCGGCCTCGACCACGGCGCGGAAGATATCGAAGCGATCGAGGCTGACCATGGCGATCTATTGTCAAAACAGATTTGACAGTGTTGCAGCTGTCGTCGTGTTTTTCCAACAAGGCCCGCACGGCATGCTGGCCGCTTCTCTGCTGGAGCGCCGCCGATGCCGTCCCCCCGCCTGCGCCATGAGGCGATCTTCCTGCTGGTGTTCGCCCTGGATCTGGTCAACATGTTCATCGCCACGGTGGCCTATCCGGCCTTGGCGGCGGAACTGCACGCTGATATCAGCACCCTGGCCTGGGTCGGCACCGCCTACATGCTGGGCCTGAGCGTGGTGATTCCGTTGGCGCCCTGGCTGGCTGCGCGCTGCGGCGAGCGTCGCTTGCTGCTGGTGGCGTTGCTGTTGTTCGCGGTTGCCGCTGTGCTGGCTGGCGCAGCGCCGGGTATCGGCTGGCTGCTCGGCTGGCGCCTGCTGCAGGGGCTGGCCGGTGGCCTGCTGATTCCGGTCGCGCAGGCCGCGGCGTACCGGCAATGCACGGCGGATCAGCGAGGTGCACTGACCCGGCGCATCCTGCTGGTGGCGTTGCTGGTACCGGCACTGGCGCCCGCGTTGGGCGGGTTGTTGGTGCAGTGGTTGGCCTGGCGCGGCGTGCTCTGGGCCAGCCTGCCCTTGGCGGTGGTGGCGATCGCGCTTGTGCTGGCATGGATGCCGGCCGATGGCGTGCGCAGTGCGCCGCGGCTGCAGGCCTATGCGCTGTCCACCGCGATGCTGGCGCTGGGCGCGCTGCTGCTGGCGCTGACCTGGCTGGGTGAGTCCGGACACCGCGGCGCAGGTGCCGTGTTGTTGCTGGTCGCACTGCTGCTGGCGGTGGCCCACCTGCGGCATGCGCGTCGGCAGGCGCAGCCCCTCCTGCGCTGGTCGTTGCTGTCGCATCGTGGGCTGCGGCTGGCGATGCTGATCTATCTGGCCGTACCCGGTGTATTCATCGGCAGCCAGCTGGTCAGTACCCTGCAGCTCCACCAGGCCGGTTACAGCGCGGCACGCATCGGCGCGCTGATGCTGCCGTGGGCGCTGGCCTCGGCCACTGCGATCACGGCCAGCAAGCGCCTGCTGGCTCGCTTCGGCCCGGCCACGGTACTGCGTACGGGCATGCTGCTGCAGGCCAGCGGCATGCTGTTGATGGCGCTGCTGCCGCAGCCGGCCTTCGCGTTGGCCGCGCTGTTGTTCGCGCTGATGGGGGCGGGCGGCAGCCTGTGCAGCAGCACGGCGCAGACGCTGGCCTTCCATGGCGTGGAGGGTGAAGCGCTGGGCGATGCCAGTGTCCTCTGGAACCTCAACCGTCAACTCAGCTTCTGCCTCGGTACCGCCGCCATTGCGCTGCTGCTGGCATTGGCCATGCAATGGCTGCCGGCAAACGCCACGCGCGTGGCGCTGGGGCTGGCCGCCCTACTGACTCTGCTGCCGATGGTATTGCTGCGTCGGCCGCAATCGATCTCTCTTTCCCAACCCGAGACAATGCAATGACGATGACCGCAGAGAACGAGTTCCATGATCTGATCGCCAAGCTGCAGGCCTGGTTCCGTGCGGAAGCAGCCGCCAGTACGCTGGATGCGCTGATGGATCATTTCTGCACCGACTTCAGCATGGTCGGTATTGCCGGGCAGCGCCTGGACCGCGAAGCCCTGGCCGGCATGTTCGCTGGCGGCCATGGTGCCCGCCCGGGCTTGCGTATCGAAATCGATGCCCTGCAGTTCATTGCGGTGCCGGCACCGTTGGCGATGCTGCGCTACCGTGAAGGGCAGGGCGTTGCTGAAGGTGGGATGGCCTGGCGTGAAGCACTGGCCGTGCTGCGGCAGGAAGACGGCCGTTGGCGTTGGCTGGCGTTGCATGAAGTAACGGCAGCCTGATGTTGTAGAGCCGAGCCCAGGCTCGGCTGCTCTTCGGGGAGGTTGCGGTGGCCCCAGCCGAGCGTGGGCTCGGCTCTACAACGGCCAGATGGATGCGTGCCCGTCGGGCAGCACATGTGCCATCAGTCCTGCCTGCATCCACCGCAGAATGCAAAGCCCGCACACACTTCACGGCTCGGGGCAGGAGTAGGCTTGAGGCTTTCCTGCCGGGAGGGGTTGTCCATGCGTGTGCGTGCCGTCGCTGTAGCCATTGCCCTTTGCCTGTCCAGCACCGTGCTGGCCGCCGATACCCCGCCGATGACCCCGGACATCAGCGGCAAGCCCTTCGTTGCCCCTGATGTCGGTCGCGACTACGACAAGCGCGTGGTGATGGTGCCGATGCGTGACGGCACCAAGCTGTATACGGTGATCGTGGTGCCCAAGGGCGCCCGCAACGCGCCGATCCTGCTGACCCGCACACCTTACGATGCCGCTGGCCGCGCCAGCCGCAGTGATTCGCCACGCATGCGCGACCTGCTACCGCAGGGCGACGAGGTGTTCGTCGACGGCGGTTACATCCGCGTGTTCCAGGACATCCGCGGCAAGTACGGCTCCGAAGGCGATTACGTGATGACCCGGCCGCTGCGCGGGCCGTTGAACAACACCAAGGTGGACCACTCCACCGATGCCTGGGACACCATCGACTGGCTGGTGAAGAACGTACCGGAGAGCAATGGCAAGGTCGGCATGCTCGGCTCGTCGTACGAGGGCTTCACCGTGGTGATGGCGCTGACCGACCCGCATCCGGCACTGAAGGTGGCTGCGCCGCAGAGCCCGATGGTCGATGGCTGGATGGGCGACGACTGGCTCAACTACGGTGCGTTCCGCCAGGTCAACTTCAACTATTTCGCGATGCAGACCGAGAAGCGCGGCAAGGGCACGCCGCTGCCCAGCCTCGGCTACGACGACTACAGCACCTTCCTGCGCATCGGTTCGGCCGGCGACTACGCGCGCTTCACCGGTGTGGACCAGCTGACCTGGTGGAAGAAGCTGGTTGAGCATCCGGCCTATGACGGGTTCTGGCAGGGCCAGGCGCTGGATGCGGTGATGGCGAAAACACCGCTGAAGGTGCCGACCATGTGGCTGCAGGGCCTGTGGGACCAGGAGGACATGTGGGGTGCCAACCATGCCTACCAGGCAATGGAAGGGCGCGACAGCGGCAACAACCGCAATTACCTGGTGATGGGGCCGTGGCGGCACAGCCAGGTGAACTACAGTGGCAGCGAACTGGGCGCGCTGAAGTTCGATGGCGATACCGCGCTGCAGTTCCGCCGTGATGTACTCAAGCCGTTCTTCGACCAGTACCTGGTGGACGGTGCGCCGAAGGCGGACACGCCGCCGGTGCTGATCTACAACACCGGTGAGAACCACTGGGATCGCCTGAAGGGTTGGCCGCGCAGCTGCGACAAGGGCTGTGCCGCCAGCAGCAAGCCGCTGTTCCTGCGCGCCGGCGGCAAGCTGGCGTTCCAGGCGCCGGCGGCGGGCGAGGGCGACTTCGAGGAGTATGTGTCCGATCCGGCCAAGCCGGTGCCGTTCGTGCCGCGCCCGGTACGTTTCGGTGACCGCGACATGTGGACCACCTGGCTGGTCAAGGACCAGCGCTTCGTCGATGGTCGCCCGGACGTGCTGACCTTCATCACCGAACCGCTGGCCGCGCCGCTGCGCATCGGCGGCGCACCGGTGGTGCATCTGCAGGCCTCGACCAGTGGCACCGACAGCGACTGGGTGGTGAAGTTGATCGATGTGTATCCGGACCAGGAAGCGTCCACGCCGGAGATGGGGGGCTATGAGTTGCCGGTGTCGCTGGCGATCTTCCGTGGCCGCTACCGCGAGAGCTTCAGTGATCCGAAGCCGCTGGCGGCCAACGAAGTGCTGCCGTACCGCTTCGATCTGCCCAACGCCAACCACACCTTCCAGAAGGGGCACCGGGTGATGGTGCAGGTGCAGTCCAGCCTGTTCCCGCTGTACGACCGCAACCCGCAGACCTACGTGCCGAACATCTACCTGGCCAAGCCGGGCGATTACCAGAAGGCCACGCAGCGGGTCTGGCACAGCGCGGCACAGGCGAGCTACATCGATCTGCCGGTGTATTGAAGCGGCCAGGGTGACGCCGGGCATGCCCCGGCGCTACCCGGGGATGTGCGGTGTCGGTAGCGCCGGGCCATGCCCGGCGGCGTTGGTAGTGCCGGCCGCTGGCCGGCCTCCGCGATGGCACGGGAGCGTGTCGACTAAGGTCGGCACCTATCAGGGCACCAGCCTTCAGCCCACCTTCGAGGGGCCCGTGCGCCAGCGGCTGGGTACCAGGCCGAAACGTTTGCGGAATGCAGCGGCGAAATTGCTGGGGTGGCGGTAACCACTGGCGGCGGCGGCCTGCTCAACCGTCCATCCGTCTTCGCGCAGCCCCTGTTCGGCGTGGCGCATGCGCTGCTCGTGCAGGTAGTCGAATACCGAGCAGCCGTACTGCTGGGCGAAATGACGGCGCAGCGAGCTCGGGCTCATGCAGGCCAACTGGGCCAGTTCGATCAGACTGTGGGCATGGCTGGGATCGTCGTGCAGGTAGGCGCGCACACGCTCCAGCCGCTCGCGCTGGCCCGCGCGCAGCGTTCGTACATGGTCGGTCTGCAGATCCTCGGCCTTCAGGCCAACGGCCAGCAGCTGCAGTGCGACGCCTTCGCGCCACAAGGCGTCGATGCCGTCCTCCCATGGGCTGTCGAACAGCTGGCCCAGCACTGGCAGCAGGGTATGCGGAATGGCCCAGTGGCGGCATTCCAGGTGGGTGTTGAGCGCGGTTTCCAGCTGCGGCAGATGGAACAGGTCCGGGTCGATCTGGCCGGGCACCATCACGCTGACGCCGCGCATGCGCGTTTCGCCGGGATGCGCACCCGTCATCTCGACCTGTTCGCGGTGGTGCGCGGTCATTGCCGTGCCAGCGCGCAGGGTGAAACCAGCGCGTCGCGGAATGCGCACATCGACCTGGCCCTGCAGCATCACGCGGATGGCCAGGCCGGGACTCTGATGGGCGGTCGCCACATAAGGAAAGCGATTATGGACGTCGGAGGCGATCAGGCTCATGCCGCCGCGCAGGAACTGCTCGTTGACCTCGCCATGGCCGGCCCACTGGTCGTCGCGCAGGTGTTCCGGGTCGGCGCGGTAATCGAAGCCATGGCGGTGGCCGAAGCGGCGGTAATCAGCAAAAGTGAAATATCGGGACATCGCTCGGCACGTGCTTTGGAGGTGGACGCTGGCATTACCTCGCCCACGCACTCTGCAACACAGATGCAGATCCGGTCGTTACCCGTGAGACATGCTGGGAAGCAGTGGCATGGGCACTCTGGAGTGTGGGGGGAACACCAGGTTGAATTGAATGTGTCGGAGAAAATGGAAACGTTTCCCATTGTCGCCTCGATTCGCGCGCTTTTGATTTCAATATGGTCAAAACGATTGACGATTACGGCCAAAGTGAAAATGCCGCCGAACATACGCCAGCGTTTTGCATGCATATCCGCACGCAATTCCATACATCAACTTGAGTTGAGGTTTCATGGCTGGAACGATCCGCCATGGACGCGATGTCAGCCAGGCCATCACGGGCGCACGCGTAGGGTGGGGCGGTTGGCTGTTGCAGGCCACTTCGATACCCCCACTGATGGAGAACGCAGATGATTGACTACCAGCTCACCGGCAAGACCGCGATCGTGACCGGCGGCGTGTCCGGTATAGGCCTGGCTGTGGCGCAGACCCTGGCGGCGTCCGGCGCGCGGATCTCGGTCTGGGATCTGAAGCAGGATGCGGTCGATGCCACCGTGGCGCAGTTGCGGGATGCGGGTGCACAGGCCATCGGCATCGCGCTGGACGTCACCGACGACGCTGCGGTGGAGGCGGCAGTACAGCGCACGATCAAGGAACTCGACGGCCTGCATGTGGCGGTCAACAACGCCGGTATCGGCGGGCCGGCTGCCAGCAGCGGTGACTATCCGATCGATGGCTGGCAGCGGGTTATCGACGTCAACCTCACCAGCGTGTTCCTGTGCCAGCGTGCGCAGATCCAGGCGATGCGAGCCGCTGGAACCGGCGGCAGCATCATCAACATGGCCTCGATCCTGGGCCAGGTGGGCTATGCCGGTTCCACTGCGTACGTGGCGGCCAAGCACGGCGTGGTTGGGCTGACCCAGACCGCCGCTTGGGAACATGCGGCCGACGGCATCCGTGTCAACGCGGTCGGCCCGGGCTTCATCAGCACACCGCTGCTGGAGAAGATGGACCCGAAGGTGCGCGCCACGCTGGAAGGCCGCCATGCATTGAAGCGGCTGGGCACGGCCGAGGAAGTTGCGGCGCTGGTGGCCTGGCTGGCCAGCGACGATGCCTCGTTCGCGACCGGCGCGTACTACGCCATCGATGGTGGCTATCTGGCGCAATGATGCGGTAATCGCAGGCGACGGTGATGCCGGGCAGGGCCCGGCGCTGCCGGGTGAACGGGCTGTGGTGCGGCCTTCACCGTTGTGCCACGGCTGCCGCGCGACGCTCCGGGAAAATCCCGGAGCCTCTCCCATGGAACTCACCCAGGATGTCTCGATCCTGCTGCGCGTGGCCGCAGCCATGTTGTTCGGCGGCGTGCTCGGCGTCGAGCGCGAGATGGGCAAGCACGCGGCGGGCCTGCGCACGCACATGCTGATCGCCGGTGCCGCCGCACTGATTGTCGGCCTCGGCGACTCGGTGGCTGAGCATTTCCAGCAGGAGCGCTATCGCGACCTGCTGCAGGTCGACCCGGTCCGTCTGATCGAAGCGGTGGTGGCCTGTGTTGGCTTCGTTGCCGCTGGCACCATCCTGCGCGGCTCACGCGAAGACCAGGTCAGCGGATTGACTACCGCAAGCTCACTGATCATG
This sequence comes from Stenotrophomonas sp. GD03877, assembly GCF_029840555.1. Taxonomy (NCBI): domain Bacteria; kingdom Pseudomonadati; phylum Pseudomonadota; class Gammaproteobacteria; order Lysobacterales; family Lysobacteraceae; genus Stenotrophomonas; species Stenotrophomonas sp. GD03877. The sequence continues at coordinate 74,717 of NZ_JAOCCT010000024.1, read as the reverse complement.
GCGGCGGCCATTGGCATCGCCGTGGGCATCGGTAAATACGTGATTGCGATCGGCGTCAGCGTGCTGTGCGTGCTGGTGCTGGCGGTGATGCGGCGGTTGGAGAAACGGATCTCGTAAGGAATCTCGAGTTGCCGGCCAGCGGCCGGCACTACCATGGCGGCCTGAATGGTCGGACCAATATGGCATCTAGCGCTATGGTCTAATAGGCTCTTCGTCGGAGTGGCGGTTAAATCCGCTGCAAGTGGTCTGATCGAAATCTTTATTGGTACGACCAATAATCGACAGTCACGGCGACCCACCGCCTGCGGTGGGGCACCTTCCGCATCCAGTCGAGAGTCTTCATGCAGCCCTGGCAACACCTGTACGACCCCGCCGGCAACCTGTGGTTGTCCAGCCTGATCGCGCTGCTGCCGATCGCGTTCTTTTTCATTGCCCTGGCCGTGCTGCGCATGAAGGGCTGGCTGGCCGGCACGATCACCGTGGCCATCGCACTCGGCGTGGCCCTGCTGTTCTACGGCATGCCTCTGAGCCAGGCACTTGGCGCGGCCGGCTTCGGCTTCGTCTATGGCCTGTGGCCGATCGCCTGGATCATCATCGGTGCCGTATTCCTCTACAAGGTCTCGGTCAAGACCGGGCAGTTCGACATCATCCGCGCCTCGATCCTCTCGGTCACCGAGGATCAGCGCCTGCAGATGCTGATGGTCGGCTTCGCCTTCGGTGCCTTCCTGGAGGGCGCGGCCGGTTTCGGTGCGCCGGTGGCGATCACCGCGGCACTGCTGGTCGGGCTGGGCTTCAAGCCGCTGTATGCCGCCGGCCTGTGCCTGATCGTCAACACCGCGCCGGTGGCGTTCGGTGCAATGGGCATTCCGATCATCGTGGCCGGGCAGGTCACCGGCCTGGATGCATTCGAGATCGGCCAGATGGCCGGCCGCCAGCTGCCGTTCCTGACCATCATCGTGCTGTTCTGGATCATGGCCATCATGGATGGCTGGCGTGGCATCAAGGAAACCTGGCCGGCGGTGCTGGTCGCGGGTGGCTCGTTCGCTATCGCACAGTACCTCACCTCCAATTTCATCGGCCCGGAACTGCCGGACATCACCGCGTCGCTGGCGTCGCTGGTGTGCCTGACCCTGTTCCTGCGTCGCTGGAAGCCGGTGCGGATCTTCCGCTTCGATACCGAAACCAGCGCCGAGGCAGCTGCACAGGCACTGGAAGCGCCCCGCTACAGCGTTGGCCAGATCGCCAGGGCGTGGTCGCCGTTCCTGATCCTCACCGCGATGGTCACGCTGTGGAGCATCAAGCCGTTCAAGTCGCTGTTCGCGGCGGGTGGCCCGCTGGAAAGCTGGGTGCTCAAGATCCCGGTGCCGGGCCTGGACCAGATGGTGCAGAAGATGCCGCCGATCGTGGATGCACCGTTGAGCTACGAAGCCGTCTACAAGTTCGACTGGTTCTCGGCCACCGGTACCTCGATCATCCTCGCTGCGGTGATCGCGATCATCGCGCTGCGCATGCCGGCCCGTTCGGCGCTGCGCACCTTCGGCGAAACCGTGCGCGAGCTGCGCATGCCGATCTACTCGATCGGCATGGTGCTCGCCTTCGCCTTCATCGCCAACTATTCGGGCCTGTCGGCGACGCTGGCGCTGGCATTGGCGCACACCGGCGACGCGTTTCCGTTCTTCTCGCCGTTCCTGGGCTGGCTGGGCGTGTTCCTGACCGGTTCGGATACCTCGTCCAATGCGCTGTTCTCGGCCCTGCAGGCAACCACCGCGCAGCAGATCGGCGTGTCCGACGTGCTGCTGGTGGCGGCCAACACCACTGGCGGTGTCACCGGCAAGATGATCTCGCCGCAGTCGATCGCCATTGCCTGCGCAGCGGTCGGCCTGGCCGGCAAGGAATCGGACCTGTTCCGTTTCACGGTCAAGCACAGCCTGATCTTCACCACGATGGTCGGCCTGATCACCCTGGCCCAGGCCTACTGGCTGACCTGGATGATTCCCTGAGCCATGCACGGTTGGCCGACCACCCGCTGCGCGCTTCGGGCCACAATGGCGCCATGAGCACGCAACGCATTTCCGACAAGGTGGCCGCACAGCTGCGCGGCCTGGTGCATGAACAACAGCTGCAGCCCGGTGACCGGCTGCCGGCCGAGCGCACCCTGGCGGTGCAGCTGGGGGTCTCGCGCACGGCGTTGCGCGAAGCCATCGCGCAGCTGGCCAGCCAGGGCCTGCTGACCGCACGCGTCGGTGGCGGCACCTATGTAGCCGAACCTGCGGCGCGCGCGCGGCAGGCGCTGGATGAACCGCTGGCGCCGTACCTGCCGCTGTTCCAGGGCGACCCGGAATACCGCTTCGACGTGCTGGAGATCCGCCACGCGCTGGAAGGTGCCACCGCCTGGCATGCCGCATTGCGCGCTACCGACGAGGACCGCACGCGCATCGCGCAGGCCTTCCAGACCATGATGGACGCGCACGGCAAGGACGACCCCACCGGCGAAGCGGAGGCCGACGCGGCTTTTCATCTGTCCATCGCCGAGGCCTCGCACAACCTGGTGCTGCTGCAGGTGATGCGCGGCCTGTTCGAGCTGCTGCAGACCAACATCTCGCAGAGCCGCGAAAAGCTCTACACCTCGGCGAGGACCTTCTCGCCGCTGTCCGACCAGCACCGCGAGATGATGGACGCGGTGCTGGCAGGCGACCCCGAACGCGCGCGCGCCGCCGCGCATGCCCACCTCGAGTTCGTGCACACCACGCTGCGCACCCTCGATGACAACGAAGCCCGGCGTGCGCGGGCCTCGCGTCTACCTTCCCCACACGGTTGACCCCATGATCATCTCCGCCTCCACCGATTACCGTGCCGCAGCGCAACGCCGGCTGCCGCCGTTCCTGTTCCACTACATCGATGGCGGCGCGTATGCCGAGCACACGCTGAAGCGCAACGTTTCCGACCTGTCCGACATCGCGCTGCGCCAGCGCATCCTGCGCAACATGTCCGACCTGAGCCTGGAAACCGAGCTGTTCGGCGAAAAGCTGGCAATGCCGGTGGCGCTGGCGCCGGTCGGCCTGACCGGCATGTATGCCCGGCGCGGTGAGGTACAGGCGGCGCGCGCGGCCGACAGCCGCGGCATCCCGTTCACCCTGTCCACCGTATCGGTGTGCCCGATCGAGGAAGTGGCACCGGCCATCCAGCGGCCGATGTGGTTCCAGCTGTATGTGCTGCGCGACCGCGGCTTCATGCGCAATGCGCTGGAGCGGGCACAGGCCGCGGGCGTGACCACGCTGGTGTTCACCGTGGACATGCCGGTGCCGGGTGCGCGCTACCGCGATGCACACTCCGGCATGAGCGGCCCGAACGCCTCGCTGCGCCGCATCGGCCAGGCCATCACCCATCCGCACTGGGCGTGGGACGTGGGCCTGTTCGGCCGCCCGCATGATCTGGGCAACATTTCCACCTACCGCGGCAACCCGACCGGGCTGGAGGACTACATCGGCTGGCTGGGCAGCAACTTCGATCCGTCCATTTCATGGAAGGACCTGGAATGGATCCGCGAGTTCTGGAAGGGCCCGATGGTGATCAAGGGCATCCTCGACCCGGATGATGCGCGTGACGCGGTGAAGTTCGGTGCCGATGGCATCGTGGTCTCCAACCACGGTGGCCGCCAGCTGGACGGCGTGCTGTCCACCGCGCGCGCACTGCCGGCGATTGCCGATGCCGTGCAGGGTGATCTGAAGATCCTCGCCGATTCGGGCATCCGCACCGGCCTGGACGTGGTGCGCATGCTGGCATTGGGCGCCGACACCGTGCTGCTGGGCCGTGCCTTCGTCTATGCGCTGGCCGCCCAAGGCGAGGCCGGCGTGGCCAACCTGCTGGACCTGATCGCCAAGGAGATGCGCGTGGCGATGACACTGACCGGCGCGCGCCGCATCGCCGACATCGGCCGCGATTCGCTGGTCAGCCTGCCGTGAGTGGCCACGATGCCGTGCTGGCGCAGTTGCGCGACGCGGTCGGCAACCGCCATGTACTGACCGGCGACAAGGCCACGCGCCGCTTCCGCCGTGGCTATCGTTTCGGCGACGGCCCGGTGCTGGCCGTAGTGCGCCCGGGTACGCTGCTGGAACTGTGGCGCGTGCTGCAGGCAGCGGTGCAGGGTGGGGCGGCGATCATCCTGCAGGCGGCCAATACCGGCCTGACCGGTGGCTCGACCCCGGATGGCAACGACTACGGGCGGCCGATCGTGCTGGTCAGCACGCTGCGCCTGACCGGTATCCAGCTGTTGAACGAAGGCCGCCAGGTGCTGTGCCTGCCCGGCGCCACGCTGGACCGGCTGGAGCAGACGCTGGCACCGCTCGGCCGCGAACCACATTCGGTGATCGGCTCGTCCTGCATCGGTGCGTCGGTGCTGGGCGGCATCTGCAACAACTCCGGCGGCGCGCTGGTGCGCCGTGGCCCGGCCTATACCGAGCTGGCACTTTACGCGCAGGTCGACGCGGAGGGCCGGTTGCAGCTGGTCAATCACCTGGACATCGCGCTGGGTGATACGCCCGAGCAGATCCTGCAGCGCCTGCAGGCCGGTGACTACACGGCCGCCGACGTGGGCAATGGCGACGGCCGTGCGGCTTCCGATTCACGCTATGCCGAGGAAGTGCGCAAGGTCGATGCCGATACACCCGCACGTTTCAACGCCGATCCCAGTCGCCACTACGAAGCGGCCGGTTCGGCCGGCAAGCTGGCGGTGTTCGCGGTGCGCCTGGATACCTTCGAGAAGGAGGCCGCCGAGGTCTTCTACATCGGTAGCAACCGCACCGGCAGCCTCACTGCGATCCGGCGCCAGCTGCTGACCGGCTTCGAGCGCCTGCCGATTGCCGGTGAGTACATCCACCGCGATGCCTATGACATCGGCGAGCGCTACGGCAAGGACAGCTTCCTGCTGATCGACCGCCTTGGCACTTCCCGCGTGCCCGCCGCGTTCGCGTTGAAGAGCCGTGTCGATGGCTGGTTCGAGCGGTTGGGCCTGCGCGGCGTGACCGACCGTGTGATGCAGGTGCTGACCGGCCTGCTGCCCTCGCACCTGCCAAAGCGCATGGGCGAGTTCCGGCAACGCTACGAGCATCACCTGTTGCTGAAGGTCTCTGCCCAGGACGCTGCGGAAACCGAGGCCTGGTTGCGCGGGTTCTTCGCCGGCCACGAAGGCGGCTATTTCCACTGCACGGCGGAGGAGGGGCGCAAGGCGTTCCTGCATCGCTTTGCCGTGGCCGGTGCCGCAGTGCGCTACCGTGAAGTGCATCGTGACCAGGTGCAGGACATCGTCGCGCTGGACATCGCGCTGCGACGTGACGACGCCGACTGGTTCGAACAGCTACCGGCGGATATCGACGGCCGCCTGCTGCACAAGCTGTATTACGGACACTTCCTGTGCCACGTGTTCCACCAGGACTACATCGCGCGCAAGGGCGAAGACGCGATGGAGATCGAGCACGCGATGTGGGCACTGCTGGACCAGCGCGGCGCCGAGTATCCGGCTGAGCACAACGTCGGCCACCTGTACCCGGCCAAGCCGGCGCTGGCCGGGTTCTACAAGCAGCTGGATCCGAGCAATACGTTCAATCCCGGTATCGGCCAGACGTCGAAAGCCAAGGGCTGGGGGAGCTGCGACTGTAGTGGGCACTAGCGGCGTACTCTCCGAAAATTCGGATTTCTTGCATTCCGCACTGATCGGGTTGGTACTAGGCTGAGGTCTTGGCCGAGACGGATACAGAACCAATGCAGAGTGCAGATCAGATATGGGCGTCCATCAAAGCGTCGCTTCATGAGAAGAGTTGTCTGGATGAAGTGCAGTTGCGGCCGGGAGCCTCCGAAAGCGAGTTGGTTGAACTGGAGGCTCAGCTTGGAGTCGCTTTGCCAGATCTGCTAAGGCAGCTGCTGATGATTCACGATGGGCAGGATGGGGTTGGGCTTCTGTTCGGCAGTCAGATGCTCTCGTCCGTGGAGATCAGGCGGCAGTGGCACGGTTGGCGTGAGATCGAGGCCGACGGCATGAACGAGGAGTGCGCGGAGTTCATGAAGTCGAGTCCCGCGGGGGTGGTGAAGCCGATGTACACCAATGCGCGTTGGATACCGCTGACTCACGATGGTGGCGGCAATCACATGGGATTGGATTTCGATCCCGACATTGGCGGTGCTGAAGGACAGGTGATTGCCTTTGGTGGGGATGAAGACACCAAGTACCTTCTCGCTCCGACTTTCGCTGAGTTCGCTGAAAAGGCTGTGGAGTGGATCAGTCAAGCAAGCTGGGATGGTGAGAATTTCGAGTCGCCAACTGATGACGGCTTCGCTCCTCCGGCCATTCTCCGGACTGCTGGCGGGGCGTAGTTGGGAGCGCCGTTCTGACAGGTCGCGATCGTCCTGTTACTCCTGCGCTACCATCTGGATTCCACGAGCAGGAATCTCCTCCATGCCCATCATCGTTGTCCGCACGATCGTGTGCGTTGCACTACTGGCTCCCCCGGTGCTGGTGCTGGCCCAGGGCTCGATCCTGCCGCAGCAGCGCGATGCCGCCGGCAACGTGATGGAGCCGCTGGGGCCGGTGCTGATCGCGAGTGAGACTGGGCCGTCGGGGCTTTATGACTGCACGCGGGACGGCAACTGGTGCGTGCGCGTGCAGCCGGTCGCTGAGGAGGGTGACCGGCCGACCGTGCTGGAAGTGCTTGAGAAGGGGCCGGGCCAGGGCAAGCCTCACACCTACCACGTCAGCATCGACGTGTCGCAGGAAAGCGAGCTGTCGCTGTGGCCGTGGATCGTGCGCCTGGCCCCGGGCGTGGGCAGCGATGAAACAGTGACCGACCCGCAGCAGCGCACCCGCCAGAATGTGCTGGTGGGCGGCATCGTCACGTTCAGCACCATGTACTCCGGTGGCGGTGCCGACGCGTCCACGCTGCAGTTGGCACGCGTGCGCCACCTGCAGGACGACATCCAGGTGGACGATGATGTGCTGACCCTGCCATGGCGGGGTAACGCGATGATCCGCGCCTGTTTCAGCGAACAGGACAGCAAGCAGCGCGCAGGCGCCTGTCACGACGAGTACGGCTTCTCGGCGAAGCTGGCGCTGGATACGGCTGCCGAGGGCATGCCCGTGCTGCGCTACCAGACCGTGGCGACCCGGTTCCCGGCCGGTGTTTCGCGCTTCGAGGATTCGCTGGCCAAGGGGCCGCTGAAGAAGAAAGACCTGCGCACCGAGCAGGATCCGGCGTGCACCTATACGCGGTTGTTCCACTTCCGCGAGGGCATGTTCCACCCGGACCAGGCGCTGCCGGACTGCGCCGGCTATACCGAACCCTGAAGTGTAGAGTCGAGCCATGCTCGACTCGGGTTCTCGCGTGGCCCGGCCGCAGAGCAGCCGAGCGTGGGCTCGGCTCTACAAAAACTGAGGCGGCGCTTACTCGCAGCGGGTGGCGGTGATGACGTTGTCCTTGTCCACGAACACGCGCAGGCGGTCTTGGCGGATGTCCTTGGTGGTGATGGTGCTGGGGCCGATCGGGTTGACCAGGCCGGCACCACTCTCGCGGGACAGGCGGCGGATGTTGGGCTCATTGGCCGGCTGGCCGATCGCCCAGCCCAGCTGGCTGGCGTCGCAGCGGCCGCTGCCTTTGACTTCCGGGCCAGGGGTGCTGACGCAGGCCGACAGCAGCAGGGCAGAGGCCGGCAGCAACAGGGACAGACGGAATGCGGACATGCGAGCGCTCCTGCGCAGGGGAAGATGGCGGGAACGATAGCACCGAGCGTGCGAAAGGCGTCAGCGCCCCGGTCATTGCCGGCACAGCGTGGTCATTGCATAGTGGGAGGAATGGCTGGTAGTACGCCAGCGGGCAGGCCGGGCCTTTCCGGCGCAGGTGTTGGATAGGGTATGACGGCAGGCAGTTTCCGCGGCAAGGACAAGACGATGACGGCGCTGGCGTTGTCGTTGCTGGGCGTGGCGTTTGCCGCCTGCGCTGCCGATCCGGAACCCGTGCCGGTCGAATCCCCGGTATTCGGCGCCTGGCGCAACCTGCAGACTGAAGCGGGCTACGCGCCTGCGCAGCGCAATCTGGCGTTTGCCATGCTGCCGCAGGCGGCCACCCGCGGTGACCGTTTCGCCATCCTCGATCGTGAGGGCAAGCGCGCGGTGTGCTGCCTGCAGGTGGCCAGCCCCTCGCTGGGCGTGGCCGCGCTGCGCGAGCAGTACCACCTGCCGCAGGCCTGGGTAACCGACCTGAGCAATGGCCGCAGCCCGGCACGTCCCTATGTGCCGCACGTCTATGCGATGCAACGGGTGGACGAGCTGGCCGACTACAGCTTCGCCGATGTGCCTGGCGCCTACAGCGACCTGGGCGGGCTGCTGATTCCCGAAGGTGCCGCGCTGGAGGCCGACGGCAGCGCCGTCCGCCTGGGGGACATTCGCTATCCGCTGCATTTCCAGCGTCAGCCGCACGCCGATGACGACGGCGCGCTGGATCGCTACAGCCTGCAGGCGGGTGAGGGCGAGGCACCGATCGTGGTTGAAGTGCCGTTCGGCACCTACTGATTGCAGCTTCGCACTGGCTAGAATGCAGCGCGGCGCTGTCTGCCGTGCCTGCTCCGTGAGTCGTTTCCGTGTCCTTGCGCCCCTTCCTGCTGCCGTCCCTGCTGCTGTTGTCCGCCTGCGCCAGCGCGCCGCCGCCGCCGCCGGCCCATTCCGACGCGTTATGGCGATTGATCGAACGTGACTGCCAGGGCGCCGAAGGTCCACGCGGCGACTGCCTGCGCGTGGAGACGGCCGCGGATCGCCGCGATGTGCTGGTCAAGGACGCGCACGGCGACTACCAGTTCCTGCTGATGCCGCTGGACAAGGTCAGCGGTATCGAGAACCGCCGCCTGTACCAGCGTGGTGCACCGAACTACTTCGCTGCAGCCTGGCAGGCGCGCAGCCACACCGAACAGGCCTTGCGGCAACCGCTGCCGCGCAACGTCGCCAGCCTGGCCTTGAACTCGCCGCACGGCCGGTCACAGCACCAGCTGCATATCCATGTGGATTGCCTGCGTGCCGACGTGCTGCAGGCGCTGGACACGCATGCTGCCGCCCTCGGCAGCCGCTGGGCACCGTTGCCGGTGCTGCTGCGCGGCCATCAGTACCAGGCCCGCCTGCTGCCGGGCGCGGAACTGACCGCCAATCCGCTCAATCTGTTGGCCTATGACCTCGCTGGCGTGTACGACGTGGGCCAGTGGAGCCTGGTCGTGGCCGGCCGGGACGAGGTGCAGGGCGGCCCGGGCTTCATTCTGCTGGCGACCCGTGTGGACGCCGGCACCGGCAACGAGGCCAGCGCTGAAGAGCTGCAGGACCACGCCTGCTCGGTGTTGACCGGCGCAGGCGCGTCGCTGGAGCGGGTCCGCTAACCCTGGGGCTGCTGGCGGCTTCGCCAGACCGGTGCGGTCAGCGCCAGCAGCTGGCGATCCTGCCAGCCCTCCAGGTCCAGATGATGGTCGCGCAGCAGGCCTTCCTGCTCGAAGCCGAAGGCGTGCAGCGCAGTGGCGAACGGGTCATTGCAGTCCGGTGGCAGCATCACGAACAGGCGATGCAGGCCGACATCCTCGAACAGGAACGGGCACAGCGCCCGCAGCGCCGCGTCGGTATGCGGGTGCCAGTGTTGCAGCGACAGCAACTCGGCGCTGCGCGCATGCAGCGACTGCAGGCGGATGTGCAGCTGATCCAGCACAGTGCCGTGTTCGTCGTCGAACACCCCCAGCAGCAGCTGGTCGTTGTCCTGCTCCAGACGCGAGCGATGCATGTGGGCGAGAAAGCGTGCCTCCTCGTCGATGTCGCCGGGGTGACGGCGGCCGCGCCGGCGGCGGTCATCGAACAGGCGCCAGCGCGGCAGGTCGGTACGCTGGAAGGGGCGCAGGGTGACCGGTGCGGCCTGCAGCTGCAGCAGGTGACGGCGCAGTACCGGGCGCAACGGGGGAAGGAGGGAGGTGGGATACGGGGTCATCATCCCCGGCACGATGGCCGTGCCCGCAGCGCCACACCATTCAAAACATTGCAAAAGTGTGGCGAATGGCACTGCGGGTCTGATTCGGTTCAGGCATAAGGCCATCAGGCCTGGTCATTTCCGTTGAAACCCCCCATTCAGGACACTTTCGTTACGGGATCGTTATGTGCCGCACAGGCCGCTGTCCCGTACCACCACCCGCCAAACTCCCCAGGAAGCCCATGTCCGCCTCCCACAAGGCGCCGCGCCCGCGTCCGCTGGTGCTCGCACTGTCGTCCCTGATGCTGGTCTCACTGCCGGCCTTCGCGCAGGAAAGCGCACCCACCACATTGCAGGAAGTGAAGGTCACCGGCTCGCGTATTCCGCGCGCCAGTGTCGAGGGGCCCTCGCCGGTGACGGTGATCAGCCGGGAGCAGATCGATGCACAGGGCTACCGCAATGCCTTCGATGCGCTGAGCGCGCTGACCGAGAACACCGGCAACGTGCAGGGCGAGGACTTCGGCAATACCTTCACCCCGGCCGCCAACACCATCAACCTGCGCGGGCTGGGCCCGAACCGCACGCTGGTGCTGGTCAACGGCCGCCGCCAGGCCGACTATCCGCTGGCCTACGAGGGCTCGGTGAACGTGGTCAACCTGGCCAACATCCCCAGTGCGCTGATCGAGCGCATCGAGGTCCTGGCGGCCGGTGCGTCGGCGGTGTACGGCTCCGATGCCATCGCCGGTGTGGTCAACATCATTCTCAAGGACCGCTTTGAGGGTGTGGACGTGAACGTGCGCGCCGGTGGCACCCAGCAGGGCGGTGGTGACAACCAGCGCGCGCAGGTGGTCGGGGGTAGTTCCGGCGAGCGTTGGGATGCGCTGTTCGGCTTCGAGTTCGATGTGCGCAAGGCGATCCATGCGCGCCAGCGCGACTTCATGGATTCGCTGGATGATGACCCGGCCGGCAAGGCGCCGCAGGCGACCGCGATCGCCTATCGCCGCAATGCTGCCACCGGCCGCAACATCGATCCGGGCGTCAGCGGCTGCGACGCAGCGTCGGAGATCTATGGCGGCAGCGTGTTCCGCGCCAACAACCCGCGCCAGGGCTGGTACTGCGGCAGCAATGAGGCCGCCGCCAGTTACTGGACCGTGCAGACCCAGAAGCGCAACCTCAATGGCTACGGCCTGCTGACCTTCCACGTCAACGAGACCACCGATCTGTTCGCCGATGTCGCCGTGGGCAGCGCGCGCATCTACAACAACACGCGTGCGCCGACCTGGACCTCGGCGCGCAACTACTTCTACAACCAGACCACCGGCAATCTGGAAAGCTGGTACCGCCGCTTCGCGCCGGAGGAAATCGGCGGCCTGCCGCGCAATGCCAACCGCTTCCTGGAAAACTCGTGGTCGTTCAACGTCGGCGCACGTGGCCAGATCGGTGACAGTGGCTGGGACTATGAGGCGGTCTACAGCCGCTCGCGTTACGAGAACCGCACCCGCCGCCCGGTGCTGCTGGCCGGCATCAACGAATACCTGCTGGGTCCGAAGCTGGGCGTACGCAATGGCGTTGAGGTCTATGCGCCGGACCCGGCACGCCTGTTCAAGCCATTGACCCCGAACGAATACGAGGGCCTGTCCGACTACCAGGAAAGCCGCAATGCGGCATGGCTGCAGACCTTCAGCGCCAGCGTCAACGGCCGCCTGTTCGCGCTGCCCGGTGGCGACGCTGCATTGGCAGCGGTGGTCGAAGCCGGCAGTCAGGGCTACCGCAACCGCCCGGACCCGCGCCTGGGAACCGGCGAGTTCTGGAACACCAGTGCAGGCGTCGGCGCCGGTGGCGAGCGTGACCGCTACGCCGCAGGTGTGGAGCTGCAGTTGCCGCTGCTGCAGTCGCTGACCACCACGCTGGCCGGCCGTTACGACCAGTACCGTGCGGGTGGCGAGCACATCGGCAAGGCGACCTGGAGCGTTGGCGTCGAGTTCCGTCCGATCGAGAGCCTGCTGATCCGTGGTACGGCGGCGACCAGTTTCCGGGCGCCGGACATGAACTATGTGTTCGCGACGGAGACGCGCGGTTACAACCCGGGCATGACCGACTACTGGCGCTGCCGCACCGCAGGCCAGTCGTACGACAACTGTGACTACAACGGCCTGTCGATCGACTACAGCAACCGCGCCAATGCGCAGCTGCAGCCGGAATCGGCCAAGTCCTATGGCTTCGGCGTGGTCTGGTCGCCGCTGTCTGGTCTGGATTTCAGTGCCGACTACTACGACATCCGCATCGACAACGAGGTGACCAGCCTCGATACCAGCCGCATCCTGCGTGACGAGGCCGATTGCCGCCTGGGCCGCACGCTGGGCGGCGAAGCGCGCGATATCGGTTCACCGCTGTGCCAGGACGCGCTGTCGCGGGTGATCCGCAACCCGTCCAACGCAACCGTGCAGCCGGACCAGGTGACCCGTGTGCTGATCAATCCGATCAACGCCGCCTCCGAATCGGTTCGTGGCCTGGACCTGAAGGGCAACTGGCGTTTCGATGCCGGCCGTTATGGCCGCTTCACCACGCGCCTGGCCTACACGGTGGTGCTGGAGCACAAATACCGGCAGTTCTCCGATGATCCGGAGCGTGACATCCGCAATTCGCTGGATGACTACCAGTGGCGCAGCAAGGCCAACGGCAGCATCACCTGGAACCAGGGTGACTGGACCACCACGCTGTACGGCAACCGCTTCGGCTCGCTGCCGAAGACCGATGGCAGTGGCCGCATCGCGCCGTATATGACGTACAACGCCAGCGTGTTCCGCCAGTTCGGCGAGAACCTGTCGGTGGGCGTGATCGTCAACAACCTGCGCGACAGCCGCCCGCCGGCGGACAAGAACGGAGGCGGCTGGCCGTTCTACCCGGTCGGCAATTACGACCCGTACGGCCGCCAGTACTGGGTGCAGCTGGATTACCGGTTCCGTTGATCCGGCAGGCGAACGAAAGGCCCGGCATTGCCGGGCTTTTCTTTGTGCAGTGCACCGGTGCTGCCGCTGCGCGCGTGGCATGCTGTGGCGATACCCGGAGGATGATGCGCATGGATGCCAGAGTGTGGAGTGTGATTGCCGTGCTGGCCATTGCCGGGTGCAGCAGCAAGCAGGCGGCCAGTGTGGACGATGCTGCGGAGGCGGCCAGCGCCGCGCCCGTGCCGTCTCTTTCCAGCGCAGTGACCGATGCTGGATCAGCGCGCGTGCCAACGGCATCGACGCGTGCGACGGCCGGGCAAGGGCCTGCGGATCTGCAGGGACACTTCCTTGAGGGCGAGCGCTTGCTGTTGACTGAAGGAGCACTGTCGGCGGAAAAGAGCGACGTGATCCTGGGCTCGGACAACGCCTTTGCGCAGGCGATCAGCCAGTTCGAGCAGGATGCGGCGGGCCACCCGGAAGTGCAGGACCTGACCCGGCTCTACAGGACGGCTGCGACCCGGCTCATCGGCAGCGACGGCACGCTGGTGTCTTTTGCCTGTGGCTACAGCCTGTGTGTCGGCGAGATCCGCAGCCGCACCGATGAGGATTTCAGCGCCTGGTCCGAGGCGATCGGCATGGACAAGGCAAGTCCGGTCTACAGCCTGACCACGGCACCGATGACGTGGGGCAGGGACCAGCACGGCGGGCGTTTCGTGTTTTCGGTGGACCCGGCCGCCAACGCCATCACGGGTCGGTAGCGGCGGGACATGCCCGGGACAGCAGTGCGCTACGGCAGCGCCTGTTGGAGGTACGACTCGATGACGTAGCTGAAAGGCTGCTGCTGGCGGTCGCGCAACAGGGCACGCACCTCCAGGATCACGCCGTGATCGCCTTCACCCCGCGGCGGCCAGAACGTCTGGTCAGCCAGGGTCTGGCGCTGGAAACCGAGCGGGCCGACCACGCGACCGAACGGCTCGTCGGTGCTGTCCAGCACCTGGTTCATGGCCGGGCTGAGGTGGCCGGGCAGGTACCAGTTGTCGGCCTCGGACAGCACGCGGCTGCCGCAGACCAGCTGTACGCGGCGATAGCGCAGTTCGGTACCCGGCGTCGCGCCCAGCGACTGCAGAACGTCGGCGGGGGCCGGCTTGTCCTGGCCGTGTATGCGCACTGCACGCACCCGCGCCTGTTCGGCCAGGCCGTGCTCGGCGCACCAGTGTTCCAGCGTGGCGGTGGCGCTCTGCCCGGACAGCACGCGCTGGTGCAGGCGCTCGACCAGTGCCGCCGGGGCGATGCGCTGCTGGCCCGGCGGCGACTGCAGCGGCGCAGCGGCCGCAGCATCGGTGGCGGACAGGCTGGCGATCGGGGCGGCGGCAAGCAGGGACGCGGCCTGCCAGCGGCGGAGGCGATCGTGGCGGTCGGACGGGCCCATGCGGCATCACAACGGAAACAGGCGCCCATGTTACCCGTTCAGGGGTGTGCACGGCGTGGCTGCGACCGGTTGTCGCAGGGTAGTCATCGTTCTGGTGAATGTGTGCCATCCAGATATTTCGTTGGCCGATGGTGGCGGCGGGGCGCACGATGGCGGCAGTCTTGGCATTCCGGGAGTTCCCGATGACCCTCCAGTTCGTCCATGGCGGTGTCGACCGCAACGGTGCGCCGCTGCATTTCCATATCCGTGATGGCCGCATCAGCGGCCTCAATGGCGAGGCCGCGCCGGCGGACGGGACGGAATGCGTCGACCTGGAGGGCTTCGCGGTGCTGCCCGGCCTGGTGGACGGCCACATCCACCTCGACAAGAGCTTTGTCGGCGACCGTTGGCACCCGCACCAGCCGGTGAACACCCTGCGTGAGCGGCTGGCGGTGGAGAAGGCGGCGGTGGCGGGTGCGGCACCGATGGTGGACCGTGCCGAGGCGCTGATCCGCCAGTGCAGTGCTTTCGGTACCGTGGCGATGCGCTGTCATGTCGATATCGACGCCAGCACCGGGCTTGGCCATCTCGAAGCCGTACGCGAGGCGGCGTTGCGCTGTGCGGACATCATGCGCATCCAGCAGGTGGCGTTCCCGCAGGCCGGGGTGATGTCCTGTCCGGGTACCGCCGCGGTGCTGGAGCAGGCGCTTGCCGCGGGCGTGGAGGTGCTCGGCGGCATCGACCCGACCACGCTCGATGGTGATGCCGAAGGCCAATTGGCGCTGCTGTTCGGCCTGGCCGAGCACTACGGCGTGCAGCTGGACATCCATCTGCACGAGCCGGGCGAAACCGGCCTGGCCCAGCTGCTGCGCATCGCCGCGCGGACACGGGCTGCCGGCCTGCAGGGGCGTGTTGCGGTCAGCCATGCCTATTCGCTGGGCGACGTGCCGCTGGCGCGCGCGCTGCAGGTGGGCGAAGCATTGGCCACGGCGGGTGTGGCGATCATGAGCAACGCGCCGGGCGATCATCCGTTCCCGCCGCTGCGCGCGCTGCATGATGCCGGTGTGCGCGTGTTCGCCGGCAACGACAACATCCGTGACTGCTGGTGGCCGTATGGCAATGGCGACCTGCTGCAGCGGGCGATGTTGCTGGGCTACCGGTCCGGCTTCTACACCGATGCCGACTTGATGCTGGCGCTGGACATGGTCACCACCCATGCCGCGCAGGCGATCGGCCTACCGCAGCATGGTATTGCCGAAGGCCGGCCGGCGACCTTCGTGGCCGTGCGTGCCGACCACGGCCCGGCGGCCGTGGCTGCGGTGCCGCTGGAGCGCCGCGTGGTGGTCGACGGCCGCTGGCTCTAGATCCACGCCGCGCAACCCCCTGTAGTGCCGAGCCATGCTCGGCGACCTTTCAGGCGTAATCGTCGGCGCGGGTGGCGATGAATTCCTCAAGCCACGCCAGCAGATGGGCGATGTCGATGATCTCGCCCTGCTCGACGCGCTTGAGCAGCAGCGTGCTGGCGCCGATCTGCAGGCTGCTGTCGGCATAGCGCAGCACCGCGTCGATGCCCCAGGCATCGGTCACCTGCATCCAGGCCAGGCCCGGCACGCGCTGGGCCAGGGTGTCACCGAAGGCCACGCCCAGTGCTTCCCAGCCTTCGCAGTCGTCACGATCGATCAGCTCCGCATCGACCACGCGCTGCAGGGTGGTGGCCGCCAGCGGCCACTGCACCGGCAACGTCGGAAAGCCGGCGGCCACGCGCGCGGCGATCAGCGAACGCTGGTGCTGCAGATGCGTCTGCAGGGCAGCGGGCAGGGGATCGAAACGGGTGCGGATTTCGTCGGACATGGCAAGGTGCCGTGGGGCACGGAAACATCAGGCACTCTACGAGCCGATGTTGCGGGCCGTGCGGCCGGATTGACCATGTTTCGATGCGTGATGCGCGAAGTTCATCCACGCATGGCGTGGATCTACTGTGGTCAGTCCGGTTCGCGTTGCACCTGCCGCCACAGCTCGCTGGCCAGTGCGCGCACGGCATCGTCGGCATCGGCACGGTGCAGCAGGCCGATTTCGTAGTTGTCGATCACCGGCAGCTCACGCTCGCCATCGATGATGCGGTGCTCGCGGCTGACCGCGCGGCGCGGCAGCAGGCTGATGCCGATGCCATCGGCCACGGCGCCCTGGATGCCACTGAGCGACGAACTGGTGAAGGCGATGCGCCAGCGCAGGCCCAGCGCTTCCACGGCGTGGATCATCTCGTCGCGGTACAGCCCTCGCGGCGGGAAGGTGACCAGCGGCAGCGGGTCCTGCTGCAGGCAGCTGCTGCGCAGGCTGTCGATCCAGTGCATCGGCTCGCGCCGGCAATGCACCGCCTGGCGGCTGTTGCGGCGCTGCTTGACCAGCACCAGGTCCAGCTCGCCGTGGTCGAAGCCCTGCGCCAGGTCACGGCTGAGGCCGCTGCTGATCTCCAGCTTCACCTGCGGATGGCGGCGGCTGAAAGCGGCCAGCATGCGCGTGGTCTGCGGGTTGACGAAATCCTCGGGCACGCCGATGCGGACGGCGGTCTCCACCGTCGCACCGGCCAGTGCCTGGGCCATTTCCTCGTTCAGGTCGAGCATGCGCCGCGCGTAGCCGAGCAGGGTGTGGCCGGCGTCGGTGGGGTGCACATCGCGGTGGCCGCGCTCGAGCAGGCGATGCCCGGCCAGTTCCTCCAGCCGCCGCACCTTCTGGCTGACCGTGGATTGTGTCGAATGCAGGCGCGTGGCCGCCGTGGTGAAGCTGCCGCAGTCGGCCACCATCACCAGCGCCCGCAGCAGGTCCAGTTCGAACAGGGTTCTATTCGATTTGGCACTGTCTTGCATTTGAACATTTCACTTCTGGATACCCAAGCCGACTTCTACCATGCAGGGCAGGGGCCGGCAATGCCCGGCTGTTGCTACCGTCGCCCGGTGCTCCGTGGCGACGGACATGAGGAGTCACTGTCATGCGCGTCCATCGTTCCCCTGGCTGGCGTGCGCCGTTCGCGCGCGTGCTGCTGTTGTGCCTGCTGGCCATGGTCACCCCGGCCTGCACCGCAACGTCCAAAGCCGACGTCGATGGCCGCCTGCGGGATGCTGCCAGTCGCGGTGACGCTGCTGCGGTGCGACAGGCGATCGAGGAGGGCGCCACGCTGGAGGCGCGCGATGCACAGGGCCGCACCGCGCTGCTGCTGGCCACGCATGGCAACAACGTGGATGCCGCGCACGAGCTGATCGAGGCCGGTGCCGACGTCAACGCCAAGGATGCGTTGCAGGACAGCGCCTACCTGTACGCAGGCTCGCGTGGCCTTGATGAGATCCTGGCGATGACCCTGGCGCATGGTGCCGATCTGCGCAGCACCAACCGCTATGGCGGCACCGCGCTGATTCCCGCCGCCGAGCGCGGCCATGTCGCCACTGTGCGCACGCTGCTGCGGGCCGGCGTGGCGGTGGACCATGTCAACCGGCTGCACTGGACCGCGCTGCTGGAAGCGATCCTGCTCGGCGATGGCGGCGTGCGCCACGTGCAGATCGTGCAGCTGCTGCTGGAGGCCGGTGCCGACCCGGAGCTGGCCGACGGCGATGGCGTAACGCCGCTGGCACACGCGCGCCAGCGCGGCTATACCGGAATTGAATCCCTGCTGCGCCAGCACGGCGCGGTGCGCTGAGCCGCAACCCCTTCCACCCGCACGCTGGGCGTGCCCACCAGGATGCTGTCCATGTTCCGTTCCCGTCCGTTGTCCCTTGCCATCCTCCTTGTGGTGGCGCCGCTGTCGGCATCTGCTGCCGAGCGCGCCGACCTGCTGATCCGTAATGCCACCGTGGTCGACGTCGAGCACGCCAGTACCCTGGCTGGTCAGAGCGTGGTGATCCGCGGCGACGACATCGTCGCTGTCGGCCCGGACGCGCAGCTGCGCAGCCAGTGGAGCGCGACCCGCCAGATCGATGCCAAGGGCAAATACCTGATCCCGGGGCTGTGGGACATGCACGTGCACTTCGGTGGTGGCCCCGCGCTGATCGAAGAGAACAAGGCACTGCTGCCGCTGTACATCGCGCATGGCATCACCACGGTGCGTGACTGTTCCGGCGATCTGCCCGAGCAGGTGCTGCAGTGGCGTGGCGAGATCGCCAAGGGCACCCTGTTCGGCCCGCGCCTGCTGAGTTCCGGCGCGAAGATCGAAGGCATCAAGCCGGTCTGGAAGGGCACGATCGAAGTGGGCAGCGAGGCCGACGCCGACAAGGCAATCGCCCGCCTGCAGCACGACAAGATCGATTTCGTGAAGATCACCGACAGCACGCTGAAGCCGGAACTGTTCCTGTACTCGGCCAGTGCCGCGCGCAAGGCCGGATTCAAGGCGTCGGGCCACATCCCGATGGCGCTGACCGTGGAGCAGGCGGTCGATGCCGGCCTGGCCTCGATCGAGCACCTGGACTACGCGTTCAAGGCCGGCAGCAAGGACGAGGCGCAGATTGCCGCCGACTTCGGAGCTGGCCGCATCGACCGTGCCGAAGCCAACCGCCGCCTCGACGCTAGCTTCGACCGTGACACCGCAATGCGGGCCTACCGTGATTTCGCCAAGCGTGGCGTATTCGTGACCCCGACCCTCAACGGCGGCCGCATCCTCGACTTCCTCGACCAGGATGACCACGCCAACGACCCGTACCTGGCCTACATCGGCCCGGGCCTGCGCGCGACCTACCAGTGGCGCGTGGACCGCGCGGCGAAGGCGACGCCGGCGCAGATCGAAGCGCGCCACGCGCAGTACCACCAGGTGGCCGCCGTGCTGCCGCTGCTGCAGGAAGCGGGTGTGACGATCATTGCCGGTACTGATGCGGGCTTCCTCAACTCGTTCAACTTCCCGGGCATCGCCCTGCACCAGGAACTGCAGCTGTTCGTGAAGGAAGGCCTGAGCGCACCGCAGGCACTGTCGGCCGCAACCCGTTCCGGCCCGGCCTGGTTCGGCCAGATGGACCGTTACGGTGGTGTCGCGCAGGGCAAGGCCGCCGATCTGGTGCTGCTGACCGCCAACCCGCTGCAGGACATCGCTGCCACCGAGAAGATCGACAGCGTGATCCTGCGCGGCAACGTGTATGACCGCGCCGCGCTGGACAAGATGCTGGCCGACACCAAGGCCAAGGTCGCGGCGTGGAATGCCGAGGCGACGAAGGCCAATTGATGGTGCGGCGGGGCGGAATCCACGCATGGCGTGGATCTACCGGTTACCGTCCGGGCATCCATACCCGCGATCAGCAGTAGATCCACGCCATGCGTGGATGATGCGGCCGGTGACCTAGCGCGGCGCCGGCCGCATGCCGTGCAGCTGCGGTAGTGCGGCCTTCATCGCATCGATGAAGGCGCGCAGCCGCGGCGGCTGCTGGCGCGCTGCGGGAAATACCACGTGTACCGGCAGTGGCGGTGCCTGCCAGTCCGGCAGCAGCTGCACCAGCCGCCCTTGTGCGAGGTCGTCGGCCACCAGCCAGGCCGAGACCACGGCCGCTCCCAGCCCGGCACATGCGGCCTGCTGCACCACGAACAGGTTGTCGCTGAGCAGGCGCGGGCTGATCGAAAGGGTATGCGCGTGCCCCTGCGCGTCATGCAGCAGCAGTCGTTCGCGGTAGTAGGTGACCAGCGAGATCCACGGCAGTGACTGCGCCTGCTCCGGCGTATTGACTGCCGTGGCGTCCACCAGCGAGGGCGCCGCCACGACGATGCGCGGTACTTCGGCCAGTGGCAGCGCGACCATGCGCGGTTCGTCGACCGGGCCCACCCGCACCGCGCAGTCGATGCCTTCTGCAATGAAATCCGGACGCCGATCTTCAAGGATCCACTCCAGGCTCAGCTGCGGATGCCGGGCGAGGAATGCGAGCATGGTCGGCAGCAGCTGCGCCTGGCCGAATGCATGCGGCACCATCACCCGCAGACGGCCGCGCAGTGTTTCCGGCTCGCCGTGGAGTTCGGCCTGCAGCGACTCCCATTCGTCGACCACGCGTTGCGCATGGCGCTGGCAGCGCAGGCCATCCTCGGTCAGTTGCAGGCCATGGGTGGAGCGCAGCAGCAGGCGCAGGCCGAGCTGCCGCTCCAATGCCTGCAGGCGTCGGCTGACCGTTGGCTGGGTGGTGCCCAGCTGCGCGGCTGCGGCAGACAGGCTGCCGGCATCGACGATGCGCAGGAAGGTGCGCAGCAGATCCAGGCGATCGGCACCAGCGGTGAGCTCGGTCATGCGTAGGGCGTATGAATGATATGTATTTCAGCCTACTACAGACGTTGGGCGAATGCGGGCAGGATACGCCCACTTCTTCCACCGGACTCCCCCATGTCTACCCCTTCGCTGTCCGTCGCCGCCGCACCCGCGACTGCACCCTCCACCCCGCTGGTGCTGGCAATGGCGGCCGGCGCCGGCTTCTCGGTCGCCTCGCTCTATTACAGCCAGCCGATGCTGGGCCTGATCGCCCAGGACCTCGGCGCGGGTGAGCGCGCCGCTGGCCTGGTACCGACCCTGACCCAGCTTGGCTATGCAATGGGTATCCTGCTGCTGGCGCCGCTGGGTGACCGGTTCGACCGCCGCAACCTGATCCTGTTGAAATCTGCATTGCTGGCACTGGCATTGGGTGCTGCAGCGATGGCCGGGCACCTGCCGGGCCTGCTGATGGCCAGCCTGCTGGTCGGGCTGATGGCCACGCTGGCGCAGGACATCGTGCCGGCCGCTGCGGTGCTGGCACCGGATGCGCAGCGCGGGCAGATCGTCGGCCGGGTGATGACCGGCTTGTTGCTGGGCATCCTGTTGTCGCGCGTGGTCAGTGGCGTGGTGGCTGAAGCGTGGGGCTGGCGCACGCAGTTTGTGCTTGCTGCAGTATCGGTGGCGGCGATGGGTGCGGTGATGGCGCGCGCGCTGCCGCGTTTCGCACCGACCAGCACGCTGCGCTATCCGGCGTTGCTGGGCTCATTGCTGGCGTTGTGGCGCGAGCAGCCGCAGCTGCGCCGTGCGGTGGCCAGCCAGTCGCTGCTGGCGGTGGGTTTCAGTGCATTCTGGTCGACCCTGGCGCTGATGCTGCATGCTCGTCTGGGCCTGGGCAGTGCGGCGGCGGGTGCGTTCGGTATTGCGGGTGCGGCCGGTGCACTGGCCGCACCATTTGCGGGTCGATTCGCCGATCGCTTGGGTTGCCATGCAGTGGCGCGGCTGGCGATCGCGGTGGCGTTGCTGGGCTTCGGCCTGCTGCTGGCCGAGTCCTGGCTGCCGGCCGCCGCGCTGCTGCCGCTGCTGGTGGTGAGTGCGCTGCTGTTCGACTTCGGCTTCCAGTCGGCGCTGGTGGCGCACCAGACGCTGGTCTATGGCCTGGTGCCGCCGGCACGCAGCCGGCTCAATGCGTTGCTGTTCACCGGCATGTTCATCGGCATGGCTGCCGGTGGTGCGCTGGGCAGCCTGGCGCTGGCGCAGTGGGGGTGGCACGGCGTGGCCTGGTTGGCGGTGGTATGTGCGGGCGGCAGCCTGCTGCTGCGTTTGAAGTAGGGGTGGTGTTCGGCAGGGCTTGCAGCCCTGCACCTGCTGGAGGCAACAGCAACAGCAACGGCAACAGCAACGGCAACGGCGGGGTTCCTGTAGGTAGGCGGGGTGGGTCCGGTTGCGGGGGACGCCGTGAATCCGTCCATGGAGGCTCGGTCGCGCCTTGCTCGTGTGCGCTGTCCTGCGCACACGGCAAGACCGGGGTTGGGCGTCCTGCCCAACCCGCCCGAGGCATGCCTCGGGCCCATGGCGCTCACGCCCCCGCAACCGGACCCACCCCGCCTTCGACAGTTTCCTGCGGTGTGTTGGAACGGATCTGACCCCAGATTGATTTCGATATCTGACAGAAGTGTCGACCAAGGTCGACACCTACCAACAGCCGTGGAGTTCTGTCAGAGGTGGGGCGGTGTCGGAGTGCGGGGTGTCAGCCGCATGGATGCGGCTGCCAAGCTTACAGGGACGTACTTGCAGCGTCCCCGCACTCCGACACCGCCCCGCCATCCCACGGACTCCACGCTTTTGCTGTTGCTTTTGCTGTTGAGGTTGCCGGCCAGCGGCCGGCACTGCCGCGGGTGCAGGGCTGCAAGCCCTGCCGAACAACCCCCTAATCGTGACCGCTGTCGTCCAGGCTGATGATGCCGCGGCGCAGCGCCTGGGTTACCGCATGCGTGCGATCACCCACGCCCAGCTTGTCCATCAGGCTCTTCATGTGCGCCTTCACCGTCTGCTCGGAAATCTGCATGCGTTCGCCGATGCGCTTGTTCGACAGGCCACTGGCCACGTGCCGCAGTACCTCGGTCTCGCGCGGTGACAGGCGGTCTTCGATCACATGCGCGGCGATGCTGGCGGCCACCGCTGGAGGAATCGGCGCACGGCGGCCACCGGCCACCATGCGGATGGTGTCGACCAGTTCGTGGCGCAGCATGTCCTTCAGCAGATAAGCGCTGGCACCCGCCTGCAGGGCCCGCACCGCGCGTACATCGCCGCGGTAGGTGGTCAGCACAATGATGCGCGCACGCGGGTCCATCGCGCGGATCCGTACGATCGCTTCGACGCCATCCAGGCGTGGCATCTGCAGGTCCATCAGCACCACGTCGGGCTGCAGCTGCTGGTAGCGTGCGATGGCTTCCTCGCCATCGGCGGCTTCGCCGAGCAGGCGCAGGTCGGAATGGGCGCCCAGCAGCGCCGCCAGGCCGTCACGCAGCAACGGGTGGTCGTCGACCACCAGCACGCCGATCGGGGCAGGGGACTCAGTCATGGTTTGCTTTACTCCAGGGCCAGCGCCAACGCGATGGGCGGCGGTGATACAGGCGCCGGGCGGGAACCGCCAGCGCGACTTCGGTCCCCAGCCCGGCGCGGGTCCACAGCTGCAGTTCCGCACCGAGGCGCTGTGCACGTTCGCGCATGCCCTGCAGGCCCCAATGACCATGGCCGGCGTTCTCGTCGGCGATGCCGACGCCATCGTCGCGCACGTGCAGCAGGAAGCAACGCGTGCCGTACGACAGCTCCACTTCGATGGCGCTGGCGTTGGCGTGGCGCAACGCGTTGCGGATGGCCTCGCGACCAATCAGGAACACTTCCTCCGCGGCATCGGCCTGTAGTGGTGGCGTCGCGCCCTCAACGGTCAGGCGCAGAGGATTGGTGCCATGCCCCGCGTACTCGGCGTGCACATCGGCCAGTGCCGAAGCCAGGTCGCGGCCGGCGAAAGGGCCGTCGCGCAATGCGTTGACGCGTTCGCGGCCCTCGGCCAGATTGCGCTCGGCCAGCTGCATCGCCGACTCCAGCTGGCCGCGCACTGCTTCTGGCGTCTGCGCGGACTGGCTGATTGCATGCAGGCGCAGGATCAGGCCCTGGCTACCCTGCAGCAGGGTGTCGTGCAGGTCGCGCGCGATGCGCTCGCGCTCGCCGTTGCGTTCCTGCAGGCGCGCACGGAACAGCGCGGCGAGCTGGCCACTTCGGATGCGCACGGCCAGTACGAGCAGCGCCAGCACGGCGGCCACGCACAGCAGCTTGAACCACACGGTCTGGATGAAGGTGGGCGCGATGCGGAAGCTGCGGCTGGCCGGGACCGTGCTCCAGATGCCGTCCTCATTGGCGGCTTCCACGTCGAAGCGATAGCTTCCCGGCGCCAGGTTGGTGTAATAGGCGCGGGTGCTGCTGCCTGCGTCCTGCCAGCCGTCATCGACGCCGGAGAGTCGATAGCGATAGCGGTTGCGCTCCGGGCGGGCCAGTGAAAGCGCCACGTAGTCGATCTGCAGCTGGCTGGTGCCGGCCGGCAGGCGCAGGCCGTCCCGCAGTGGTTGCTGTTCGCTGCCATACAGCACGTCGCCGATGCGAACGCTGGGTGCCAGTGTGTTGACGTGCGAACGCTTGGTGTCCAGCCAGGCCAGGCCTTGGTTGGTCGCCAGCCACAGAAGACCGTCGTCGGCCAGCGTGGCGGTGGCGATCGGCCCGCTCTGCAGGGCAATGCCGGGCATGCCATCCACCGCATCGAACAAGCGGGGCGTCACCTGCTGCCCTGCCTGCATTGCTCGGCGCAACAGGCTGCTCTCAAGACGCACCAGGCCACGGCTGCCATTGAGCCACAGATGCCCGCCCGCATCGGCGACCATGCCGGTGATGCCTTCGAGGACGCCGGCCATGTCGGTGCGCACTGCAACGAAGGGCCCCTCGCCGATGCGTGCGGCGAGTCCGGCTTCGCCGGCTACCAGCAGCAGGTCCTGATGCTGCAGCAGGGCGGTCACCGGCCCTACCGAAAGGCCCTGCGCTGCGCCGAAGGCATCGATGGTCGTGGTGCCCATCCGGCGCACGCGACCATCGGCGTAGCCGAGCAGCAGCTGGCCATGGGCGTCCAGCGCCAGGGAGGAGCAGGCCTGCTCGGGCAGGCGACTCGCCCGCTGCCATTGCTCGTCCCGGTAATGCAGCACACCGCGTTCGCCCGTGCATACCCAGGCCTGCGTCTCGTCGGGAAACAGCAGGGCGTGCAGCGGCTGCCCGGTGAACGGCGCGGGCAGCGGAATCAGCGTGGTACGGCCTTCGACAGTGCGCGCCAGATTGACCCAATCGAACTGCCAGATCGGCGCAGGTGCCTGCCGCGCTGCGGCCTGCAGCTGTGCGGCGCTGCCTTCCAGCAGGGACCGCCGCAGGTCGTAGGGCTTGAGGTCTTCACCGTAGCCGTACACCCGTCCGTCAGTGGTGCGCACCAGCGAGCGGTAGGGATCACTGGGGCCGACCGCCAGGGTGTGCACGCTGCGCGCGCGGAAGCGGTTAAGGCCAAGATTGGTACCTACCCAGAGGTTGCCTTCGCGGTCGGCGATGATCGGCACCGCCGAGGTGGCCGTCAGGCCATGCGGTGAATCGAAGCGCTCCATGCGCACGGCTCGGGTGCCGTCGAACGTGACCCGGGCGACGCCTCCATGCGGGCTCATCGTCGCCCACAGCGCGCCGTCGGTGGTGAACTGCATGCGGGCAGCGACCAGGTCGGGCAGGCGCCTCGCCTCACGTTCGGGCCCGGTCAGCAGACCATGTGCGTTTGCCAGTGGCGAGGCGCCACGGACGCGGTCGGCCAGCCACACCTCACCCTGCGGGTTCTCCACCAGTGTTGCCATCTGCGAGACGGCGATGCCGGTATCAATGAAGACCGCCTGGTGGGGTCCGCGCATCCATATCTTCAGATCCGCCAGTACCCAGAACGTGCCACGGCTGTCATGCAACACCCATTGCACGCGGTGTTCCGGCAGCCCGGTGGAGGCCGGCGGGCGTTGCCAGCGCCGGCCATCGAACCAGCGCAGTCCACCATTGATCGCTGCCCAGAGGCGGCCCTCGCGGTCCTGGCTGAAGTGCGGCACCACGCCGACCGGTACGCCCTGTTGCCGACCGTAGTTGTGCAGTTGGCCGCGTGCGAGTTGGCTGATGCCGGCCTGGAAGTAGCCGATCCACATTGCGTCATCGCGCCCGACTGCCAGGGTGACCATGTTGGTGGACGGGAAGCTGCTGCCCGGTGGTGGCGCCTGGCGTTCAAAACGGCGGCCGTCGAAGCGGTACAGGCCAGAACCGGTCGCCAGCCACAGCAGTCCATCACGGTCCTGCGCAATGTCCCATATATCGCCAGGCGCACCCTGGCCGACCCGCCATGCGGTGTGCTCGTAGCCGGGCAGTCCGCTGCTCAGGGCGGGACGCTGCACGGCGAGCGCGGGCAGGGCGGTCATCAACAGCAGGCACGTCAGCAGCGCCGGTAGGCGACGCAGGAACGGGAAGGGGCGGCCACGCATGGTGCGCATTCTGGCAGGTGCGGGGCAGGCCAGGGTGACCCGAACGGGGTAGGCGGCACGCGGTCCGTTCCGATATCACGCCGGCATGCCCCGTGGAGCCCGGTCATGCAGCGCCTGTTCGTGATGTTTCCCGACCGTGGCCCGGGCCTCGGCCTGCTGTGGCTGCGGCTGTGCGTTGCGGCCGCTCTTTGCGGGCCCGGTATGCCAGGCGGCTGGTGGTCGGCCTTGTACCTGCTGGCCGTAGCGATGCTCGCACTTGGTGTGCTGACACCACTGGCGGCAGTGATGGCGGCCGTGGGTCTGTCCACGCTGCCCGGGCCTTGGCCACTGGCGCTGCTGCCTCTGGCCCTGCTGGTGCTGGGGCCGGGCGCCTATTCGCTGGACGCACGGCTGTTCGGTCGCCGCGTGATCGGCCGCCGGCCTCCCCCATTCGGGTAGGTGCTGGCCTCGACCGACGGGGGTAGGGCATCGTGCAGGCGCCCCGCACCATGGGCCACCCCCTCGCGGCGACCTCGATGGCCACCGTTACTCCACAGGAATTCCCCGCTGCGTCGCTGGCACCACAGCAGGTCGCAGCATTGCAGCGTGCATTGCGCTATGTCGATGAACACCTGTCGCAGCCGCTGCGGGTGACCGAGCTGGCGGCGGCCGCCTGCGTCAGCCGCTTCCATCTGGTGCGCCTGTTCCGTACCGGTACCGGTGCCAGCCCGTTGCGCTATGTGCGTCGCCGCCGCATCGAGCGTGCGCGCCAGCTGCTGCCGGGTGCGCAGTTGCCGATGGCCTGCCTGGCCCAGCAGCTGGGCTTCTTCGACCAGAGCCATTTCGTCCGCAGCTTCCGCGCGGAGACCGGCTGCAGCCCCGGCCAGTACGTCGCCGGCGATGCCGCCCTGTTGCTTCCCCTTGATCGTGTTTCCAACGGAGTCCATCCATGAGCCTTGCCACCGCCACTCCCGCCCCGGCGCTGCTTTCGCCGACCGACCACGCCCTGGTGCTGATCGACTTCCAGTCGCAGATGGCGTTTGCCACGCACACCATCGACATCTCCGCGCTGCGCAACAACGTGTCGCTGATCAGCAAGGGTGCCAAGGGCTTCCACGTGCCGGTGCTGCTGACCACGGTGGCGGAAGCCTCGTTCTCCGGCCCGATGTTCCCCGAACTGCCGCAGATCTTCCCGGGCCAGACGGTGTTCGACCGCACCTCGATGAATACCTGGGAAGACCAGCCGGTGATCGACGAGATCAACCGTATCGGCAAGCGCCGGCTGGTGATGGCCGGCCTGTGGACCAGCGTCTGCATCGTCGGCCCGGCGCTGTCGGCACTGGCGCAGGGCTTCGAGGTATATGTGATCACCGATGCCTGTGGTGATGTCAGCGAAGAAGCGCACGAGCGTGCGATCACCCGCATGGTGCAGGCCGGCGCGGTGCCGATGACCAGCGTGCAGTACCTGCTCGAACTGCAGCGCGACTGGGCACGCGGGGAAACCTACGACCTGACCACCGGCATCGCGCGCGATCACGCGGGTGGCTATGGCATCGGCATCCAGTACGCCAAGCGCATGTTCGGCGCGCAGGAAGGCGGGCACTGAGCATGCTGGCTGGCCATGGCCTCGACCTGGCCCTGCTGATGCTGCGCGTGGCGGCTGGAGGCTTCCTGCTGCCGCACGCGCTGGGCAAGCTGTTCGGCTGGTTCGGCGGTCCGGGGCTCTCTGGTTTCGCCACCGAGCTGCGCGGCTTCGGGCTGCCAGCGGTGGCACCTTTGCCACTGTTGCTGGCCCTGTTGCAGGTGCTGTCCGGGCTGGCCGTGCTGCTGGGATGGCAGACCCGTATCGCCGCGCTTGCGGCGGCCGCTTTCATCGGCTTCACCGTCCTGTTGGCCCTGCCCAGGGGATGGTTCTGGATGCGCGGTGGCAGTGAGTACCCGTTGATGTGGACAACGGTACTGCTGGCCATCGCGCTGGCCGGGCCCGGCACCTGGGCGCTGGACGTCCACCGACTTCCGGGAGACCTCGCATGAGTCACGATCCACTCGATCACGGCCGCCGCAACGTGGTGCTGGCCAGCGGTGCCGCTGTTGCGCTCAGCCTGGCCGGTCGCGCCGGTGCTGCACTCGATTCCACTTCCAAGGAGCGTCGCATGAGCACGCTGGTCATCCGCAATGCCCGCATCACCACCCTCGACCCGCAGCAGCCGCATGCGCAGGCGCTGGCTGTGCAGCAAGGACGCATCGTCGCCGTCGGCAGCGATGAGGAGATCATGCGCGGCTGGGGCAATGAAGCGACCCTGATCGACGCACAGGGCCGGCGCCTGCTGCCCGGCCTCAACGACAGCCACACCCACCTGATCCGCGGTGGCCTGAACTACAACCTGGAACTGCGCTGGGACGGCCTGCGCTCGCTGGGCGACGCCCTGGACATGCTGAAGGCCCAGGTCGACCGCACGCCCGCACCGCAGTGGGTACGCGTGGTCGGTGGCTTCACTGCCGCGCAGTTCAACGAGAAGCGCCTGCCGACGCTGCAGGAGATCAATGACATCGCGCCGGATACCCCGGTGTTCCTGCTGCACCTGTACGACCGCGCACTGCTCAACCGCGCCGCGCTGCGCGCGTGCGGCTACAGCAAGGACACGCCGGATCCGCCGGGTGGCCAGATCGTGCGTGATTCGCTGGGCAACCCGACCGGGCTGCTGCTGGCCAAGCCCAATGCGCTGATCCTGTACGCCACGCTGGCCAAGGGCCCGCGTCTGCCGATCGAGTACCAGGCGAACTCGACGCGCCACTTCATGCGCGAACTGAACCGGCTCGGCATCACCTCGGTGATCGACGCCGGCGGCGGCTTCCAGAACTATCCCGAGGACTACCAGGTCATCGAGCAGCTGCACCGCGATGACCAGCTGACAGTGCGCATCGCCTACAACCTGTTCACCCAGAACAAGGGCAAGGAAGTGGATGACTTCCGTGGCTGGAGCGAGATCCTGCAGCCGCGCCAGGGCGATGACTTGCTGCGCCACAACGGTGCCGGCGAGATGCTGGTGTTCTCCGCGGCCGACTTCGAGTTGTTCAACGAACCGCGACCGGAGCTGCCACCAGAACTGGAGCCGGAACTGCACGACGTGGTGAAGCTGCTGGTCGAGAAGCGTTGGCCGTTCCGCATCCACGCCACCTACGACGAGAGCATCAGCCGCATTCTCGATGTCTACGAACAGGTGAACCGTGAGGTGCCGTTCGATGGCCTGCACTGGTTCATCGACCACGCCGAGACCATCACCCCGCGCAACATCGAGCGCATCCGCGCGCTGGGTGGCGGCATCGCCGTGCAGCACCGCATGGCCTACCAGGGCGAAGCCTTCGTCGAGCACTATGGCGTGCAGGCCGCGCGGCATACGCCGCCGGTCAAGCGCATGCTGGCCGAAGGCGTGCCGGTCGGTGCCGGTACCGACGCCACCCGCGTGGCCAGCTACAACCCATGGGTGGCGCTGTCGTGGCTGGTGACCGGGCGTACCGTCGGTGGCCTGGCCCTGTATGGCGACGAGAATCTGCTGGAGCGCGAACAGGCGCTGCGCCTGTGGACCCAGGGCAGCGCCTGGTTCTCCGGCGACGAGGCCGTGAAGGGCACGCTGAAAGCCGGCCAGCTGGCCGACTTCATCCTGCTCTCGGCCGACTTCTTCCGCGTCGACGATGCGCAGATCGCCGACATCACCAGCGTGCTGACCGTGGTCGGTGGCCGCATCGTGCATGCCGACGGCGACTACGCCGGGCTGGCGCCGCAGCTGCCGCCGGCGATGCCCAACTGGTCGCCGGTCAACAGGTTCGGTGGCTACCATGTCGGCGGTGCTGCCACCGGGTTGGCCGCCGCCCATCGCCACCATCACGGCGTGGCCTGCAGTACGCATGGTGCTCACGGTCATGCCGCGCAACATGCGGCGCCCACCGATGACCTGGCCGCGTTCTGGGGCGCGATGGGATGTTCGTGCTTCGCGTTCTGAGCCTGGCGCTGCTGGCCGTGCCATCGCTGGCGCTGGCCTGCGAGGGTGGCCATTGCTCTGGCGCCGGCGACGGCCAATTGCGGTGGGACGCCTCGCTGCGCCTGCGTGGCCTGTACTACGACCCGACCCGGTTCGGCATCGGTGGCAGTGAAGATGGCTACGGCCTGCTGCGCGCGCTGGCCTCGGCCACCTATGCGGAGGACAGCTGGCAGGCGAAGCTGCAGCTGGGCGTGCATGCCGAGAATGGCAAGGCAGGCGGCCCAGGCCGCACCGACCGCAGCGCGCTGGACGTGCAGCAGGCGTACTGGCGCTGGCAGCGTGGCAGCTTCCACCTGCAACTGGGCCGGCAGGAAGCCGGCTATGGCAGCTCGCGGCTGCTGTCGGTGCGCGATGGGCCGAATATCCGCCTGGCCTTCGATGGTGCGCGCCTGGGTTGGAAGGGCCGCCTCGGCACGCTTGACCTGATGGCGCTGCGGCCGGTGCAGAACCGGCCGGGAGCCTTCGATGATCATGGCGAACACGGTGCCCACCTGTGGGGTGCCTATGCCACCACGGCACGCGGGCAGGGCGCAGGACAGTGGGATCTGTACCTGCTGGACTACCGCCGGGAAGGAGCACGCTTCTCGGCGGGTTTCGGCATCGAACGGCGGCAGACCGTGGGTGCGCGCTGGTTCGGCCAGTCCGGTTCACTGGACTGGAACAGTGAACTGGTGGCGCAGGGCGGTGAACTGCGCACCTCGGCAGCTACGCTCGACATCCGCGCCTGGACGCTGGCCACCGACACCGGCTGGCGCTGGACGGACCTGCCGCTGCAACCGCGGTTGGGACTTAAGGCGGACATCGCCAGTGGCGATGGCAATCTGCATGACGGCCGCCTGGGAACCTTCAATGCACTGTTCCCGAAATCGGCCTACTTCAGCGAGGCCAGCCTGCTGGCCCCGGCCAACCTGATGGACGTCCAGCCGACCCTGACCCTCCGCCTGCACGACGCGGTGACGACGGAGCTGGGCGTACAGATGGCCTGGAAGCATCGTCGTGCCGATGCGGTGTACACCACGCCGGCACCCCTGGTGGCCTTGCCCGGCACGGCCGGAGGTGCACGCCTGATAGGCACCCAATACAAATCCGAAACCCGCTGGCAGGCCAGCGAACACTGGCAATGGCAGCTGCAGCTGGCCTGGATCGATGCGGGTCCTGCGCTGAAGCAGGCCGGTGGCCAGGACACGCTGTTTGCCTCGATCGTTGGAGCATGGCAATGGTGAACGCAACCGCGTCGCAACCCCCCGCACAGGCCGCAGGTGCCTGGTCCCCGCTGAAGATCCGGATGTTCCGTTCGATCTGGCTGGCAATCCTGGCCAGCAACATCGGCACCTGGGTCAATGACGTGGCCGCCGCCTGGGTGATGGCCGAGCGTACCGGCTCGCCGTTGATGGTTGCCCTGGTGCAGTCGGCCACCACCGTGCCGATCGTGCTGCTGGCGCTGGCCGCCGGAACGCTGGCCGACATCGTCGATCGCCGCAGGTACCTGCTGGCGACCCAGGGCTGGATGCTGCTGGTCGCCGCGATAATGGCGACACTTACCGCGATGGACATGCTCACCCCGCAGCTGCTGGTGCTGCTGACTTTCTGCATGGGCTGCGGCGCGGCGATGGCGATGCCGGCGCAGGCCGCGATCGTGTCCGAACTGGTGCCGCAGCCGATGCTGGCCTCAGCGGTGGCGCTGAACTCGATCGGCATCAACATCGCGCGCTCGATCGGCCCCGCCATCGGCGGTGTGATCGTGGCGCAGCTGGGTGCGGTCTGGGCGTTCGGCTTCAACGCCATCACCTTCGCCGCGATGCTGTTCGTGGTGTGGGGCTGGAAGCGCGACCCGAAGCAGTCGAGCCTGCCGCCGGAGGGTTTTGGCGCAGGGCTGAAGGCGGGCCTGCGTTATGCCAGCCGTGCCGGACGCCTGCAGGCCGTGCTGATCAAGTCGGTCGGCTTCTTTTTCTTTGCCGCGGCGATGAACGCGTTGCTGCCGGTGGTGGTGCGTGGGCAGATGCACGGTGGGGCCGGGCAGTACGGCATGCTGCTGGGCTGCATCGGTATCGGTGCAGTGGGCGGTGCCTTGCTGCTGCCGAAGCTGCGCGCGCAGATGGATCGCGACCTGCTGGTGCTGCTGGCCACGCTCTCACTTGCGCTGAGCCTGGTCGGGCTGGCGCTGACCCGCAGCTGGTACGTGCTGCCATTGGTGATGCTGATCAACGGTTTTGCCTGGATCACCGTGCTGTCGTCACTGCAGATTGCCGCCCAGACCGCGGTACCAGCGTGGGTACGCGCGCGTGCACTGGCGCTGTACATCATGGTGTTCTCCGCCGGCATGGCGGCCGGTGGCCTGAGCTGGGGTGCGCTGGCTCAGCGTACCTCGCCGGAGCTGGCGTTGCTGGTGGCTGCCGCAGGTGCGGTGATCGGCGGATTGCTGGTGTGGCGCGTGCGCATCGCCGGTACCGAAGACCTGAACCTGCGTCCGGCCGGGCACTGGCCGGCACCAGAGCTGTCGGTGCCGGTGTCGAACGATCGCGGCCCGGTGCTGGTCACCATCGAGTACCGTATCGACGACGCTGATCGTGCCGCGTTCCAGGCGCAGATGCGCGCGCTGGGCACGATCCGCCGCCGCGATGGTGCCGTGGTCTGGGGCGTGGTCGAGGATGTGGCCAGCCCGGGCATCCACCTGGAGTATTTCGTGACCCCGTCGTGGCTGGAGCACCTGCGCCAGCACGAGCGCATCACCGCCGACGACAAGGCGATCCAGGAAGTGCTGCGGGAACTGCATCGCGGTGAGCGCGCACCGGTGGTACGCCACTTCGTGGGTGGGCATGACCCGCTGCCGAAGACCGGGGTCCCGCACCACCACAGCGACATCTGACAAAAAGGGGACGGAGGGGATCAAGTCGTTTGTGCACAAACGACTTGATCCCCTCCGTCCCCTTTTTTGTGCGGCGGCGCTGGGTAGCGCCGCCGCGGTGAATCACTTACGCGCGAACGCCAGCAGGTCGGCGTTGAACTGGTCGGCGTGGGTAACGGTCAGGCCGTGCGGCGCACCGGGGTACACCTTCAACTCGGCGTCCTTGATGATCTGCGAGGACAGCTTGGCCGAGGCATCGAACGGCACGATCTGGTCGTCATCACCGTGCACGACCAGCGCCGGCACATCGATCTTCTTCAGGTCCTCGGTGTAGTCCACTTCCGAGAACTCGTGCACGCAGTCGTACTGACCCTTGACGCCACCGAGCATGCCCTGCAGCCAGAACACATCACGCATGCCCTGGGTAACGGTGTTGCCGTCGCGGTTGGCGCCGAAGAACGGCGTGGTCAGGTCCTTGAAGAACTGCGAGCGGTCGCCGCCGGTGCCCTTGCGGATGCCGTCGAAGACTTCCAACGGGGTGCCGGCCGGGTTGGCTTCGGTCTTCAGCATCAGCGGCGGCACCGCGCCGACCAGCACCACCTTGGCCACGCGCTTGCTGCCGTGGCGGCCGATGTAGTGGGCCACTTCGCCGCCACCGGTGGAATGGCCGACCAGGATCGCATCCTTCAGGTCCAGTGCTTCGATCACTGCGGCCAGGTCATCGGCGTAGGTGTCCATGTCGTTGCCGTCCCAGGTCTGGCTGGAGCGGCCGTGGCTGCGACGGTCGTGAGCGATCACGCGGAAGCCGTTCTGGCCCATGAACAGCATCTGCGGGTCCCAGGCATCGGACGACAGCGGCCAGCCGTGGGCGAACACGATCGGCTGGCCGGTACCCCAATCCTTGTAGAAGATGCGGGCGCCGTCGGCGACGGTGACGAAGTTGCTCATTGCGGTTTCCTTGGCGGAAGGGAGGGAAGGCACTGGCAGTTGTGCCGGTGCCTCCGGCAGTACAGCGCAGCGCCAGGCCGGCGACTTGCACGGCTGTGCTGGATTACACCGGATGTGACGCATATCGCTCTGGCACGAAGCCGTTCCGGCATTGAGGATGGCGGTAGCCCTGCTGAGGAGCCTGCGATGTTGAATGCGTATTGGAGTCCGCTGTTGTGCCTGCTGCTGGCCGCGGGCGCGCACGCTCAGACCAACGTCTACAAATGCGTGGACGGGCCGCATCCGGTCTACCAGCAGACGCCGTGCCAGGGGCATGCGGAATGGCGCTGGGAGGTGCCGGCGGAGCCGGCCTCAACGGGTGCAACCATGGCCAAGGCGGCGAGCCCAGCCTCAAGCCGTCCGCGTGTGGTACGGCAGGCGCGTGCGCGGGCTGCACTGATATCGATCAGCGCGGATCCTGCCGCCTGTGAGCGCGCGCGGCAGCAACGCGCAAAGGTGCTGGCCAATGGCAAGCGCATGGACTTCGTGCAGCGCCGGCAACTGGACGATGCCGTGCATGAGGCGTGCCGCTGAAACGAAATGGTGCCGGAAACGACAACGGCGCCCGCAGGCGCCGTTGGACAGGATGCGAGGTGCTGGACCTCAGCGACCGTCGCTGGCAGCCGCCGGTGCCGGCGAGGGCACGCTGTCCGGCTTGGGAAGGCTCAGCTCCGGGTTGCCCTGTTCGGCCTGCAGGATCTGGATGCGGCGCTGCAGGGAATCCAACTGGCTGTTGGTGCTCTGCACGTCGCTGCTCAGGCTGACCGCCTGCTGCTGGGCCTGCTGAAGAGCGGCGCTGACCTGGGCCGACTGTGCCTGCTGCTGTTCCATTTCCTGCTGCAGGGCGCGCAGGCGTTCCTCGTTGTAGGCCACCAGGCGCTCGGTATAGCGCTTGCCGGCCTCCAGGCGGGTGGTGTCGATGTAGACCTGGGCCAGCTGCTCGGACTGCTGCGCGAAGGTGCGGTAGACACGCTCGGCGTTGTCGACGGCATCGGTCTTGATCACCCGCCAGAAATTCTTCTCCTGGAACAGGGCGACGTAGTAGGTCAGGGTGTTGGCATTGAACAGCAGGCTGGCGCCGTAATTGCCGTTGTAGGTGGTGCGCAGCTCGGTCAGCTGGCGGGCATCCATCAGCTGCTTGAGCTCGTCAACGGTGTTGCGCACCACCGGTGCGGTACGTGCGGCCGGCTCTGCGGCTGCTTCGCGGTCGCTACGGGCAGCCATCGCCGCCGGTGCCACCAGCATCATGGCCACGGCCAGCAGTGCCGCGCCGCGCGCGTGCCGGGCGAAGACCGCGCCCCCTGAAGTTTCTCGCATGTCTAGACCATCCACGGATGAGTGTGGGTTGAGATGAAGGTGGTTCCCCGCCGGGAGTCTAGCATGTGCGCGGGCGCCGCCAAGGGCGCCCGTCACGGGTCAGTAGACCAGTTGTGCGGGCGTGCACTGGATGGACTGGACATGCACATCCGTACGGCCCAGTTCCAGGCCCAGTACCTGGGCAAGCAGTGAGCGCAGCAGCGAGCCGACACTGTTGAGCAGCGGCTTCAGGACGTCCAGGGCGGGCTTCAGCAGGAAGCACAGCAGGCCCGAACAACTGACCGGGCCATTGCCGGGGGCGGTGACGCCGTCGCCGGCGAACTGGTCCAGGAAGCCGGCATCGGCGGTCTGCAGGTAGGAAGTCAGGTTGTACTTCATGCAATTGTTGTAGGTGGTGTCATCCAGGGCGCCGATCAGGCTGTTGCACTGCTTGACCAGCAGCCCACCCACAAGCGCTCCCAGGACGCCATCGAGGAGCCCCGAGCCAACCCCGGTCACTGCGTTGCGGAATCCTTGCCAGACCTTGCCGTCGACCATGCAGGTCACCAGCACACAGCTGGTCGGTACCCCTTTGGTGATGTCCCAGTTTCCCAGTGGTTTCAATCCCTGCGTACTGTCTCCGAATTCCAGCAGCTTGATGGTTGCGTCGACATCGTATCGCTTGCGACCAACGTTGGCTGCTTTCAGGTAGCGATCGGCCAACTGCGCTGCGGTCGAGCCCTGGCTCATGCCATCGTCGCGAGGATCGAGCACCCCGGACAGTACGCGCAGCAGTTCGCTGACCAGTTCAGACACGGCGGTGCCCACCTCCAGGGAGTTGACCTGGGTTGAACCGGTCGCGCCGGCGGGGAGGGTGAGGCTTTGCGTGTCGGTCAGCGTATTGACCTTGATGCTGTCATTGATCAACGGGGCGCCGAGCAGTGTCAGCATCTGTTCCTTCTGCAGGGTGTCGCCACAGACATTCTGCTTGGAAAACCGCTCGCTGTCGGCCACCTTGCCGACGCAGGCGCGCAGCACGGAGGACTCGACCTTGATCGTCGCCGTGGGAGGCGTGCTGCCACATTGCAGGCTGGTCAGGGTCGCCATTGCATTGGTCACGTCTGCATGGACCGGCAGCTTCAGGCGGATGCCCAGCAGGGAAAGTACGCCGCCTGCAACGGGGATGTTGTTGGTGTCGATGTCGAGGAAGACGCGGATCTGCGCGTTGTAGGCGCGCGAGCCAATGCCTCCGATGGCGATCGACGGCGGCTCCACCACGGCGGCTTTCGCATTGACCAGGCCCAACAGGTTGAGGTCATTGACCGAGACCGCACGGCCGCCATTGGCTATGCTGATGCTGGTCCCTATAAGGTCCAGCACATTGACATCGGCCTGCAGCGCGCTGGAAATCGTTCCATCCGGCGCGACCACGCGTGCGAACAAGCCGCCGCCGCTGTCATCGGAGCCGAGTTTCACCTCCAGCTGCTTGAGGTCGATGCCCTGCACGACCAGGGCATTCTCCAGCGCACTCAGGTCCACGTGGGCAACGCCCTGCTGGGTGAGCAGGTCAACGGTCGCCTGAAGGATCTTGCCCAGCTTGACCTTGCGGCCCGCCAGCAGATTGTTGAACTCGGCCACGCCCATGTTGACGTCGATCGGAATGCCCAGTGCCTGCAGCAGTCCGTTCGGGGTGATATGCGCCTGTGCAAGGCCGTCGTAGCCGAGCAGGGTGGTCTTGTCGAGGTCGGCACCCACCAGTTTCAGGACATTTCCCAGTGGCGTGTTGCCGTTGATGCGGAGCAGTTGCGAGCCGACACTGAAAACCGCCGTGGGCTCTGCACGGCGCGCCACGGCCTGGGCGGTCACGGTCGGCAGGCTGCTGTTCTGCCCGAAGAAGGGAAGCACCGCGCGGCGGGTGATGACACGAACGGCGTTGCGTTGATTCGCAGCATCGACGGCCGGGCTGAAGTGCCCCTCGGTGGCCCGGGTCACGTTCCAGTTTCCGCAACGGATTTCCAGGCTCCCAGCGAACCTGTTCTGGGTGAGTGCGCTCTGCCGCGCAGCACTGTTGTCGCTGTTGTCCGAGGTGCACAGCTCCAGCCGTTGCGCTCCCGCCAGTGCGGCCAGATCAGCGACTTTCTGCGCATCGCGCTTGGCCCAGAACAGGTAACCGATCTCGATCAGGCCCAGCATCGCCAGCAACGCCAGCATGACCAGCATCATGGTGATCGACATGCCGCCCCGTGGGCGGCTGAAACTGAACTGGCGTGGGCGTTTCATGGCCTACCTCAGCGTCCGGATGAGGATGATCCCTTGGACTTGGCGACATCGGTTTCAAAGAAGTCCGGGATCTCGTGTTCGAAGCTCTTCATGTAGCGGGCGTAGCTCAGCGTCGCCTGGTCGCCGAGGATCGGCAGGTGCTGCCCGGCCTGTTGCCCCGATGCCTGCAGGCGGAACAGGTTGCGCGTGGTATCGCCGATCTGGCTGCGGTCGGGTCGCGCGGCTGCAGCATTGCCATCGGTGATGGCCACTGCTGCGGGCGCCGCCTGCGGCACCGGTGTTGGCGGGGCCATCAGGTCCACGGTGGCCAGTGACTCGGACTGCAGCGGCTGCGGCGTCGGCACAGCCGGCGTGCTGCCGCCAAGCATCTGACCGGTCAGCGGCTGTTGCTGCGCCTGCACGGCAGTGGCCGGTAACAGGCAGATCAGAACGGGCAGCAGGCGTCGGGTCAGGGGCGTCGCGGTCATGGTGTGTTCCCGTTCGGGTGGTCGGAGGTACTGAAGCGTTCCAGCATCGAGGGCGGCAGGCG
Source organism: Stenotrophomonas sp. GD03877 (assembly GCF_029840555.1). Lineage (NCBI taxonomy): Bacteria > Pseudomonadati > Pseudomonadota > Gammaproteobacteria > Lysobacterales > Lysobacteraceae > Stenotrophomonas > Stenotrophomonas sp. GD03877. The sequence continues at coordinate 36,638 of NZ_JAOCCT010000024.1, read as the reverse complement.
CTGCGGATCGCGTTCGTCGCGGCTGTCGCGGCGTGGTTCCGCCGCCAGTCGCGTGGCGGCGGGCGGGTTGCCGACGGCATCTCTGGCGAGAGCACGCGCAGTGGCCGGCACGGCTGCGGCAGCGGCCGATGCGGCCTGGCGTTGCTGCAGGCGGGCACGGATCTGCGCCGCCTGCTGCTGGATGCTGAGCCGGGTCTCGTCGTTGAGGTTGGCCTGCTGGGCGAGGCGTTCGGCGGTGGTGGTGTCGCCACGCAGCACCGCCCACAGCGCGAGGTTGGCAGTGGCCTTGGCATTGCCCGGCGACAGCTCCAGCGCCTTGGCCAGGGGTTCGCGCGCGCGCTCGAACTGCCCGGCGCGCAGCCGCGCATAGCCGAGGTCGCCGAGATAGCTTGTATTCAATGGCTGCAGTTCGGTCGCCCGCGCCAGTGCCTGCTCACTGCCGGCGTCGTCGTCGCGGCGCGCGGCAATCAGGCCCAGGCCATGTGCGGCCGCGGCGGCCTGGGGACCACTGGAAAGATCGCGGTACAGGGCGATCGCAGCATCGGCCTGGCCGGTCTCGCGCAGCGCGTCGGCCTGCAGCAGACGCAATGCCGGCGGATCGCCGTAGCGCTGACGGAAGGCGTCGACGTGGGCGAGCGAGGCATACCATGCGCCTTGCTGCTGCATGCGTTCGATCAGCTCCAGGTAGGCATTGCGGCTGTCCTGCGGCGCCGGTTCGGGCGCGGCCAGGCTGGGCGCGCGCAGGTACTTCGGTGTGGTCGATGCACAGCCGCTGGCGCCGGCAACGGCGGCCAGGGCAACAATCAGGCAGGAAGTGCGCAGGGCAGGCATCAGGGGGACCCCATCTTGGACATGGTAGTGGCCAGCGCGACCAGCGCCGGGCCGGCAAGGACCAGCATCAGCGCTGGCAGCAGGGTCAGCATCATCACCACGGTCATCTTCACCGAGAGCTTGCCGACCTTTTCCTTCAGCGTGTTGCGACGCTGTTCGCGCAGGCGGATGCTGAACTGCCGCAGCGGCTCCTGCACCGCGCCGCCATGGGCGTGCACCTGCAGGATCAGCTGCATCAGGCTGGTCAGGTCATCGTCTGCATAGACCTCGCTCAGCCGGCGCAGCGACTGCGCGCGCGTGCGGCCATGGGTATAGGCGACGTTGGCCTCCTGCAGCTCGCCGCCGAGGACCGGCAATGCATCGCGCAGCTTGTCGCCGAGCGTCTGCAGGCTCTGGTCCATGCTGAAGCCCACGCCCTGCAGCAGGCGCAGCAGGTCGATCAGCAGCGGCAGCTCGTTGTCGACCGCGCGCCGGCGCCGCTTCACCCAGGAGGAGAGAATGAACTTGGGCAGCAGCAGGCCAGCGGCCAAGGCGCCGATGATCACCATGATCCTGGCCAGCCCGGTGACGCTGCTGAATGTCAGCACCAGTGCCAGCACCAGCACGGCCAGCAGCAGGCGCAGGCCGAGGTAGATGGCCGTACCGCGGCGGGTGTTCCACCCGGCCAGATCCAACAGCAGCCGGTCTTCATTGGCCAGCAATGCCGCTTCCAGGCGGCCGCCGCTGAGGGCACGGCCGAAGCGTTCGAGCCAGCCCAGCGAATCGTGCCGTGCAGGTTCGGGGTCACGGGACGCCTCGCGCGGCTGCAGGGCGGTCTTCAACGTGGCCGTTGTACGCTGCTCACGATGGCTGCGTACCCAGCCGCCGATACCCAGCAGGGCGATACCTGCAGCCAGTACGAGCAGGGAGAGGGCGAACCAGGCGCTGGCGCTCATCGGTCGTCTCCGGCGGGGCGGGGGTGGTTCATAGCGATTTGGCCAGGCGATACAGCAGGAAGCCACCGACAAGCTCCATGCCCAGTGCAAGCAGCAGGATCTTGTGGCCAAGCGGATCGTGCAGCACCGGCTGGAAGAAGTCCGGGCTGGCGATCGCCATCAGCACCGCGCAGGCCGGTGGCAGCAGGCCCAGCACCCAGGCTGACATGCGCGTCTCCGAGGTCGTTGCCGCAAGCTCCTGCTGGGCCTGTTCCAGATCGCGCATGAAATCGCCCATGCGCTGCAGGATCTGGTCGGAGCGCCCGCCGATGCGCACGCTGACACCGATCACCACCGACAACACCTTCAACACATCCATGCGATAGGGATGCGAGGCCTGTGCGAGTGCACGGTCCAGCTCCATGCCACTGCGCGCAAAGCGCACCGTAGTGTCCAGCAGCCCGCGCAACGGCGCGCTGGTCTGCATCGAAGCAACCTGGAACGCGGCCTGCAGGCTGTTGCCCAGTGCCGTCAGCCGCACCAGGTTGTCGAGGAAGTCCGGCAGCTGATGCAGCAGTTGCGCACGCAGCTTCGTGGTCCGCCGCATCACCCACAGCCAGCAGCCAAGCAGGTACAGCAGCAGGGTCAGCGGAAACATCCATGCGGTGCCCAGCCGCAGCATCGCCACCACCGACAGTACCAGCCCCGGTACCAGCAGCATGATGGGAATTTTCCAGCCGGTCTGCAGCCCTGCGCGCTGCAGCAGGCCATCCAGCGGCAGCACGCGGCGCCCGGTGCTGGCGGGCCGCGCCGGATCGTTGGCAGCGGTGACGGACGGCCCGGCGGGTGCTCCGCCCGTGGCGCTTCCGCGCGAAAGCTGCTGCTCGGCGTGCCGCATTGAAACCTGGCGTTGTTCACGGCTGCTGGCCGTGCCCCACAGCCAGGCTGCCAGCGCCAGCAGCACCGCGATGATGCTCAACATGCCCAGCAGCGCGCCGGTTCCCATGCTCAGAAGTCTCCGTAGAGCGATTCGCGCAGTTGTTGGCGGAACGGCTCCAGCTTGTGTGAGTGCGGATGGAAGCCCAGCCCGACCCAGCGATCGATCTCTTTGCCGTTGCCGTCGATCTGCAGCTCGTGGCGGAACATTTCCTGGGTGGTGATCAGGTTGTCGCTGACACCGGTAATCTCGGTGATCGATACCAGCACGCGGCGCCCGCTGCCCAAGCGCGAGATCTGCACGATGAAGTCGATGGCACTGGCGATCTGCCGGCGCAGGCTGTCCTCGCTGCCCTGGAAGCCGGCAAAGCCGGCCAGCATCTCGATCCGGTACAGGCAGTCGCGCGGTGAGTTGGCGTGGATGGTGGCCATCGAGCCGTCGTGGCCGGTGTTCATTGCCTGCAGCATTTCCAGGACCTCGGCGCCGCGCACCTCGCCCACCACGATGCGATCGGGGCGCATGCGCAGGCTGTTGCGGACCAGATCGCGGATGCTGACCGCACCGTGGCCTTCGGCGCCACCGATACGGCTTTCCAGGCGGACCACATGCGGGTGGTTGAGCGAGAGCTCGGCGGTGTCCTCGACGGTGATCACGCGCTCGTTCGCGGGGACGTAGCTGGCCAGGGCGTTCAGCAGCGAGGTCTTGCCGGAGCTGGTGCCGCCGGATACCAGGATGTTGCAGCGGCCCAGCACCATCGCCTTCAGCAAGGCCTGCATCGGCGCATCGAAGGTGCCCTTGGCCAGCAGTTCATCGGGGGTGAACGGGTCCTTGCGGAACTTGCGGATGGACACCATCGGTCCATCCACCGCCAGTGGCGAGATGATCGCGTTGAGACGGCCGCCGTTGGGCAGGCGCGCATCGACCATCGGATTGGAGTCATCCAGCCGGCGCCCAAGCGGGGCGAGGATGCGGCGCAGGATGCGCAGCAGATGCGTATCGTCGGTGAAGCGCTGGGTGGCCCGCTTGAGCTGGCCGCCCTGGGACACGTGCACATCCTTGAAACCGTTGATCAGGATGTCTTCGATGGACGCGTCGTGCAGCAGGTCGTCCAGCGGGCCAAAGCCGGTCAGCTCCTTGACCAGGCCGTTGGCCACCACCTGCATTTCCTCTTCGTTGATCGGGATGCGCCACTCCTGGATGAAGCCCACCGTCTGCACCTGCACCCAACGGGCGATGGTGTCGGGGGCCCAGGAATCGATGTCGATGCGCTCGTCCTCGATGCTGTTGAGCAGGTGCTCATGCGCGGCCGAGAGCACCTTCTGGTACTGCTCGGTCTGCGCGAACGGCTGGTGGCCCGGCGAGCTTTCGGGCAGCACCGGCCGGGCAACGGCATGCGGGAACGGGGTTACCTTGTCTTCCATTGCGATCCACCCAGGGCAAGGGAGAGTCTTTCCCGCAGGCCCTGCGCCTGGACCGGGCAAGCAGCCGGATCCAGGCGTGAAACCAGCGGAGCGAGGGCACGCAGGTAGGGGTCGCGCGGTGCATCCTGCAGCAGCAGGTGGCCCTGGCTGGCAGCCAGGCGCACGCGCGGTCGTTCGGGAAGCGTCGCCAGCAGGGGCACCTCGAATCGGCGCGCGATCTGCTCCGGGCTCATGCCGCTGCTGTCATCGTGGCGGTTGATCACCAGCTGCAGGCGCTTCTCGCGTTCGCGCTGCCCGGCAAGATGCTTCAGTGCCTGGTCGAGCGACACCAGTGTGGCGATGGAGGCATCGGTGACCAGCCAGATCTCGTCGGCCTGGTCCAGCAGCAGCGGCGGCAGCTGACGCAGCGGGCAGCCACCGGCATCACACAGCACGCTGGCGAACACGGTGCGCAGGCGCTGCAGCAACGCACCCGGATCGGACGGCGGTACCGCATCGCTGCCGCTGGCGCGGTCCAGCAGCACGAGCCCGGAATCGTGACGGGCCATGGCCGTGCGGGCGAGGGTGGCATCGATGCGGCTGGCGTTGCGCAGCGCGTCTTCGTAATGGAAGCGGCTGTCCAGGGTGAGGTATAGCGCGAGGTCACCCGAAGGCTGGGCCAGCTCCATCAGCAGGCCGTCCTGATGCAGTGCCTCGCCCTGTGCCAGCGCACGGGTCTGCTGTGCCAGCACCGAGAGATGTGCGGCCAGCGTACTGGTGCCGACCCCGGCGCGCACGCCCAGCAGCACGATCAGGCGCGCCTTGTGCGCGTGCTGCGCGGCGGCAGCTGGTCGTGGCGACAGGGCGCGACGCAGCGCGGCCTCGATACCGACGTTGTCGCTGTCCAGATCCAGCACATCACGCAGGCCCGCCCGCAATGCGATGACGACGCCTTCCACCTGGCCGGCGCTGGTGGCACCGACGGCAACCAATGCCAGATCCGGCTCTGTCTGTTGCAGTTGCTGCGCCAGCACGCTGGAGGCGGCCGCATGCTCGGGGCGGAAATCGAGCAGCACAAGGCTCTGCGGCCCACGTTGCAGATCCTGGGCGGAGGTCGGCGTACTGCTGTCCTGCCAGTGCAGGGTAGTGGTCGGCGGCAGTTTGGCCGCCAGCCGGGGCAGCAGTTCGCGATCCATTCCATACAGGACCAGGTTCATCGGCGGTCCTTGCGGATGCAGCGGCTGGGCAGTGGCATAGGGCATGGGCGTGGTATCGCAGGCATCATGGAATCAGCGTGAGAAGCCGGGCACCGGGTCCTGGCTGATCGGACCCAGCAGCCAGGCGCCCCATTCGGGCATGTGCGGCTTGGCTTCGCGGTCGCCGGGCAGTGGCAGGTCGGTGTTGCGTGCCAGCGGCTTCACCAAGCGTGGCGTGACGATGATCACCAGTTCCTTGTCCTGGCGCTTGTAGTCGAAGTTGCGGAAGAACGAGCCGATGATCGGCAGGTCACCCAGCAGCGGGATCTTGCCGACGCTGGACACCACGTTGGAGCTGACCAGGCCACCGATCACGAAGCTCTCGCCATCGCCCAGCTCGACCGTGGTGTCGGCACGGCGGGTGGTGATCGAGGGAATCTGCACGCCGTTGAGCGCGATGGCGTTGCTGTAGTCCAGGTCACTGGCTTCCGGTGCGACTTTCAGGGCGATGCGGTTCGGCGCCAGTACCGTCGGTGTCACGGTCAGGCCGATGCCGAAGGGCTTGTAGGTGATCGTCGTGGTGCCCAGCCCCTGCGGTTCCAGGATCGGCAGCTCGCCGCCGGCCAGGAAACTGGCGCTCTGTCCGGACAGCGCGACCAGTGTCGGCTCGGCCAGCACGCGCGCCATGCCATTGCTCTGCAGCAGGTCGACGTCGGCATTCCACAGGCCCTTGGTCGAGCCGAATACCAGGCGGAAGGCCGAAGAAATGGGTGATTCGGCTTCGTTGCCGGAGTTGCCTTCCTTCATGCCGGGCAGGATGCCGGTGTTGCCCGGCAACTGGCCGCCCGGGCGGGCGAAGCCGTAGGCGAAGTTGCCGTTGCGGTTCTGGAAGCTGATGCCGATCTGCTTCAATGCGGTCTTGTTGAACTCGACCACCTTGACCTCGACCTGGACCACGCCGCCGCTGCTCACCGTGGATGCGTCGGCAAGCAGGCCCTCCTTGCCCAGCGCCATGGCGGCGGTCTTCTGTTCCTGCATGTGCGAGAGCACGCTGTCGGTGCTTCCCTGCAGCAGGCCCTGATTGTCCTGCTGGGTGAATACCAGCCCGTTCGCGCCGGTGTCGGCCGCACCCTGCACCGCGCTTTGTACCCGCACCTGCAGGCGCTGTGGTTCGGCCTGCTTTCGGTGCCAGAGCAGCAGCGTGGTAGTGCCAGGCGCCTTGCCGACCAGCAATGCCTGGCGCTGGCCGCGCAGCATCACGATATCGGCCACGCCCGGATCGGCAATGGCGACCCGCTCCAGATCGCCCGGCAGGGTCCAGGGACGCTGCTCACGCGCCTGCAGCACCAGGTCGTCGGCGGCCACGCTCGTCGCCGGTGCCAGCAGCACCAGCAGCAGGGCCAGCCAGCGCTGGCGGGGGGAAGGGCGTGGACTGCGGCGACGTTCGGTCATGGATGCGCTCGATGCAGGTCAAAGGGAACCACGGGGGGCGGAGCTGTCGCCTCGGATGATTTCGATACCCGATGCGCGCGGGGCACTGCGCCGCGGTGCGGGTGCGCGTGCCGGGGCATCCTGGGCGCTGCGCGCCGGTGTGTTGCTGCGCCCGGCCAACGCATCGCCGTCGATGCCGGCGAAGGCGTGATTCTCTGGCCGTTGCAGCGCAAGCTGCTGCTCCGCATCAAGCCCCCGCAGCGGATCGATCACCCCGCGTGCCTGCGGGAACAGCGCCAGATCGGGCTGGCCGGAATCGGCAGGGTTGCGCAGGGCCAGGAACAGCTTGCCCTGCTGTGCACCCAGCAGCAGCCGGTTGGCGTCGGCCACCGGTACCGCCAGTACCGCGCTGCGTGCGGGCTGGGCAGTCTCGCTGCCCGTGCTCTGGGTGCTGCTGCTTCCGGTGATGTCAGCGGCGCGCGGATCGTTGCGGGCATCGGCTTCAGTGCTGGCAACAGCGTCATGGTTGGCCGGGGCGATGTCCTGCTGGCCATAGCTGAGCACGCGCAGGCGTGACAACAGCAGGCGCGTCTGTGCTGCATCGGCCGGGCCGCTGGCGCTGGATTGGGCAGTGCGCAGGTTGAGGAACACGTCGACGAAATCACCCGGAAGGATGCGGTTGCCGGCACCCACCAGCTCGTCCACCGGGACCGCGAGTGCGCGTTCCCCGGGGCGCAGCTGCAGCGAGAATCCCTGCGCGAGTGCATTGCTGCTGATCGCCGTGCCTTCGGCGATGTCCTGCACCGGTACCTTTCCGACCACGGCGGAAATGCTGGTGGCGGCACCGGCAACCGGGGCGCTGCGCTGTGCCAGACGCAATCCGTTGGCAGAGATCGGTTCGCCGGCCGGCAGGCGTGCCACCGCCTCCACCACGGTGATCGCCTGGGCATCGCTCCGCGCGACCGGGGCAACCGTGGCCGGCGCGGCCTGCTTGCGCCCGATCATCAAGGCGATCACCGCCAGCAGCACGGCCAGCCCGATCAGGGCGACGGCAGCAATGCGGGTCAACTTGAGCATGGAACCGTCTCCTGTACCGAACGTCAGTTGCCGCTGCCGAGGTCGAGCTGAGCGACCGCGACGCTGCGGATGGGAGCCCGCATCACCCACTTGTAGAGCGTGGCGGTGCCGGGCAGGAAGGGGTGGCTTGCGTAGTCGTAGCTGACTGTCACGGTCATGCACTGGGCGCTGGCCAGTCCGGCGCAGGGGGCCTGCGCCGAAACCAGAATGGCGTTGCTTCCGCCATTGCTGCAGTCGACCGGCTGACCCGAGAAGTTCAGCAGCCACTGCATCGAACTGCGCGCCGCAACACAGGCTGCAGTACGGCGTTCGTTGGCGCTGCCATAGCGCAGCGATGCGCGCGCACCCTCGGCCGAGGCGGTTGCCAGGGTCTGCTGGGCCGCCATGATCATCACGCCGGAGAACGTGAACAACAGCAGTGGCAGCAGGCCCAGCATCAGCATCAGTGCGAACTCGATGCTGGCCACGCCGCGTTGCCGGCGTGGGTTCTGGATGTTCATGCCACACCTCCGTACGTGCTGATGAGGATCCAGGCGATGGCGGATACCGCCAGGTAGGCGGCGTAGGGAATGCCTTGGCGTCCCTGGCGGGCGCTCTGCATTCCGCGCAGCGCCGGGTGCGAATGCCATTGCGAACTTGCCCGATGCATATGGGCTTGAAGGCCGATGGGCAGTACTGGACCCAACCGGCGTGATACCAGCACCAGTGCGGCATGTGCGCCCGCCGCCAGGCTGGCCGCGATCCAGATCGGCAGCAGTGCCTGCCAGCCCAGCATCAATCCCAGTACCGAAAAGAATTTGACATCGCCGGCGCCCATCCAGCGCACTGCATGGAAAGGCAGCAATGCGACCAGGCCGAGCGCCGCGCCGGCAATGTGGGAAGCCCACGGCAGGCGCGGCGCGTTGAACTGTCCGGCGATGAGCACGACAACGGTGATCGCGCATGCGGACAGCAGCCAGGCGTTGGGCACCCGACGGGCGTACAGATCGCTGATCGCGATCCGCAGGCACACACCGATGGCCAGCAATCCCAGCAGTGTCATCGCACCCTCCTTTGTCCGTCAGTGGACGGTCAGCAGCTGCTGTCCCTGATCAGCCTGGGAGCGGCTCAGGCCGGTGTGTTACCTGACGCCTTGTCGGCAAGCTTGGTGAGATTCTCAAAGAGCGTTTCGAAGAAATCCTTGATCTGCGTGCTGCCCAGTGCGATCAGGACACCCGCAATCACAGCCGCCAGCAGGCCGTACTCGAGTGCGGTAACGCCATCTTCTTCCTTCAGGAACTTGCGGATCGATGCGTTCATGACGTTTGTCTCCCTCTACCTGTCTGCTACAGGACACCTGTTGGGCGGTGGCCCGGCTCCGCCGGGATCGTCCGTGGACCTCCGCACGTCCTGGCGGAGGAGGCACGGCGGGACGGACCCGCCATGCTCAAGCAGGGTGATCGATTCCAGGCGGGACGCCGTTCGCGCAACCGCGACCGCACGGCGCGGAGCCGGTGGTCGAGGTGTCGAGCGATACGTGCATGGTCATGCTGTCCCCCTGGGTGCGGTCATTATCAAAGACCGGATCACCGTGTTATCGACTTTGCCTGAATGGCGGCCGGCTGCAACCGGAACCTATATGCAAATTCGGCAGAATCCCTTCGGTCCTTAATTTTTCACGCGGGTTCTGTGACGGAAATCCGTTCGTGCGCAAAACGATTCATCGACGTGCAGATAATGTGAGGCGGGTTTTTCAGTCGCATGCGAAAACTGTGCCAAACACCACGACCTTGTTTTCACGTCTGTATCCATCTTATTCAATGCAGTGCAGATGTTTACCCCGTTGAATTATCGGGCATACTCGTATTCAAGTACTCGCGTTTCTTTTGGGGTGCGCACTTTGCTGGCGCGCATCCCGGCGATGGAAGAGATTCCATGAGAGGTGCGCGCCCTGTCAGGCAGTGGGGGCCGTATCGCACGACGGATAATCGGGGGACGACACTGTCATGGTCGATGGTGGGGTAGGAGACAGCGACGACAGCGGCCTGCGGTCGATCGACCTGGCGACGCTGAGCGGCGTGCTTCGTGTATGTGATGTCGAACTGCTACTGCTCGATGGCAATGGGCCGCGGGCGGCCTTCGCTTCACGCGTGCACGAGGAGGCGTTGTTCTGCAGCATCAGCTGTGGATTCCATTGCCGTGGACGATTCATGCTGCCGCCGGACTGGGCGATGCTGGGGTATCTGCACGCGACCGATGAAACCCTGAGCTGGTGCCACGGTGTACCGCTCGTGCCTGGAATGGCGTTGACCGTGATGCCGGAGGGTATCAGCGAGTTCACCCTGAGCCCGGGCACGCACATGACCCTGATGCTGGTGCCGGTGGCACGGGTGCAGCGCAAGCTGACCGAACTGAGCCTGCGCAGTACACCGCCGGCCGGACAGGCACTTTCGCTGTTCAATCTCGCCAGCGAGGCCGCCCCGCTGGCACAGCACTACCAGCAGCTGCACCTGCAGCTGGGCCAGGGCACGGGCCTGCAGCCTGAAGAAACCGAGCGGCTGCTGCACGAACACGTGCAGGCACTGCTGGGCGCGGGTTCCGCCGATCGCCCGGGTTGCAGCCGTGCGCGGCGCACACATTATCTGATCGCACAGCGGGCGGAAAACTTCATGCGCCTCAACCTGCGCCGCAATATCTACATGAATGAGATCTGCGATGCTGCCGGTGTCAGCGAGCGTGGGCTGCGCTACGCGTTCGAGGACCTGTTCGGCACGTCGCCCAATCGTTACCTGTCGATGCTGCGCCTGTGCGCGGCCTGCCGCAGCCTGTCGATGGCTGATTCCAGCCGCCGTTCGGTCAAGGCCATCGCCCTCAGCTGTGGCCTGTGGGACCTGTCGCGCTTCGCCGACAACTACCGCAAGGTCTTCGGTGAACTGCCGCGTGACACGCTGATGCGCGCTCCCGCGCAGATCGGCCAGCCAGCTTGATTCAAGCCCCGTAAGGGTTTCCCGGCAGTTCCTGCCGGAATTGCATATCCGCTTGCCGATATGGTTGCCGCTTCTGCATAACCGGCTGCCGATTCCGACCGTGGATTTGCCGGAATGCGCGATTTCCGTGCCGGAATGAAGTGCGCAGCCGCCGTTGCAAACGCTGAAATGTCAGTCACCTGCCTAACGGCAAGTCCACTGACATTCCAGTTGTTCGCCTACGGGGGAAATGCTCATGAACCGCATCTACCGGCGTGTATGGAACCGCCAGCTCAATGCTCTGGTTGTGGCCTCGGAACTGGCCACCGGCGACAGCGGCGGCAGCGCCGCCCGCGATCCGCGCAGTGCACTGCTGATGCCGACCGCACTGGCCCTGGCCCTGCTGTGCGCGCTGGCCAGCGGGCATGCAGGCGCGTCCGAATCCAATCAGTCTCTACGTGACCTGCAGGCACTGGCCGCGAAGTACGCGCAGCCGATGCCGGCCAAGGTCGACGCGGAAGTGGCGCTGGCTGCCGCATCGCGCCAGGCGCAGAGCAGTCCGGCGATCAGCGCTGACGCGCGTGTCGGCCTGCAGCTGAGTACGAACTCGCTGCCGATCGTACGCGACGTGCTGCCGGCCACCGTGCAGGTGAAGCTGGCGGCGAACGCTGCGCCGAAGCAGGTCGCGGTTCCTGCGCTGGCTGCCGATGTCCGCGCCAATGTCGGGCTGGGTCATGCAGCGTCCCATGTGGCGAAGATTGATGCATCGCTGGCGGCCAACGTTGCGCCGTACGCGCATGCGCCGCTCGGTGTGGCTGCGGATGCCCAGGCGAAGGCCGGCGTTGGCATCGCCGGTACCCAGGTGGCCTCGATCGATACCGGTGCCAAGGCGGCCGCCGCTGTTGCTGGCGCACCGGCTGGCTCGCTGTCCGGCCTCAAGGCGTCCGTTGACGGCAAGGTGGATTCGCAGCTGAAGCTGGCGGGCCACCAGATCGACGGCCAGGGGCAGGTCAAGGCGACGGCGGCGGTCACGCTGCCGGCCAAGGAGGAGCTGCCGGGCGAGACTCATGATCGTGCGATCACCGCGGCCTTCGATACCGGTGTTGCCGGCAAAGTGCGCGTGCAGGCGCCGGATGGCCAGGAGGTCGTGGCCGACCGCAATCTGAAGCTGGCCGGCCAAGCCACCGTGGCAGCGCAGAACAGCGCGCTGGGCGTCGGTGGCCTGGTGGGCGGCGTTGTCGGCGCAGCAGGTGGCGCCGTGGGCGGCGTGCTTGATGGCACCGTAGGCAACACGGTTGATGCGGTCGGCGGCGCCTTGCACGGCACGGTTGGAACGGTAGGCGGCGCAGTGGGCAGCACGCTCAATGGTGCCGTTGGCACGGTTGGCGGAGCCGTAGGCGGTGCGCTCAACGGCACCGTTGGAACTGTCGGTAGCGCGGTGGGCGGCGCGCTCAACGGTGCGGTTGGCACGGTCGGTGCAGTTGGCGGCACCGTGGGTGGTGCACTCAACGGGACGGTCGGTTCGGTCGGCAGCACCGTCGGTGGTGCGCTCAACGGTGCGGTTGGCACGGTCGGTGCAGTTGGCGGCGCCGTGGGTGGTGCACTCAACGGGACGGTCGCTTCGGTCGGCAGCACCGTCGGCGGCGCGCTCAACGGTGCGGTTGGCACGGTTGGCGCAGTCGGCGGCACCGTGGGTGGTGCACTCAACGGCACGGTCGGTTCGGTTGGCGGTGCCGTGGGCGGCACGCTCAACAATACGGTGGGTGCAGTAGGCAGCACCGTCAGCGGTGTACTCAACGGCGCAACAGGTGGCAGCACCGGCGGCCTGGGTGGCCTGCTGGGCGATACACTCGGCAATGTCGGCGGCGCCGTCGGTAACCTGCTCAATGGCAACCTCAACGGCACCATCGGCAATCTCGGCAGTGCCGTAGGCGGCCTGGTCGGTGGCACGCTCGGCGGCCTCGGCCTGACCAAGCCCTCGGCGATCCCGCCGACCAGCCCGAAGGCGCCGGCTCCGGCCGACCCGAACGCTGGCCTGATCATCGGCACCGGCGGCCTGGTCGGTAATGTCGGGCAGCTGATCGGCCCGACCACCACCAGCCTGTTCGGCGGCAACGGCTACCTGAGCAACGGCAACCTCAAGCTCAGCAACGCCAACGTGATGCAGACCTACTCGACGGTCAATGTGCTGGGACTGCCGGTGGTCAACCTGTCGCCGGTCGGCAGCACCCTCAATGGCCTCGGCGGCGCTGTCACCGGCGGCAGCTCGCACCTGACCCTGATCGGTGGCGTCACCTCCGACAGCTACATCTACAACATCAACAACGGCAATCCGGGCGGCCTGCTGGGCCTGTTGCTGCCGAAGGATTCGCCGGCCTGGGCCGCCAAGTGCCTGGACATCGCCCTGGCCGACATCTCCTGCTGGGCCGTCAACGCCGCGCAGGACTACCAGGTGCTGATGGGCGACGGCGCCTTCGCCAACGGCTCGAAGGAAGTGGTGATCGGTGCCAATGCGCGGCACGAACTGCCGAAGGTCGATGCCAACGTGGCCTTCCCGGGTGCAGGCACCAATGACCCGAGCAACCCGACCGGCGTGCCGACCGCGGACTACGCCGCACGCATGGGTCACTCGGTGATCGTCGGTGACAGCGCGGTGGGTACTGCCAACGGGCAGACCCTGCTCGGTGCCGAGGCCACCTCGAACCAGGCCAATTCGGTCGCACTGGGCTACCGCTCGGCCGCGCTGCGCGGTGCCCAGGCCAGCTACAGCGCCTATGGCCTCACTGCGCCGCAGGTCTCTGCCGGTGAAGTGTCGGTGGGTACCGCCGGTGGCGGTGAGCGCCAGATCACCAACGTCGCGGCGGGTAGTGTCAATACCGATGCGGTCAACGTGGCCCAGCTGAAGGGGGCCATCAGCCTGATCGATGATGTGGCGGCCGCTGCGGTGACCTATGACCTGGACGGTGCCGGCAACCCGAACTATCGCCGTGTCACGCTCGGCGCGGGCACCGGCACCACCACCATCGGTAACCTGGCTGGCGGTGCAGTCACGGCCGGCAGCCTGGAAGCGGTCAATGGTGGCCAGCTGGCGGCGACCAATGCTGCCATCGCCAGCTTCTTCGGCGGCCGCGCAGCCTTCGATCCTGCCAGTGGCGCGTTCACTGCGCCCCTGTTCGAGATCAGCACCATCTCCACCGGCGGCGCCATCGCCAAGGGCCTGTATGAGAACGCTACCGATGCCTTCGCCGCGGTCGATGGCTCGCTGGTCAACCTCAACACGCAGATCACCGACATCCGTAACGGTGGCACCAAGTACCTGCGGGTGAACTCGACCGGTACCGAGGCCCTGGCCAGCGGTGCCGACTCGATCGCAGTCGGCACCAACGCCCGCGCAACCGCGGCCAACAGCATCGCGGTCGGTGCCGGCAGCCTGGCCGATCGTGCCAACAGCGTGTCCATCGGTGCCGCCGGTGCCGAGCGTCAGGTCACCAACATGGCGGCCGGTACCGCAGCGACCGATGCAGTCAACCTGGGCCAGCTGCAGGCCTCGGAGCAGGGCGCCCTGCGCTATGACCTCAACGGCGACGGCAGCGTCAACTATGCCAGCGCCACGCTGGGCCAGGCTGGCACCGCCACCACGCTGCGCAACCTCGGCCCGGGCCAGGTCAGTGCCACCAGCAGCGAGGCCATCAACGGTGCCCAGCTGTTTGCCGCCAACCAGGCCGTGGCCACCCACCTCGGAGGTGGTGCAGCGGTCAATGCCAGCGGTGTGCTGACCGCACCGACCTACGCGATCAACAACGTCGCCGCCAACGGCACCGTCACCAAGGGCAGCTACAACGACGTCGGTACCGCCTTCGATGCCGTCAGCAACTCGCTGGCCAACGTCGCCGACCAGACCGGCGAGATCGACAAGCTGGCCGTGAAGTACGACGTCGACGGCAGCGGCAACGTGCTCAACAGCGTGACGCTGACGGGCACCGGCACCGGCGCGGTGAAGATCACCAACGTCGCCGCCGGCAGCATCCTGGCCGGCAGCAGCGATGCCATCACCGGCGACCAGCTGTTCAACACCAACAGCACCATCGCCAACTACTTCGGTGGCACCACCGCGTACAACGGCACCACCAATGTGTGGACCGCGCCGAAGTTCAGCATCTCCAGCATCGCCACCGACGGCACGTTTACCAGCGGCGACTACAACAACGTCACCGCCGCCTTCACTGCGGTGGACGGCTCGCTGAAGGTCCTCAACCAGCGCATCACCAACGGCGGCGGTGGCAGCGCCTACCTGGCGGTGAACTCGACCGCAGCGGCTGCAACGGCTGCCGGCGCGGAAGCGGTGGCTGTCGGCCCGCAGGCCAGTGCGGCCGGTGCCAACAGCGTGGCGGTCGGCAACGGTGCCAGCGCCAGTGCAGGCAACAGCGTCGCCCTGGGTGCCGGTTCGGTGGCCAGCGTTGGTGCGCAGAGCGGCTACACCGGTGCCTACGGCCAGACCGGCGCCAGCAACTCGGCCGGTGAGGTCTCGGTCGGCAGCACCGGCAGCGAGCGCAAGATCACCCACGTTGCCGATGGCTCCGACACCTACGACGCAACCAATGTCGGCCAGCTGAAGAATGGTGTGAACTACGCCATCGATGAGTCGAAGAAGTACACCGACCAGAAGATCCAGAACATCACCAACGTGGCCGGCAGCTTCCGCGCCAACAACACCAACAACCTGGCCGATCCGTCCGCCAGCGGTGCCAACTCGGCCGCCGGTGGTGCAGGCTCCACCGCCGCCGGTGCCAACTCGACCGCGCTGGGCAATGGTTCGCAGGCGCAGGCCGACAACTCGGTGGCGCTGGGGGCGGGTTCGGTGGCGAACCGGGCCAACACGGTCTCGGTCGGTGCCAGCGGCGCCGAACGCCAGGTCGTCAACGTGGCTGACGGTTCGCAGGCCACCGATGCGGTCAACGTGCGCCAGCTGCAGGCCTCGCAGCAGGGCACGATCCGCTACGACACCACGGTGAACGGTGCGACCAACTACAACAGTGTCACGCTGGGCAGCACCAACAGCGGCCCGACCACGGTGCGCAACGTCGCCGCCGGCACCGCCGGTACCGACGCAGTCAACGTGGACCAGCTGAAGTCGGGCATGGCGCAGACCCTGGACTGGTCGAAGGCCTACACCGACGAGCGCATGGGGGGCTTCGAGCGCGACCTGCGCAAGACCGACAATCGCGCCTCGGCCGGTATCGCTTCGGCGATGGCCACCGCAGCCCTGCCGCAGCCCAGCGAAGCGGGCCGCAGCATGGCCTCGGTCGCTGCCGGCAGCTACAACGGCGAGTCGGGCGTGGCGGTCGGTATCTCCGGTGTCTCCGAGGGAGGGCGCTGGATCTACAAGTTCAGCGGCTCCACCAACAGCCGTGGCGAGGCCGGTGTGGCCGTCGGTGCCGGCATCCAGTGGTGATCCCCGCCGCCGGGCCGCACGCGCGGCCCGGCATCGCGGAAACGTCCATAGGGGGAATGACATGAAACAGCATCGCATCGCCCGCACCGGCCAGATGGCCGCAGTGCTGGGCCTGGTCCTGGGAATGGGCCTGCTGGCCGCCTGTCGCAGCCATGCGCCGGCCGCCGAGGGTCCTGCCGAAACCACCGCCGTGCAGTTCCCGGAGGCTTCGAAGGCCTCGTTGAAGGAAGGCATCTATCCCGACGTCGCCGACCTGCGCCGTTTCGCGCCGGGCATGAGCAAGCGCCAGCTGTATACCTTGCTGGGCACGCCGCACTTCAACGAAGGCATGTGGGGCGTGCGCGAGTGGAACTACCTGTTCAACTTCCGCACCGCGCAGGGCGCGGAGTATTTCACCTGCCAGTTCCAGGTGCGCTTCGACAGCAAGGGCATCGCCCAAGGGGGCTACTGGAAGCCGGAATCGTGCGCGGCGGTGCTGGAACCGCCGCGGCCGCCAGCGCCGCCAGCACCGGCACCGTTGCCGGAGCAGCCGCTGCGGTTGTCGGCGGATGCGCTGTTCGGGTTCGACAGCGCGGTGCTCAGTGCCGAAGGCCAGCAGGCCGTACAGGGCGTGCTGGCGCAGGTGCGCGAGGCCAGTCAGGTGCAGTCGATCCGGGTGACCGGGTACACCGACCGTATCGGCAGTGCCAGCTACAACCAGACCCTGTCGCAGCGACGTGCCGAGGCCGTGCGCAGCGCGCTGGTGCAGGGTGGGGTGCCTGCGGCCAGCATCAGCGCCGAAGGGCGGGGCGCAGCCGAGCCGATCGTGCAGTGCGAGCAGCGCAACCGTCGCGAGCTGATCGCCTGCCTGGCGCCGAACCGGCGTGTGCAGATTGCTGGAATGGCCCAGCCGCGCTGAGAGTCCAACACCGGGGTCATGCCCCGGTATCCCGAGTCCCCCCTGACCGTCGGCAGGACGTGGTTACGTCTCCCCCGTTGACCATGCCTGCCGGCGGCTCAGGTTTTCCATGGTGCACGCGATGAACGCCCAATTCCTGCCTCTTTCCATGAAGACGGAAGCCACATTGAGTGTGTACGGTCAGCTCGGCAACCATGCGGTGGTGCGCATTCCCGGGCGGCGCCTGCCGGGCTTGATCCTGCAGGCAGACACCGTGGCCGGCTTCCTTGCCCAGCTGCAGGAAGCCCAGGCCTGCCTGCGCAGTGGTCGCGCACAGCGCACCGACGCCGAACTGGACATGCTCATCGACGTGTTGCAGCAGTGGTATGCGCTGATCGAATCGCGCCTGGCCGACGCCGGCGAGGCACTGTAGAAGAAAAAGGGGACGGAGGGGATTAAGTCGTTCCCGGCACGGCAGGGACATGGACGACTTAATCCCCTCCGTCCCCTTTTCTGTGTCATGCGCGTGCACGGATCAACCAGCAGGCAGCATCCACGCGGACCCGATCGCCCTCGATGAATGGTGTGAATGCTGCCAGCGCCTGGTCGCGCAGCCCGGCGGCCTCCGCTTCGGGCAGTGCCCGCAGCGCCTGGCCCACCGGGCCCAGCTGGCCGACGTAGGTCGGCAGCTCATCGCGTGCGATCGAACACGGAAGGTCCACCGCAACCACCTCCACATCCTTCCAGCCGACAGCCTGCAACAGGCGCTGCACGCGTTGGCCATCTGCGAAGGCGAACTGTCCCGGGGCACCGGGTACGCGCGGCGGAAGCTCAAGCGCATCGCCGATCGCGCGCTCGGCCGTGGTCATGAATGGATTCTCGTCAGCGCTGCGCCAGGCAATGAAACGCAGGCCGGCACCGGGCCGCGTGGCGCGGTGCAGGTTGGCGAAGGCCGCACCGGTATCTTCGAAGAACATCTCGCCCAGCCGCGACTGGATCCAGTCGAAATGCGCGGGGGGCAGTGGGTGCTGTTGCGCGTCGGCAAGGATGAAGTCAGCGTCCAGCCCCGCCGTTTCTGCCCGTTCGCGCGCCGTTGCCAGCATCGGTGCGGAGATGTCCAGGCCGGTGCAATGGGCGGCCGGGCGTGCCGCACCGGCGGCAAGCAGGCTTGCGCCCGTGCCGCATCCGATGTCGAGCAGTTGCGTGACGGTTTCTGGCAACTCGGCGACCAGCAGGTCGGCCATCGGCTGGAACAGGCCATCGAGGATGGCCTGCTGGGCGACCCAGATCTGGCCGCCGGGGCCGTTCCAGAGGGTGTTCTGATCAACGGGGGAAGTGCTGGCCATGGCCTTGCCTTGTCGGGAAGTGGCCCATAGGTTGCTGCTTGAAGACGACTTGAGGTCAAGCCCATGCGTGAACTGGATATCGGTGAGGTGGTCAAGCGCAGTGGCGTGCCGGCCTCGACCCTGCGCTACTACGAACAGCTGGGGCTGCTGCAGGCACTTGGGCGCCGTGGCCTGCGCCGGCAGTATGACGAGCAGGTGCTGGAACGGCTGGCGCTGATCGGTCTCGGCCAGGCGGCCGGGATGTCACTGCAGCAGATCGGCGCATCGCTGCCGCCGCAGCGTGGATGTATCTCCCTGGATCGTGAGGCGCTGCTGGCGCAGGCTGATGTGCTGCAGAGGCACATCACCCAGCTGCAGCGGGTGCGCCGGCACCTGCAGCGCGCGGCGGCCTGCCCGGAAGCGCAGGATGCGCGGCAGTGCGGTTCATTCCGCAAGCTGCTGCGGGCGCAGCAGCGCATGGCGGGTGGGTGAGTTGCCGGAACCGGCTCAATCGCGGGTGCTGACTTCCCAGGTGGCATGCAGAACGCCCGGCACGTGCTCCATCCGCGCCAGCACCACGTCCAGCTCATCGGCACTGACGGCCGTACTGACCAGCACCGCGATCACATCGGTGGGTGCATCGGCATGCTCGACCACCTGCACATCACCGACCGGATACTGCGCTGCTTCCAGCGCGTCGACCAACCGCTCGCGCACGCGCGGCACGGCTTCGGCATCCACGCTCAGGCGCACTTCGTAGGTCGCCTCGGTGGCGGTCTCATTGATCGGAATGCGGTTGATCGCATTCACCAGCGGCCGCAGCAGGGTGTTTCCGGCGATGATCAGCACGGTCAGCAGCACGCCTTCGGCCAGCATGTCCGCGCCGGTGCAGCTGCCCACCGCCGCAGAGCACCACAGGGTGGCGGCGGTGTTCAGGCCGCGCACGTTCATGCCTTCCTTCATGATCACGCCGGCGCCGAGGAAGCCGACGCCGGAGACCACGTAGGAGATCACCCGCACCGCCTCGGCGCTGCCGGCGATGCGCATGCCCAGGTCGACGAAGGCAGCGGCGCCGACGGCCACCAGCACGTTGGTGCGCAGGCCGGCGGTGCGCTGCCGGTACTGGCGTTCGGCGCCGATCAGCGTGCCCAGTACGAAAGCGGCCAGCAGGCTGACCACGGTGTCGGCGAAGGGACCGGCCTGGAAGGTCTCAATAAAGCGCATGGCCGGAGTCTACCCCGGTCGTGTGACGGTAGATCCATGCCATGCGTGGATACCCGGATGGGCCACAAACGACTTAATCCCCTTTTTCGGGATCAGTCGGTATCGTCGACGCGCTCGCCCATCAGCTCGCGCTGGCGCTTGTCCAGTTCTTCGGCGTAGCGCTTGCGCACGAAGGCTTCGGAGACGACGCCCAATACCTGGCCGTCGGCAGCCACCACCGCCAGCTCGTCGGCCTGGGTCTGGTCGAAGCGCTGCATCACGCTGACCACGTCGGAGGACGGTGCCAGCGAGACGTCACGGTTCTCGGCCAGTTCGCCGATCAGGGTTTCCGGCTTCACGCCATCGCCGTAGACCCGTGGAATCTGCACGATGCCGGCATAGTGGCCCTCGCTGTTGATCAGGATCACCCGGGTGCCCGAGCCCAGCGGGAAGCGCTGGCGGAACGCGGCGGCATCGAGATCGGCCGGGGCGGTCGCCACGCCCTTGCGCATCAGCCGGCCGGCGTTGAGGTTCTGCACCCAGCCCACGTCGCGGGCGCTCTTGATGGTCTCGCCGCGCAGGTGCATGCGCCAGGTCGAGAACGAGTAGCCGAACCACTGCCGCACCAGCGTGCTGGACACCAGTACCGCGCTCATCACCACGCTGGTCAGCAGGAAATCGTGCGTGCCTTCCAGCACCAGCATGGCCATGGTCATCGGCGCGCCAACGACGGCGGCGGCCAGTGCGGCCATGCCGGCCAGCGCGGCCGAGGTGGCGTCGATCACCGGAACGCCGGTGGCCATGCCCAGCAGTCCAGCGAACAGCGCGCCGACCAGGGTGCCCATGAACAGCGAGGCGAAGAACAGGCCGCCACGGAAGCCGAAGCCGAGCGAGATGCCCGAGGCCAGGCACTTCAGGGTCAACAGGCCGCCGATCCAGATCAGCGGCAGGTGCGTGGTCAGGTCCAGATGCAGGGCGCCGTGGCCGGACGACAGCACCTGCGGGCTGGCCAGTGCCAGTGGAATCAGCAGCAGTCCACCCACCACCGGCCGTCCCCACGCGGGCAGGGGGCTGCGCTTGACCGTGCCTTCGATCGAGGCGATCAGCCGCATGATGGCGATGCCGACCATCGCGCAGCAGCAGCCGAGCAGGCCGTAGATCGCGTAGTCGGCGGCGCGCACGTCGATGGTCGAGGCCGCTGGCAGTAGATAGGCTTCGATGCCGGCCTGGTCGGCCACGAACGCGCCGGCCAGCGCTGCGACGGCCACCGGTGCCAGCGCAGCGGGGGTGTAGGCGCCGATGACGATCTCGAAGGCGTAGAACGCACCGGCCAGCGGCGCACCAAACGCAGCGGCGATGGCACCGGCGGCACCGGCACCGACCAGGATGCGCACGTCGTTGCGACGCAGGCGCATCACCCTGCCCAGCTGCGAGCCGCTGCCCGCGCCCATCTGCGTATACGAAGCCTCAAGGCCGACCGACGCGCCGCAGCCGTTGGACAGCAGGGTCTGGGTCAGCACGATCAGGTTGTCGCGCATCGACATGCGGCCGCCGTGCAGCGCATTGGCTTCCACCGCATCGAGCAGTGGCCGTTTCAGTCGCGTCGCCGCCAGGCTGACCAGGCCGACCAGCAGCCCGCCCAGTGGCAGCACCAGTAGCGCGGTCCAGGTCAGCGAGGGCAGGGAGCTCAGCCGCATGCCGTCGTCCAGCCCATACAACGTGCCCTGCAGCCAGCGCGCGATGCCCGACTGCAGCAGGGTCAGGTAGCCGGCGATCAGGCCAACCAGCAGCGCCAGCGCGATGAACCACAGGTCGCTGCCGCGCAGCCGCAGGCGCAGGCCCTGGAAGGCCAGATGCAGGCGCGATGGCGAAACAGGCAGTGACATGGTGGCGGCATGATACGCCGCCACCGTGAGCGCCACCGTCACCGCATCGGGCGGCTACCGGCTCAGAAGCGGTAGCGGCCCTGCACGTAGAAGGTGCGCGGCGCGGCCACCATGCGGCCGGCGTTGCCATCGACATTGCGGGTGTACCAGCGCTTGTCGGCCAGGTTGTTCACGCCCAGCGCGATCTCGCTGTCACCCAGCCCCGGCACCTGCCAGGCCACCTGGGCATTCCACAGGCGTACGCCCGGCACGCGTCCCACGCGCGCGTCAGCGCTCTCGGCCCAGGTGTTGGCGGCGTCGGAGAACTGGCCGCTCTGGTGAGTGCTGGAGACGTTGAAGGTCCAGCCGGCCAGCGCGTAGCGGGCGCCGATGCTGTCGGTGTCGCGCGAGTAGAACGGCACGTCCAGGCCACGGTTGTCGCCGGACTGCTGGATCGCCTTGGTCCAGGTGTAGTTGGCGTACAGCTCCAGCCCGGCCAGCGCGCCGTCCTCGGCGAAGTGGTACTCCAGTGCGCTCTCCACACCCTTGTGGTCGGTGGCACCAATGTTCTGGAAGGTGGGCGGGGTGATGCCCGGCACCTGCAGGATCTGGTTGTCGAAGCGCATCTTGAACACGGTCACTTCCGCGCGCAGTGCCCCATCCTGCCAGCGTGCGCCCAGCTCGGTGGTCTTGGCCACTTCCGGGTTCAGCGGATTGCTGGCGGTCTGCGAATTGAGCTGGATGTTCTGTACCGGTCCGAACGAGGTGGTGTAGTTGCCGAACACGGTCAGCTGCGGAGTCAGCAGGTAGGCGATGTTGATCGAGGGCAGGGCCTTGTCGTTGCGGCTGCTGAAGGTCGCCGTGCCTCCGGCCTGGCGGCGGTCCATGTCGATCCATTCCATGCGCACGCCGGGCGTGATCCGCCACTGGCCGATCGCAATGCGGTCGTCGATGTAGAGGGCGTGCGCGTCGGTGGCGTTGTCGAAGCGGGTGGTGGCACTGGCCGCGCCGGTGCGGCGGGCGACGGTGTAGCTGCGGTCGTTGCCGCGCTCGCGCAGGAAGCGGTAGCCGGCGGTGATGTCATGCACCGCGCTGCCCCAGTGCAGGCGCTGGGTATAGCGCGGCTCGATGCCGAGCACGCGGTAGTCGCGCGGCTGCACGGTCAGCTGGGTGTTGGCGGCGTTGATCAGCGAGCTGGCACGGGTGCTCTCGTTGTAATAGGCCAGCACCTCGAACTCGCTGTTGGCCGACAGCGTGTTGGTGTAGCCCAGGTCGATGCCGGTGCGGTGGCCCTTCCAGAAATCGGTCGGCCGGGTGTTCTGGAACGGATCGGCCTCGTACTGCGCACGGGTCAGGCCGCCCGGCGTCAGCGAGCGTACGTCGTAGTAGGACAGCTTGGCACGCAGCTCCTGCTGTTCGTCGATGGCGTAGGCGAACTTCAGCGCGAGATCGTTGAAGCGGTCATCGCTGCCCTGGCGCCAGCCGCGACCATCCTGGCCGGAGTAGAGCAGGGCGGCGCCCAAGGCGTTGTCGCCGGTGCCGCCGAGGAAGGCGTTGTACTGGGCGCTGTCGCCGCCGCCATGGTCGTAGGCGGTGTAGCGCACGCCGGCTTCGCCGTGCAGGCCGGCCTCGGTGGGAATGCCGCGGGTGCTGAAGTTGATGATGCCACCGACGTTCTGCGGCCCGTAGCGCACCGCGCCGCCGCCGCGCACCACGTCGATCGAGTCGATGTTGGACAGGCTGGTCGGCGCGAACGACAGCTGTGGCTGGCCATACGGCGCCACCGCCAGCGGCACGCCGTCCAACAGTACGGTCGAGCGCGGCGAGTAGCGCCCGGTGAGGCCGCGCACGCCGATGTTCAGCGACACCGAACTGCCAGCGGTGCCGGAGTTGTCGGTGACCTGCACACCCGGAATACGGCGCATGGCATCGCCGAGGCTGGCCGCGCCGCTGGCCTCGATGCGCTGGCGGTCGACCACGGTGCGCGCGCCGGCAAAGCGCTTGACGCTGTCATGCAGGCCGGTACCCAGCCAGCTGCCGGAGACCTGGATGCTGTCCAGCGTGGTGGCGCCGTCCTGGGCGAAGGCACGGGTGGTCGGGAGCAGGCACAGGGCGAGGGCGGCAGCCAGGGGCAGGCGGGCCGGTTGCAGGGCGAGGATGGGCATCGGTGCAGGCTGTGGAAGGTCGTAAATGAGAATTATTGCTGATTCCATTCGCTATTGGAATGCGCCTTCGGTTCATGCCGATGCCCCGGTGATACAGTGAGCGATTGCTTCCTGACTCGCTGAGATCTGCCATGTCCCAAGCCGCTTTCTACCCCGTCGGAACCCCTGGCCAGCCGTGGGGAGCGGCGGAACGGGAGGTGTGGCGTGGCCGCCAGCAGCGCCTGCGTCGCTATGACGAGGAGGTGCTGCCCCGCATCGAGGCGCTGGCCTCGCGCTTCGACAAGGTGGCCTATGGCCAGCTCGACTACGCTGGCGAGACCTACACTCTGTTCGCCCTGCGCAGCCGCGATTGGAACCCAGCGCTGCCGGCTGCCCTGGTGACCGGTGGCGTGCACGGCTACGAAACCAGCGGCGTGATGGGCGCGCTGGAGTTCCTCGAGAAGCACGCCGCCGACTATGCCGGCAAGGTCAACCTGCTGGTGGCGCCGTGCGTGAACCCGTGGGGTTTCGAGCGCATCAACCGCTGGAACTTCGATGCGATCGATCCGAACCGTAACTTCCGCGCCGATGGCCCGGCCCGCGAGTCGACCGCGCTGATGGAGCTGATCGCACCGATCAAGGACCATTTCGTGCTGCACATCGACCTGCACGAGACCACCGACAGCGACGAGAGCGAGTTCCGCCCGGCGCTGGCCGCGCGTGACGGCAAGCCGTTCGAACCGGGCCTGATTCCCGATGGTTTCTACCTGGTGGACGACAGCGAGAATCCGCAGCCGGCGTTCCAGCAGGCCGTGGTTGCCGAAGTGGAGAAGGTGACCCATATCGCACCAGCCGACGACAAGGGCGAAATCATCGGTTCGCCGGTGGTTGCGCTTGGCGTGATCGAGTACCCGCTGGTGAAGCTGGGCCTGTGCGCCGGTATCACCGGGGCGAAGTACACCACCACCACCGAGGTCTACCCGGACAGCCCGCGGGCGACCCCGCAGCAGTGCAACGACGCCCAGGTGGCAGCGGTGTGCGCGTCGCTGGATTACGCGCTCGCCCATCGTTGATGAAAAAGGGGACGGAGGGGATCAAGTCGTTTGCGGCACAAACGACTTGATCCCCTCCGTCCCCTTTTTCGGTTCACCCCAACGCGTCGGCCCACCACAGCGCCGCTGGCCCCGGCGGCGTGTCGCGGCGCCACAGCAGGTCACTGTGGATGCGTCGTGGCCAGCCGGGCAGCACCAGTTCCACCAGCTGCCCGCGGTCGTAGCGCTGTACCAGCGCCCGTGGCAGCTCGGCCCAGCCGATGCCGTCCTCGGCCATCTCCATCACCATCAGATAGTCAGTGGCGGTCCACGCCAGGCCGGTAGCCGCGCGCGCATGGTCGACCTCCGCGCTCAGGCGCACCTGCCGGTGCCGTGCCAGCTGGGCAGCCGCGCGACGGCCGGCGTCGGCCAGCGGATGGCCGCACGCTACATACACTGACAGTTCGCTGTGATGGGCCAACGGCCGTGCTATCAGCCCATCCGGGTAGTTTTCCTGTCGCGGCAGCAGGCCCAGCGCGGCGCGGCCGCTGCCGACCAGCTCCAGCACGTCTTCGCCTTCGGCATCCAGCCATTCCAGTTCGATCTCGGGGAACGCTTCGGCAAAGCGCTGCAACACGCGCTGCTCCGGATCGAGCTGATAGACGTCGGAGAACACCACGGTCAGCCGCGCTTCGACCGGGGCGGCCAGCCGCACGCTCAACTGCTGCAGGCGGGTATCGGCGGCGAGAATTTCCTGGGCATGACCGAGCACCTGGCGCCCGGCTTCGGTCAACTGCGGGTAGCGTCCGCTGCGGTCGAACAGGCTGACGCCGAGGTCTGCCTCCAGGTGGGCGATGGCGGTGCTGACCGTCGATTGGGTCTTGCGCAGGCGGCGCGCCGCCGCCGAGAACGAGCCCAGCGCCGCGGCTTCCACGAAGGCCTGCAGGGATTCAGGGGAATAGGGCATTGATCCATCGCTCCTGTCGATGGAATCCATTTTGATACCACCGTAAAAGGCGATGATACTGTCAGCCGTCGCCCCTGTCTGCGGCGTGCTCCGGACCCTCCACGCACTGCGTGGATCTATTGAAAAGGCGGCGCGGTCCCCGTCCCGCAAGGAGTTTCACATGTCCCGTACTGTTCCCGCCCGTGGCGCGCTGGTCGCCTGGGCCTGCCTGACCGTGGCGATCGTTGCCGAAGTGGTCGGCACCTCGTTCATGGCCCATGCCGCCCGCGACGGCGGCTGGACCGGCTACCTGATCATGGCCGGCGCGTTGGCGCTGTCCTATTACTTCCTGGCCCTGTCGGTGCGCCGCATCGCGGTCGGTGTCGCCTATGCGGTGTGGGAAGGCCTGGGCCTGACCCTGCTGACCGTGGTCGGCCTCACCGTGTTTGGCGAGAGCCTGTCGCTGCAGCAGTTGGCCGGCCTCGTGCTGGCGGTGGTCGGCATCGTCTGTGTCACCCTCGGGGAGGCGCACTGATGAATACCCTGGCTCTGTTTTTCGTGATCTGTTCTGCGCTGATCGACGTTGCCGCCAACATGATGGTGGCCAAATCGGAGGGCTTTCGCCGCTGGCGCTGGGGCGTCGGCGCGGTCGTCATGGTCTGGATCGCCTTCGCCCTGCTGGGCCAGGCGGTGCGCTACATGGACCTGGCCACCGCCTATGCGATGTGGGGTGCAATCGGCGTGATCGGTACCGCCACTTGCGGCCGCCTGCTGTTCGGCAACCGCCTGCGCCCGATCGGCTGGATCGGCATCGCGCTGGTCACTGTCGCGGTGCTGCTGCTCAGCACCGCGAAGTAACGCGTTGTTGTGCCAACCAAGGTTGGCACCTACGCGTGCTGAGTTGCTGGTTGGCACCTACCCGTGCTGAGTTGCTGTGCCAACCCGGGTTGGTACCTGTCAGAGCGTGAGCCGCCGCATGCAGACGCCCCGGGGATGATCTCCCCGGGGCGTTGCGGTTTCTGCAGCGGTCAGAAGCGTGCGGTGAAGTTCAATCGCGTGGTACGGCCCGGGCCGGGCATCAGGCTCATCGCCAGCGTGTCCATGTAGTAGGTGTTGCGCAGGTTGCTGACCACCAGTTCCACTTCGGCCTTCGGGGTGAACTGCCAGCGCGCATAGAAGTCGTAGATCGCGGTGGGCAGGTAGATGTTCTGCAACCCGGTCGAGCCGGTGGTATTCCAGGGCTTGTCCAGTTCGTGGGTGGGGCCGCTGTTGTAGGTGCGGCGGATGCCGGTATCCAGCCGCTTGTCGAACAGGCGGAAGCCCAGCGTGCTGTGGATCGAGTACTTCGGCGGATTCTGTGCGTTGACAAACGAGGTACCGAAGCCGCCATCCACGCAATCCGGCGTGGTGTCCAGCTTGCTCCACTTCGCATAGGGGTCTTCGCGCAGGCGCTTGGCGGTGGCCGCGTCGCAGGTGCGCGCGCGCTGGTAGTAGCTGGCCGACAGGTCCAGGTAGGCGATGCCGGCGTCATAGCCGGACTGCAGCTCGTAGCCGGATACCGTGTAGTTGTCCACGTTGTCGACATAGAACGCCCAGTTGCTGGAGTCGAAGCGACGGGTGATCGCGTTGTCGATATCGTTCTTGAACCAGGCCACCTTGAACGCCAGGCGGTCGCCATCGCGCCACAGGTCCTGCTTGAGCAGGCTGAAGCCGATGTCCCAGGAACGGTTCTTCTCCGGCTTCAGGTCGGCCACCGGTGCCGAGGTGCTGTTGCCCAGCGTCGATTCGAACAGACTGGGCATCTTCCAGCCCTGCGCGTACTTCACGTAGAAGAACATGTCCTGATCGAGGTTGAAGCGGGCCTCTGCGTACGGCGCGAAGCCGTGGCCGGAACGGCGGATCGCCGGCTTGTAGCCCCATGCGGTGGGAATCTGCCTGGTGTAGAAACCGTTGGCGCCGCGCGGGTCGGGAATGAAGCCATCGAAGTCGTAGCTCTGGCCTAGCGTGCTGCCGCCGTAGGGCGTAGCGCGTAGCGAGTCATACGTGTAGTTGCCCTGTGCATCCGGGTACCACTCCTTGTACCAGCCCGGCAGCAGCTGGCCCCCCTTGCTCAGGCGCGCGAAGGTATAGCGCAGGTCGCGCGATTCGCTGACGAAGGCCACGCGGTTGCGGTCGCGGGTGCGGTAGTCGATGAAGCGGCCGCCTGCGGTCAGCGACAGCCAGTCCCACGGCTGCCATTGCAGCGAGGCGACAACGCTGGCTTCGCGCCGCGTGCCGGAGCGCAGGTAGCGGTTGTTGTTGTAGTCCACAGGCAGCACCGGCGAGTTCGGTGCGGTGTCCTCATGCTGGAACGCAGCGCCGTAGCGCAGCGTCCAGTCGCCCAGGCTGTTGCTGAAGCGGGTGGTGTTGCTGCTGTCCACGCCCCAGCGCCGGGTCTTCACGTCCGACTGCAGGCCCGGGCCATAGGTTTCCCCCAGCGTATCCGGCATCTGGTCGTTGGGCACGTCCTTGAACAGCGGCGTGTTGGCGATGTTGCTGTTGAACATGCGGCTGGTGGCGGCGGTGAACCACAGCGTGCTGCTCAGGTCCAGCCACGGGTGTGCCTCGGGCCGGTAGCGGTGGCGCAGCGAGGTGGCGTTGAGCCGCATTTTCCCTGGCTCGAACTGGAACATGGTGTTGGCCTTGTCCACGTAGGTCACCCATTCGTTGGACTCACCGACACGGCCGATCGCCGAGGGCATGATCTCGCCGAAGCTGGAGTTGAAGTAGCGGTGGCTCAGCTCAAGCCGCTGGTCGGGATTGGGCGTCCAGGTGAATTTCAGCAGCGCCGATTCGTTGTCGGTGTGCGTGTTCAGCACTTCATCACCCGAGTGGTACATGTCCGAGACCGCCTGGCTGGACATGCCGGTACCGCCGCTGGACAGGTGCTGGTCGTCGTAGCGGTGCGCGCCGTTGCTGCCGGCGAAGTAGTTGCCCTGGCGGCGACGCGCGTAAGCGGCCACCAGCTGCCAGTCCTCGCCGCGCTGGGCGAAGGCCACGCTGCCGTTCCAGTCGCGCGGGTCACGCAGGCTGTTGCGGTTGTCGCTGCCGCGCGCGATCTGCTTGAAGGTGCGGGTGCGGTCGATGCTGTTGTCGGCCACGCCACCGCGCACGCGCAGTCCCCAGGCCTCGCCCTCGTCGAGGATGTCATCGACGTTCAGCGTCTCCATGTAGACCACGCCGCCGATCGCGCTGGCGGCGTTGGCGGCCAGGCTCGGCCCCTTCTCGATGCTGATCGCGCTGATCAGGTCCGGGTCGAGGTAGCTGCGCTGCTGCACACCGGCATAGCCGCGGTACACGTCGATGGCCTGCTGGCCGCCGTCGATGATCACCGGCACCCGGTTCTGGCCCTGCAGGCCGCGGATGTTCACGTCCAGCGCACCACCATTGCGTACGTCTCCGGTGTGCACGCCGACTGCGCCGGCCAGCACATCGCCGATCGACTGGCCGCGGAAGCGTTCCAGCTGCTGGTGGTCCAGATGCACGCGCGAGCCGCTGTCGCGGTATACGGCATCGGCATCGGCCAAGCCCCACGGCGAAGCACCTTCGCTGGCCTGGCCGGCTACGCGCAGGGTGCCGATCTGGCGCACACCAGCATCGGTGGCGGGGGCGGCCTGCAGCACCACGCCGCTGGCATCACGCTGGAACGACAGGCCGGTGCCGGCCAGCAGCTGCGCCAGCGCGGCCTCGGTGTTGAGCGAGGCCTGCACGCCGCTGCTGTGGCGGCCGCGGGTCAGGCGCGCATCGGTGGCGATGGACAGGCCGGACTGCTGGCCGAACGTGGTCAAGGCCTGGTCGAGCGGTCCGGCCGGGATCTGCCAGCGAACGGCAGCGGCGGCATCCTGTGCGTGGGCGGCCGCCGGCAACAGGCACGGCGTGGCCAGGGCCAGGCACAGTGCGATGGCAAGCGGGCGAGGGGAAGGGCAGGGTCGTTTCATGGGGGCGGCAACATCCGCAATGGGTTCCCTTGTAGTGCCCGCCGAGCGCGCAGAAAGGGAACCGCGATTTCAACGCGGACGCACAACGGTCCACCACGGCCAACGCTGCTCGATGTGGATCGGCAGGGCGCGCGCCAGCAGTTTCAGGGCCTGCAGGCTGTCCAGGCGCGGCAATACTGCGGTGACATTCAATGCGGACAGTGCAGGATCACAGCCCAGATAGCCCTGATGGTGACGGGCCAGTTCGTCGATCACCCGGATCAACGGCGTGTCCTGCACCTGCAGGCGTCCGTCCTGCCAGTCGCCGCGCAGAGGATCGGCAGCGACCGTTGTGAGCCCCCCCATCGCTCCGATCTGCAGCGCACTTCCCGCAGGAACATCCAGCGCCGCACCGAACATCGGCAGGCACCGCACCACACCCTCGAACACGTCCAACCGGCCGTCCTGCGCTTCGCGGCCGACCGCGAAGCGGGTGCCGATCGGCTGCAGGCGCGCCCCGGGCACATGCACGGTCAGGGGCAGGCCGACGAATGCAGGGTGGTGGCCGGTCTGCAGCAGCAGTTCGCCGCGCAGCAGATGCAGGGCGCGGTGGCCGTTGCCGATGTCGACGGTCACTTCGCTGCCGGCGTTGAGCCACAACTGGCTGCCATCGGCCAACGTCCAATGACCGGTACGCCCGGCAGCGGTGCGCTGCGTCTGCAGGCGGCGCTGCGCCTGAAGCCCATGCAGGCCGAGCAGGGAGACCGCGCCGATGCCGAGGGCGCCACCGATGCCGCGCAGCGCCCGCCGCCGGCGAAGGCGCGCAGCATCAAATGCAGTTGCGGCTGCCGGAGCCGACAGCGGGGCGAACGATTGCCAGACCGCCTCGACCCGTCGCCAGGCGTCGGCGTGACCAGCATCGGCCTGCAGCCAGGCGTGCCAGCGTTGCTGGTCGCCGTCGCTCCAGCCCTGTTGGCGCAGCGCGAACCATTCGGCAGCCTGTTCCAGCGCCGGGCCGGCCAATGCCGCGCTCATGCCGCCGCGTCGCCGGACAGGCGCAGGCAATGCAGCATCGCCTGCGCCATGTACTTCTTGACCATGCGCTCGGACACGCCCAGCTGCACGCCGATCTCTGCATAGCCAAGGCCGGACAGCCGCGCCAGCAGGAACGCGCGCCGTGGCCGCTCGGCGAGGCCGGACAGCATGTCGGCAATGGCATGCAGCAACTGCAATGCCTGGGTGCGCTCCTCTGCCGAGGGATGCACCGGCTCCGGTTGGGTGGCCAGCGCGGTCAGGTAGGCGCGTTCCAGGTCCGCGCGCTGCCAGTGGTTGACCAGCAGGGCGTGCGCGATGGTGCTGAGATAGGCGCGCGGCAAGCGCAGTTCTGATGGATCGACACGACGGCTGAGCAGGCGCAGGAAGGTGTCCTGGGTCAGGTCGGCGGCGCAGTCGGCGTTGTGCGTGCGGCGGCGCAACCAGCCGAGCAGCCAGCCATGGTGTTCGCGGTAGAACCCCGCCAGCGCAGTGCTGGAGGCGGCGGGCACGGCCATCGGCATCGATCATTAATGAGAATGATTCCCATTATAGGGTGATCGAGCGGCGCGCGACAAACGTTGCGCGGGGCGCAGCGGGGGAGGTCGCCGGATTTGCGATGCCCGACGTGCTCGCCGACACTGCGGTTTTCCACAGGGAGTGCCCGCATGTTCAGCCACATCACCGTTGGAACGAACGACATGGACGCCGCGCATCGCTTCTACGATGCACTGTTCGGTGCGTTGGGCGCACGTCCGGGCGTCTTCGATGACAAGGGCCGTCTGGTGTATTTCAAGGATGGCCGTATGTTCATCGTCACCGCGCCGATCGACGGTCAGCCGGCATGCCACGCCAACGGCGGCACCATCGGCTTCACCCTCGACAGTGCTGAGGCCGTGCGTGGCTGGCAGGACGCCGGCGTGGCCCATGGCGGCACCGCCATCGAAGACCCGGCCGGCATCCGCAGCATGGCCGGGCGCCAGCTGTTCCTGGCCTACCTGCGCGACCCGGATGGCAACAAGCTGTGCGCGGTGCATGTGATGTCGTAATTGGACAGTACGCGCGTGGCCGCGTCGCAGGCAGTGCGCGCGGCTGTGCTCGCAGGCGTCTGCCGGCGCGCGCGTGATAACACGGAATGGTGGATCGGGCCTGTGACCGCTGGCCACAACTTCATGCTCTGTCCACTGCGGTTCAGCCACAATCGGTCGGCTAACCCTTTGATCTACCGGAGAACGCCGCCCCATGGATGTACTGGAGCCGCAACAATCCCCGGTGCGCACCCTTCGGCCTGTGTTCGCCTTCGCGGCGATCGTTGTCGTGGCGTTCGCGCTGTTCGTCAGCCTGTTCCCGCTGGGCGCAGGCCGCCTGCTGCTGAAGGCGCAGGACTGGGCCGCACTCAACGTCGGCTGGTACTACCTGCTGGCCATGACCCTGTACCTGGTGTTCGTGGTCGGCGTGGCGCTGTCCAAATACGGTGGCATCAAGCTCGGTGCCGACCATGACGAACCGGAGTTCAGTTACCTCTCCTGGGCCGGCATGCTGTTCGCTGCAGGCATCAGCATCACCCTGTTCTTCTTCTGCGTTTCCGAGCCGCTGACCCACTACCTGCAGCCGCCGCAGGGCGATCCGGCGGCGGGCGAGGCCGGCGCGCGCCAGGCCATGCAGCTGCTGTTCCTGCATTGGGGACTGCATGGCTGGGGTGTGTTCGCGCTGGCGGCGATGGCGATGGCCTACTTCGCCTACCGCCACAACCTGCCGCTGGCACTGCGCTCGGCGCTGTACCCGCTGATCGGCAAGCGCATCAACGGCCCGATCGGTTACACCGTGGACGCGCTGGGCATCGTCGCCACCGTGTTCGGCATCGGTGCCGACATGGGCTTCGGCGTGCTGCACCTCAATGCCGGATTGGCGCACCTGTTCAACATCCCGCATTCCAACCTGGTGCAGATCATGCTGGTGGTGGCGATGATGGGCGCGGCGGTGGCCGTGGCCGTCTCCGGCGTGGAGAAAGGCGTGCGCTGGATGGCCAACATCAACATGCTGCTGGCGATCGCGCTGGTGCTGTTCATGCTGTTTGCCGGGCCGACGCAGTACCTGTTCAGCACCTTGATGCAGAACCTGGGCGACTACCTCGGTAGCGTGGTCGGCAAGAGTTTCGATGTGTATGCCTACGGCGGCCGACCGGAATGGCTGGGCGGCTGGACGGTGTTCTACTGGGCCTGGTGGATCGGCTGGGCGCCCTTTGTCGGGCTGTTCATCGCGCGCATCTCGCGCGGCCGCACCATCCGCGAATTCGTGTTCGGCGTGCTGCTGATTCCGCTGGGCTTCACCCTGGCCTGGCTGTCGATCTTCGGCAACAGCGCGCTGGACCAGGTGCTGCACCACGGCCAGCAACAGTTGGCGCAGCTGGCGGTGGATGATCCACCGACCGTGCTGTATGCGCTGCTGGACGGCTACCCCTGGAGCCGCGCGGTGATCACGGTGACAGTGCTGGTCAGCTTCATCTTCTTCGTGACCTCGGCCGACTCGGGGGCGGTGGTGTTGTCCACGCTGTCCTCGCATGGCGGCGCACCCGAGGATGATGGTCCGCGTTGGCTGCGGGTGTTCTGGGGCACGGTGATCGCGGTGCTGACCGCGGGCCTGTTGCTGGCCGGCAGTATCGACGCACTGAAATCGGCGGTGGTGTTGGCGTCGTTGCCGTTCTCGGCGATCCTGTTGTTGATGATGTGGGGGCTGACCCGCGCCTTCAGTGACGAATCGCACCGCAAGCGCGCGCTGCAGTACCGGCCATCGCCGCTGATCGGCGACGATCGCCACCACCAGGGCTGGCGCCAGCGCCTGAGCCAGGCGATGCATTTCCCGGTGCGCGACCAGGTCTACCGCTTCATGGATGACACGGTGAAGCCGGCGATGGAAGCGGTGGCCGAGCAGCTGCGCGGGCAGGGCTGGGACGTGGCCACGCGCTTCGAGGCGGGCGACATGGAGTTGACGGTCAACCATGGCGAGCAGCAGGACTTCCTGTACCGGGTGATTCTGAGCGGTTACCTGACCCCGTCGTTCGCCGCACAGCAGCTGCGCAACCAGCGCTACTACCGCGCCGAGGTGCACCTGTTCGAAGGCAGCCAGGACTACGACCTGGTGGGCTACAGCCGCAAGCAGATCATCAACGACATCATCAGCCAGTACGAACGGCACCTGCAGTTCCTGCACCTGAGCCGGTGATGCGGTGGGGGCGGACCGTTGGTCCGCACCCCCTGTAGAGCCGAGCCCGCGCTCGGCTCCTCGGTGTCGGAAGAGCAGCCGAGCATGGCTCGGCTCTACAGTGGCAATCAGAACCTGTAACGAGCGCCCAGCGAGACGAACTGTCCGCGCAGGTTGTACTGGCTGATGTCGAAACCGTTGGAGCCACCGGCGGGGTCGAACGGCGGGTCCTTGTCGGTCAGGTTCAGCACCGACAGCGACAGCGTGGTGTTGGGAATACCTTCGTACGCTACGTACAGGTCCAGCTGGTGATACGGCTTGATGCGGTCGCGCAGGCCCGGGTTGCTGGTTGCCGTCGCCACACGCTGGTCGTAGCCACTCACGTACTGCAGGCTCAGCGTACTGCTCCAGTCGCCCACCGCCCAGTTCAACGAGGTGGTGCCGCGGGTACGCGGCAGCGCGCCGTGGCGGTTGTTGCCGGCGCCGTCATACGGTGCCTGCCCAGCCACCAACGGCTGCTTGAAGCTGAGCAGGTGGGTCCAGCTGCCGGCCACGGTGAAGTTGCCCCAGCCCACGGTGCGGAAGGTGCGGTTGGCGTCCAGGTCCAGGCCCGAGGTGGTCAGTTCGCCCTGGTTGGCGTACTGGTTGGTGATGAACTGGATGCGTCCCTGCGCATCACGTTGCACGCGACCGGGGAACAGCGTCGGGTTGTCGACGATGAACTGCGCGCTGTCCGGCTTGACCAGGTTGTCCTGCTCGATGCGGTACCAGTCCAGGCCGATGCTGGTATCACCATCCGGCGACCACACTGCACCCACGTTGAAGTTGCGCGAGCGCTCCGCCTTCAGATCCGGGTTGCCGGTGCGGATGTTGGTCACGCCACGGCTGCCGCCCGGTTGCAGCGGATCCAGCGGATCGATCACCGAGCCGTAGCTGACGGTCTGGCCCGGCGCGATCTCCGGCAGCGAGGGTGCCCGGAAGCCGCGCGAGAACGAGCCGCGCAGCAGCAGGCTGTCCAGCGGCTGCCAGCGCAGCGCCACCTTCGGCGAGAACGCCTTGCCGAAGTCATCGTAGTGATCGCCGCGACCGGCCACCTGCAGCTCCAACGTGCGGTGCAGCGGCACGCTCAGTTCGGCATAGGCGGCGCTGACCTGGCGCTCGCCATTGACCACGTTGATGGCCGGACGCAGTTCGGTGCCCGACAGCACCTGCGCACTGGTGCGCGCGTCCAGCGATTCCTTGCGGAACTCCGCACCCCAGGCAAAGCCGACCGTACCGGCGGGCATCTCCCACAGCGAGGTGGAGGCCTTCACGTTCAACGCGTGCAGCTTGTACCAGCCCGGACGCTTGGTCTGCAGGCGCAGTGCATCCAGCGCGCCCGGCGTGCTGGACGGGTTGAGGAAGTTGTAGCTGCCCTCGCGCAGGATCTGCTCGAACGCATAGCGATTGACGAAGTTGTCGACGTACTCGCGCTGTGCACTCTGCGAGGTCAGTGCCGCCACTTCCCAGTCCCAGCGTTCGCCGCTGCCGCGCACGCCCGCCAGGGCACGGTAGAACACCTGCGTGTTGTCCTTCAGGCGCGGGCCGAGATCGAAGAAGGTGTACTCGAACGGCAGTGGCGTACTGCCCGGGTTGTTGGGATGGCCGACCGGCAGCACCGCCGGCACGTCGATGAGCGTGCCGGTAGCCGGGTTGTAGGCACGCAGGCCGGGGCCAACGGTCAGCGGCGCACTGAAGATCTGGTCGGCCTTGTTGTGGCTGTACAGCACGTCGGCGAAGGCTTCGACGCTGTCGTTGAAGCGGTAGGTCGCGCTCAACGACGCCTGCAGGCGCTCGGCGCCGGGCTGCAGGGTCTTGAACGGCTGCGCGTTGAAGGCGCAGGCCTGGCCGGGCAGGGTGCTGCCGAAATCGCTGTAGGGACGCAGCTGACTGCCATCCGGGCAGTTGGCGAACGGTTGCGGCGCGCGCGGGTTGGACAGCCAATTGCCACCGGCGGTGGACCAGCCGGCCAGGCGTCCGCCGGGCTTGTCGCGGAAATCGCCGCTGCGGGTATAGGCGCGCTGGTCGGCGTCGAGGCGATCACGCTTGAGCAGGTCCAGCCCGAACAGCACGTTCCAGCCCTGCTGCTCCAGGTCGCCGAAGCCGGCCAGCAGGTTGGCCTTGCGTTCGTCCAGGCCGCCCTGTGTGGCGGTACCGAAGCCGCCGCCCACTTCCACGCCCTGGAAGTTCTTGCGCAGGATGATGTTGATGACACCGGCGATGGCGTCGGAGCCATACACCGCCGAGGCGCCGTCCTTCAGCACTTCGATGCGTTCCACCGCGCTGATCGGCAGCGCGTTGAGGTCGACGAAGGTGTCCTGGGTATTGAGCGCGAAGCCGAAGTTGGACACGCGGTAGCCGTTGACCAGCACCAGTGTGTTCTTCGGCGACAGGCCACGCAGGCCGATCGAGGCCGAGCCGGCGGCGAAGCTGCCGGTGTACTGCTCGTCGAAGCTGTTGCCGGCATTGGCCGACAGGTTGCGCAGCACGTCGGTGAGGGTGGAGCGGCCGGTCTGCTCGATCTGTTCGCGGCTGACGATCTGCACCGGGTTGGGCCCGGCGGTATCGCTGCGCTTGATGTTGGAACCGGTCACCAGCACGGTGCCGAGGGTGGTGCTGTCCTTGCCGGTGTCGGCGGATTCAGCGGCGCCGGCAGCGCCGGCGGTGAGGCCCAGCGCAATGGCGCCAGCAAGCAGGTTCAGGGTGGTGCGGTACATGGAAGCGACAACGCCGAACGGGGGAGGAGCCGTCAGTACCGCATGCAGGTACATGCACCTTCCAATGACGAAAGCGCATTCAGTTATACATCACAGGTTCTTAACGAAAGTAAGCGCTC
>NZ_JAOCCT010000023.1:0-87416 GCF_029840555.1 Stenotrophomonas sp. GD03877 | reverse complement strand
CTCACGCCCCCGCAACCGGACCCACCCCGCCTTCGACAATTCGCCGCAATCTGCAGTAGATCCACGCCAGGCGTGGATGCTCTTCGATCAATCGTCGAATTAATCGATTTCGATGGAGATTCATCCACGCATGGCGTGGATCTACAATCCCTCCATGTCCTCCCCCGCCCTGCCCTGGAATGGCACGCTGCTGCTGGATGCTCACGTGGCGGTGCTGCAGGGCCATGCCGGTGACAGCAGCGTACATGCGCACTACGCCCATCAACTGCTGCTGAGCGACGGTACGCCCTGGCAGGTCGAAGTCGATGGCGTACGGCAGCAGGGCCAACGGCTGTGGCTGCCCTCCTTCCAGACGCATGCGATCCTGTCGGCGCCGGAAGCGGGCTGCACGGTGTTCCTCGAACCCGCGCATGCCGATTCCACGCAGATCCAGCAGCATCTGCACGCACTGCCGGGCAATACCATGGAGCTACGCGACTGGCTGCCACGGCTGAGCCGCCCACAACCGCTGGACCGCCGCGTGCAGGCGGCATTGGCCCGTATCGCCCAGCACCTGCCTGACCCGGTGCCGGCCGCCGATATCGCCGAGGCGGCGCACCTGTCGGCCAGCCAGCTGCACCGGCGTTTCCAGTCCGACCTGGCGGTGACACTCCGCGGCTGGGTACTGTGGCAACGCCTGCGCAATGCACTCACGCATCATCTGCACGGCCACAGCCTGACCGACAGTGCGCATGCCGCTGGATTCGCCGATCTGGCCCATCTGTCGCGCAGCCTGCGCCGCATGTTCGGCATCAGTGCCGCGCAACTGCAGGGCCTGCAGCTGCACGCGGCCTGACACGACCCATCATCCGCGCCTGCGCAGACCTTCCGGCAGCTCCGGCACCTCGCCATGTGGCAGTTCTCGGAACGGCGCCAGCAGTTGCCCGGGGTAATCGCGCGGATAGTCCGGCTGGCTGCCGATGCCGAGGTCGTGCTGGCGCAGCCGATAGCCCGGCGCATCGAAGGCAGTCCCCAGCAGGTGATCCCAGACGGTCAGGAACAGGCCGAAGTTGACGTCGCCGGCGGTGCCGTAACGCATGTGATGGAAGCGGTGCAGCGGCGCCCAGGCCATCACCCGGCCCAGCACGCCGGGACGCATGTCCACGTTGGAGTGCTGCAGCAGCAGCTGGATGGCAATGGCGAAGGCCAGCACCGCCGCCACCGGCATCGGCAGGCCCAACAGCAGCAGCGGTAGCACGCCGCCCACCGCTTCGGCGGCCTGGTGCAGTGGGTGTTTCATCAGCCCGTTGAAGCCATACATGCGGGTCACGCTGTGATGCACGGCATGCAGACGCCATAGCCAGCCGATGCGATGGCTGGCGTAGTGCACCAGGGTGATGCCGAGATCGGCAGCGATGATCGCCACCAGTAGCTGCAGTGCGAACGGCCACTGCAGCGGCCACAACTGCCACGGAATGATCGCCGCCAGCAGCGGCACCGCCGCGATCGACAACAGGTTCAGGCCTTCGTTGACCAGCGCGTGCAGGGCGTCACGCACACGGTCGCCGTGGTCGCGGTTGAACGCAGGGTCATACGGCCAGGCGCGCTCGGCGACGAACGAAACCGCAATGGCGATCGCCAGCAGGGCCAGCAGCCACAACGGATCGCCATGGCAGTGGCCGACCCAGACGACGGCAGTGGCGACGAATCCAAGCAGGAACAGCGGGGCATACAGGCGGAGCATCCAGTGCTTCATGGGCAACCCGGGAAGTGAGGGGCCTGCATGCTGGCGTGGCGTGTGGGTTGCTGGCTTGAACAAACGGCGCAACCCTGCGGGCACCACGCTTCCCACATCCACGCATGGCGTGGATCTACAATGATGCTCTCATCGCGCCCGGGACCGGCATGGACTCCTTCAACCTGATGCGCGCCTTCCGCCGCATCGTCGAACGCGGCGGGCTCGCTCGTGCCGCCGAAGACCTGGGCATGTCGCCGGCCGGCCTGAGCAAGCAGTTGCGCACGCTGGAAACGCACCTGGGCGTGGTGCTGCTGCAGCGGACCACGCGGCGCATGAGCCTGACCGAAACCGGCCACGCCTATTACCGCGAATGCTGCCGCCTGCTCGACGAGCTGGAAGCGCTGGAACGCGGCATCGCCGAACAGCGCGGCGAGGTGGCCGGGCGCCTGCGCGTGAACGCGCCGCAGTCATTCGCACTGAGCACGCTGTCGCCGCTGCTGCCGCGCTTCCTGCAGCAGCATCCACAGTTGTCGCTGGACCTGGTGATGGAAGATCGCCTGCTCGATGCAGTCGGTGAGGGTTTCGATGTGTCGCTGCGGCTGCGTGCCGAACTGGATGATTCACGCCTGGTGGCGCGCCGGCTGGCGTCGCTGCAGCAGGTGCTGTGCGCGGCCCCGTCCTACCTGCGGCAGCATCCGGCACCGCAGGCGGTGGACGATCTGCAGGCGCACAGCGTGCTGGCCTACAGCCTGTCCGACTCCCCCGGCAGCTGGCCGCTGCTCGGTCCCGATGGCCAGGTGACCATCACACTGCCCGCGCGCGTCACCGTCAACAACAGCTTGCTGCTGCGCGACCTGCTGGTGGCCGGCATGGGCATCGGTGCCCTGCCCTCGTTCCTGGCCGCTCCGGCACTGGCCCAGGGCGAACTGCAGCAGGTGCTGCCCGACCACCGCTATCCGCCGCGCTTCGTGCATGCGGTCTACCCCACGTCGCGCCATCTGCAACCCAAGGTGCGTGCCTTCATCGATTTCCTGCACGCCGAGCTGCCAGGCTGCGCTGGCCTGGATTCGTAACCGCCAGCGAAAACTGAGCTGCCCGCGGCGTGCTGTTTCGGCCACGCCGCGCTGCCTAATCTGCCGCCTCCCCTCTCACCGATGGCAGGCAGATGTCTTCCGTTCCTTCCCCCGCCACCGCCGCGCCGGTGGTCGATTTCTTCCACGACGTGGTCTGCGGCTGGTGCTTCGTGCTGGCCCCGCGCCTGAAGCAGGTCTCCGCCGAACTCGGCATCCAGGTGCGCCACCGCAGCTTCGTGCTGCAGGACTCGCGCGCACAGATGGTCGAGGTGTTCGGCTCGATGGAGCGCGCCAAGGCGATCATCCTGCGCCACTGGACCGACTGCGCCGCGCATGAAGACACCGCGCGCATCGATATCGAAGGCATGCGCGCGCAGGACTTCGAGTATCCGTCCGGCTGGCTCGGCGCACTGGCCTGCCAGGCTGCCGGCATGCTCGGTGGCAACGACGCCCATGGCGCGATGTTCGATGCCGTGCAGTGGGCGCACCTGCACCAGCACCGCAACATCGGCGACGCCGAAGTCCTGCTGGATATCGCCGAAGCGCTGGGCCATCCACGTGGCGCCTTCGCTGACCACATGCGCAGCGACGCAGTACGCCAGCGCGTGCAGGTCGATCGCGCCGAAGCCGCTGCCCTCGGCATCCGTTCCATACCCACCGTGATCGGCGGCAACGGCCTGCGCCTGCAGACCCTGCCGCTGCCACACCTGCGCCAGGCCCTGGCGCACCTGGTCGCGGCCTGCGCCGCACCCTCCCCCACCCTGCAAGGAGATTCCCCATGACCCCACGTACCCTGGCCACCGCGCTGGCCCTGCTGCTGGCCGGCACCGCAGCTTCCACCACCGTGTCCGCGCACGAACGCGTACCCTCCGGCCAGCAGGTCGGCACCAGCCCCTGGGGGCCGAAGGACGAGATCGGCCGCCTCAACCTGATCACCGAGGCCTCGCGTGCGGCGATCCTGTCGCGGGTCAGCGGCGGCAAGGCCTATGACCTGGCCACCGAGTACTACGTCGGCATGCCCAGCTGGCAGGATGCCGGCGACCCGCACTACCAGTTCTGGATGACCCACACCCCGCGCGGCACGGTGATGGATGATCCGATGGGCGTGGGCGAAACCATGAACCTCACCCGCAGCTACACCGGCACCGCGTTCTCGATGTACAGCCACACCGGCACCCACATCGATGCGCTGAACCACTTCGGCATCCATGGAAAGAT
Source organism: Stenotrophomonas sp. GD03877 (assembly GCF_029840555.1). Taxonomy (NCBI): domain Bacteria; kingdom Pseudomonadati; phylum Pseudomonadota; class Gammaproteobacteria; order Lysobacterales; family Lysobacteraceae; genus Stenotrophomonas; species Stenotrophomonas sp. GD03877. The sequence goes on along the minus strand of NZ_JAOCCT010000023.1, from coordinate 83,408 downwards.
CTGGAATGGCTTCGAGGCCGACAAACACCTCGGCGACCGTGGCTGGAAGGTCACCGGCATCGAGAAGTTCCCGCCGTTGATCGCGCGTGGCGTGCTGATCGACGTGGCCACCGCCAAGGGCGTGGACATGCTGCCGGACAGCTACCGCGTCACCCGCCAGGACCTGAAGGATGCGCTGGCACGCCAGAAGGTGAAACTGCAGCAGGGCGACGTGGTGCTGATCCGCACCGGCCGCATGCGCCTGTTCGAACAGCCCAAGGCCTACATGGCCAACCCGCCGGGCATGGGCCTGGACGCGGCGCGCTTCCTGATCGAGGACAGCGGCGCGATGATCGTCGGTGCCGACAACCTCAGCTTCGAGACCTTCCCCTCGGAGGTGTCCGACGACTACGTGCCGCTGCACACCTACCTGCTGGCCCAGCAGGGCGCGCCGATCATCGAGCTGGTGGCGCTGGACGAACTGGCCCACGACAAGGTCTACGAGTTCGCCTTCATCGGCGGCCCGCTGAAGATCCGCGGTGGCGATGCCGCGCCGCTGCGCCCGGTCGCGCTGCCGGTCCGCCCGTAACCGGGGGCATACCCGGGTAGCGCCGGGCCATGCCGGGGGCCGACCTTGGTCGGCACCCCTACCCCTTCAGCAACCTGAAATCTGATCCTCCGATTTCATTAGTAATTCTACTCACAAGGCGAGTAGCATGTCCGGTCTCAGCCCCTGATACCGGCCCGTCGATACTCGCGTCATGCCCGCCGTCTCCGCCCGTTCCTGCCGCTTCCAGCCTGCCCGGCACCTCCCCTGGAGGACCCGCTGATGGGTGCCGTCGTCGCCCTCGACCGGCTGCTTGACGGCCGCCAGCTGTGGCGCGGCGCGGCCCGCCAGGGGCCGGCCAGCGACCATCTGGCCAGCGGTCACCCGGCACTGGATGCGCGCCTGCCCGGCGGCGGCTGGCCCAGCAGCGGGCTATGCGAGGTACTGCAGGCCGCGCCCGGCGTCGGCGAACTGGCCCTGGTCTGGCCAGCGCTGGCGAAGCTGAGCCAGCGCGACCGCCCGATCGTGCTGGTCGCGCCACCCTATCGCCCGCACGCTCCGGCCTGGGCAGCGGCCGGGCTGGATCTGGCCCAGCTGCAGATCATCCACGCCGCGCCGAAACAAGCGCTGTGGGCCACCGAGCAGTGCCTGCGCTCGGCCGCCTGTGCAGCAGTGCTGTGCTGGCCACACCAGCCCGATGACCGCTCACTGCGCCGCCTGCAGGTGGCGGCCGACAGCGGCCAGTGCCTGGGCTTCGTGTTCCGCGAGGCGCAGGCAGCACGCAATCCTTCCCCGGCCAGCCTGCGCCTGCAGCTCGACCACGGCCAGGTGCGGGTGCTGAAGTGCCGTGGCGGCCTGCCGCCAGCGCAGCCGTTGCCACTGGCCATCGCCCACTGAGGCCGCGCCATGCACTGGGCCTGTCTGTTGTTGCCGCAGCTGGCGCTGGACAGCGTGCTGCGCCTGCAGCCCGACCCGCAGCGGCCACTGGTGCTGCTGCAGGGGCCGGCACAGCGTCGCGTACTGCGTGCGGTCAGCCCGGCCGCCCGCGCAGCGGGGCTGCGCCCGGGCATGCTGCTGTCGGCTGCGCAGGTACTGGTGCAGGACCTGCATCTGCACGATTACGATCCCAACGCCGAACAGCAGACCCGGCAGCTGCTGGCCAGCTGGGCCTATGCCTACAGCTCGCAGGTCAGCCTCGATTTTCCGCACGCGCTGGTCATGGAAATCGGTGCCAGCCGCGCCCTGTTCGGCGACTGGCTGACGATCGAGCAGCGGCTGCGCAACGAACTGCATGAGCTTGGTTTCCGCCATCGCCTGGTGGCCGCACCCACCGCGCATGCCGCGCGCGTGCTGGCCAACGTTCACGACGGCCTCGGCATCGATGCGCAGCAGCTGCCAGCGGCACTGGCGCAGCTGCCCTTGCCTCGCTGTGGCCTGCCCAGCGAAGCAGTGACCGTACTCGGCCGTTCCGGCCTGCGCACGCTGGGTGCGGTGCTCGAGCTGCCGCGCGACAGCCTGGCCCGGCGCTTCGCACCGGACGTGCTGCAGCAGCTGGATGCGCTGCGCGGGCTGCCCACCGCGCCACTGCGCTACTACCAGCCACCGGACCGTTTCGATGCGCGCATCGAATTCGAATACGAGATCGAATCCAGCCAGGCCCTGCTGTTTCCGCTGCGTCGCCTGCTGCTGGACCTGGCCGCATTCCTGTGTTCGCGCGATGGCGGCGTGCAGCGCTTCGACCTGCATTTCGAGCACGACATGCTGCCGGCCAGCGTGCTGACCATCGGCCTGCTGGCGCCCGAGCGCGATCCCGCGCTGCTGTTCGAGATCGCACGCAACCGCATGGAAGCGTTTGCCCTGCCGGCCGGCAGCCGCGCACTGCGCCTGCAGGCCGAGCAGCTGCCACCGTTCGTGCCCGCCGCGCGTGACCTGTTCGATACCCGGCCGGCACAGGCGATGCCCTGGAACCAGCTGCGCGAGCGCCTGCGCGCGCGGCTGGGCGATGACGCCGTGCAGCCGCTGGCGGTGCAGGCCGACCATCGCCCCGAACGCGCCAGTGGCATCCAGCCGCCAGCCAAGCCTCCGTCGTACTGGCCACTGCGCCCCGGCTGGCTGCTGGACACGCCGCAACCACTGCGTGATCCGCGGCTGCGCATCGTCACCGGACCGGAGCGGATCGAATCGGGCTGGTGGGACCAGGCCGATGCACGGCGCGACTATTACGTGGTGGAAACTGCTCACGGCCAGCGCGGCTGGGTCTTTCGTGAGCGCAACGACCCGCATGCGCCGTGGATGCTGCACGGCTGGTTCGGCTGAGCCGCCATGCACGACGAACTGCCCGGCTACGCCGAACTGCACTGCCTGTCGGCCTTCAGTTTCCAGCGTGGCGCCTCGATCGCCGAAGAACTGTTCGCGCGCGCCGCCGGCCAAGGCTATCGAGCGTTGGCGATCACCGACGAATGCTCGCTGGCCGGCATCGTACGCGCTTGGCAGGCGGCGAAGACGCATGGCGTGGCGCTGATTGTCGGCGCCGAATTCCAGGTCGAGGATGGGCCGAAACTGGCCCTGCTGTGCACCGACCAGGCCGCCTATACGGGGCTCTGCCAGTTGATCACCACCTGCCGGCGGCGGGCCGCCAAGGGCGAGTACCGCTGCCTGCGCGAGGACCTGCTCGGCCTGCCCGACGGCCTGCTGTGCCTGTGGCTGGACCGGCAACCGGCCGCCACCGACCTGGAACTGCTGCGCGCCGGCTTCGATGATCGCCTGTGGCTGGCGGTGGAGCTGCATCACGAGCACGACGATGCACGCCGCCTGCAGCAGCTGCAGGCCTTCGGCGAACGCCATCGCCTGCCACTGGTGGCCAGTGGCGATGTACACATGCACGTGCGTCGCCGCCGCGCCCTGCAGGACACGCTGACCGCGATCCGCCACCGTTGCAGCGTGGCCGAAGCTGGATGGCGCCTGTTCCCCAATGGCGAGCGCCACCTGCGCCCACGCACCGCGCTGGCCCAGCTGTACCCGCCTGAGCTGCTGGCCGAGACCCTGCGCATCGCCGAGCGCTGCCACTTCACCCTGGAACAGCTGCAGTACACCTATCCGCGTGAGCTGGTGCCCGAAGGGCATGATCCGGACAGCTGGCTGCGCGTGCTGGTCGAGCGTGGCATCCCGTGGCGCTGGAAGAACGGCATCCAGCCGGCACAGCGCGAGCAGATCGAACACGAACTTGCGTTGATCAAGCAGAAGAACTACGCCTCCTACTTCCTCACCGTGCAGGACATCGTGCGCTTCGCCCGCAGCCAGGACATCCTCTGCCAGGGGCGCGGCTCGGCGGCCAACTCGGCGGTGTGCTTCGTGCTGGGCGTGACCGAGATCGACCCGGCGCGCAGCAACCTGCTGTTCGAGCGCTTCATCTCCGCCGAGCGCGACGAGCCACCGGATATCGACATCGATTTCGAGCACGAGCGCCGCGAAGAAGTGCTGCAGTACGTGTTCAAGCGCTATGGCCGCGAACGCGCCGCCTTGACTGCGGTGGCGATCAGTTACCGTGGCCGCAGCGCGATCCGCGACGTGGCCCGTGCACTCGGCCTGCCGATGGACCAGGTCAACGAACTCGGCGCGGCGATGGACCACTGGGGCGGCCACGTACCACTGCCGGAGACCCTGCGCGAGCGCGGCTTTGATCCGGAAACACCGCTGATGCGGCGGCTGCTGGCACTGACCACCGAGCTGATCGATTTCCCGCGCCACCTGTCGCAGCACCCGGGCGGCTTCGTGATTTCAGAGCACCCGCTGTCGACGCTGGTACCGGTGGAAAACGCGGCGATGGCCGACCGCACCGTCGTCCAGTGGGACAAGGACGATCTGGATGCCACCGGCCTGATGAAGGTCGACTGCCTGGCGCTGGGCATGCTCACCGCCATCCGTAAATGCCTGGCGATGCTGCAGCAGCACGGCCTGCACAGTGGACGCATGGATGCGATCCCTGCCAAGGATACGAAGACCTACGACATGATCTGCGCCGCCGACACCATCGGCGTGTTCCAGATCGAATCGCGTGCGCAGATGGCGATGCTGCCACGCCTGCAGCCGCGCTGCTTCTACGATCTGGTGATCGAAGTGGCGATCGTGCGCCCCGGCCCGATCCATGGTGACATGGTGCACCCCTATCTGGAACGGCGGAGGATCCTGCGCGAGCAAGGCCCGGAGGCACTGAACGATCCGGACAATCCGCTCTACCCACCGCAGCTGGAACGCGTGTTCGCACGCACGTTGGGCGTACCACTGTTCCAGGAGCAGGTGATGCAGCTGGCAGTGGAAGCAGCAGGTTACACACCTGGGCAAGCCGATGCCCTGCGCCGCTCGATGGCGGCATGGAAGCGTCGTGGCGGCCTGGAACCGCATCGGGAGAAGTTGCTGGCCGGCATGTTGAAGAATGGCTTCAGCCGCGACTACGGCGAGCACCTGTTCGAGCAGATCAAGGGCTTCGGTGATTACGGTTTCCCGGAAAGCCATGCTGCCAGCTTCGCCCTGCTGACCTATAACAGCTGCTGGCTGAAGTGCCATCATCCCGCCGCGTTCACCGCCAGCCTGATCAACAGCCAGCCGCTGGGGTTCTACAGCCCCGACCAGCTGCTGCAGGATGCACGCCGCCATGGCATCGGCGTGCTGCCGGTGGACGTGCGCCACAGCGACTGGGACTGCACGCTGGATTTCAGCAAGGGACCGGCGGCGATCCGGCTCGGCCTGCGCCTGATCGATGGCTGCAACGAACCCGTCGTGCAGGCCATCATGCGCGAACGTGCGCAGCGCCCGTTCGACGATGTGGGCGACCTGTGCCAGCGCACCGCACTGGACCGCCGCCAGCAGGGCCTGCTGGCCGATGCCGGTGCACTGCGTGGGCTCAGTGGCCATCGCCATCGTGCACGCTGGGATATCTCCGGCGTGGAAAACCGGCTGCCACTGTTCGACCAGGCCCGCGCCACTGCCGAAGCCCGCGTGCCGTTGCCCCTGCCCAGCGCATGGGACGACATGCAGGCCGATTACCGCAGCACCGGCACCACCCTCGGCCGCCACCCGATCTCGTTCCTGCGCGCGCAGCTGCGCAGCCGTGGCTGTCTGGACGCTGCACAACTGGCCGGGCATGGCCATGGCCGTCGCGTGCGCATCGCTGGCCTGGTACGCATGCGCCAGCGCCCGCAGACCGCCAGCGGCGTCACCTTCCTCACGCTCGAAGATGAGACCGGCATGGTCAACGCCGTGGTCTGGCGACACCTGGCCGATCGCCAGCACCGGGTGCTGGTCGATACCCAGCTGATGCAGATCGATGGCCGCCTGGAACGCGTCGATGGCGTGCAGCACGTCATCGTGCAGCGCATGCACTGCCTGGATGAACTGCTGCAGGGACTGCGCAGCCACAGCCGCGATTTCCACTGACGATACACAACGTCACACAACGAACTGGCCATTGCCGGTCCGCATCCGCTATCGTCGGCACATCCAAGGAAGGACGACCCGATGCCCCGTGCGCTGCTGCTGACCACCCTGGTGGTCTCGACCCTCGCCCTGCTGGTTTCCGGCTGGACCGCCTGGAGCCTGCATCGCAGCCAATCACCACAGCGCATCATCGAGGCGCGCGGGCTGGTCATCCACGATGCAAGCGGCCAGCCGCGGGTGATCCTCGGCGCACCGGTTCCCGATCCGCTCAGCCAGGGCCGCACCCAGGGGCCGCGTGCCACCGCCCTGTCAGGCCTGATCCTGCTCGGTCCCGATGGTTCCGAACGCGGCGGCTACGGCACCAGCGACCGCGGCGGCGAAGCCCTGCTGACCCTGGACGATGCCACCGGCACCACTGAAGTATTCAAGGTCGTCGCCAACCCGGACCGCGGCGCCAGCCTGATGGTCAAGCACCAGAACAACACCGGCGCCATGCTCACCTCCTGGCAGGGCAAGCCGGAGCTGATGTTCGTCGATGACAGCGGCCAGTCCTACTACGTGCGCCCCGGCGCCAACGCCGCGCCCTGATCTGCTTGTGTAGCGTCGAGCCATGCTCGACTGCTTCTATCAACAGCAGCCGAGCATGGCTCGGCTCTACAAAGGCGAAGCAACGTCGAGCATGGCTCGACGCTACAGAGCGAACACCGCCGCCAGGTCATCCGCCAGCTGCCGCAGCTGCGCTGCCCCCAGCGCAGCGCAGGTGATGCGCAAGCCATGCCCCGGCGCTGCCACCGAGAACACTTCGCCCGCGCGCACATGCCATCCACGCGAAGCCAGGGCCAGCACCTGCGGATGGCTGTCGGCCTGCAACGGCAGCCACAGGTTCAATCCTTCCATCGGCAACGGTGTCGGCAGGCCACGCGCATGCAGCAACTCCTGCAGCGAGCGCAGGCGCTGCTGGTAACGCTCACCTGCCGAAGCGATCTTCGCCCGCTGCGTTGCCGACGACAGCACCGAGGTCGCCGCATCCTGCAGCAGGTGACTGACCCAGCCGGTGCCGGACGCCAATCGCAGCCGCAGCCGCATCGCGCTCTCTTCATCGCAGGCCAGCCAGGCCAGCCGCAGGTCCGGGCCGAGCGGTTTGGACAACGAACGCAGCAGCGCCCAGCGCCGGCCATCCAGCGGCAGCACCGAGTGATAGGCCTGCTGCGAGAGCAGCGCGTAGTGATCGTCGATCAACACCGCCACCTGCGGGTAGGCCGCCAACAACTGCCGCAACGCCCGCGCCCGCTTCGCATCCAGGCTGGCCCCGGTCGGGTTGTGTGCCCGCGGGGTCAGCAACACCGCGCGTGCACCGGCCTCCAGTGCCTGCCGCAGCGAATCGACCTGCATGCCATGCGCGTCCACCGCCACCGGCAACGGCGCGTGGCCCACAGCGTTGAGCACGTTGAGGCTGCCGAGGAAGCACGGATCCTCCACCGCGATGCGATCCCCCGGCAGCAGCCACGCCGACAGCAGGCGTTCGATGCCATCGACCGCGCCATGGGTCAGTTCCAGCGCATAGCCCTCCGGGCAGTCCGCATCCAGCGAGGCGCGTGCCAGCGCCTCCAACCTCGGGTCGACCGTGCCCACGCCATACAGCCGTGGTGCGGCCGGGGCCAGGCGCAGGTTCGGCAGCAGGCGTGGATCCGGGTTGCCACCGGCCAGGTCCTGCAGGGCCAGCCCGGGCGTACTGCCTTCACGCGCCAGCGGCGGCGGCAGGCCACGCACCACCGTGCCGCGGCGGCCCGCCGTGCTGGCCAGGCCCGCCGCATCCAGGCGCTTGTAGGCAGCAGCCACGGTGTTGCGGTTCACTCCCAGCTGCTCGGCCAGTTCACGCACCGGCGGCAACACGCTGCCGGCCGGAAGGCGGCCCTTGCCGATGCCGTCGCGGATGCTGTCGAAGATCGACTCGGCGCTATGCCCGGTGATTTTCATTTTGTCCTATGCCAAAATATCTCTTGTCCTGTGCCAGTGTATCCCACCCTGGCCACCCTGCATTGGAGGTGCCCGCATGCCCCTTGCCGCTGCCGACTGGCCCGTCGCCCAGTCCGTTGAACAGATCGCCGCCAACCTGGTCACGGTGCGCCAACGCATCGCCGATGCCTGCGCCCGTGTCGGCCGGGACCCGGCCAGCGTACGCCTGCTGCCGGTCAGCAAGACCGTCGATGACGCCCGCATCCGCATGGCGGTAGCCGCAGGCTGCCACGAACTGGGCGAGAACAAGGTGCAGGAGGCACAACGCAAGGCTGAAACGATGGCCGACCTGGGCGTGCACTGGTCGGTGATCGGCCATCTGCAGACCAACAAGGCGCGCTACGTGGCGCGCTTTGCCAGCGAGTTCCAGGCGCTGGACAGCCTGCGCGTAGCCGAGGCCCTGCAGCAGCGCCTGCAACTGGAAGACCGCACGCTGGATGTGTTCGTGCAGGTCAACACCTCGGCCGAACCGAGCAAGTACGGCCTGGAACCCGACGCGGTCGAGGCCTTCGTGCAGCAGCTGCCGGCCTTCGACCGCCTGCACGTGCGCGGCCTGATGACCCTGGCCATCTTCACCCCCGATGTCGAGCGCGTGCGCGCCTGCTTCGTGCGCCTGCGCGAACTGCGCGACCAGCTGCAACGCACCGCCCCGCCCGGCCTGGACCTGTCGCAGCTGTCGATGGGCATGTCCGGTGATTTCGAAGTGGCCATCGAGGAAGGTGCCACCGTGGTCCGCGTCGGCCAGGCCATCTTCGGTGCCCGTGCCACCCCGGACAGTTTCTACTGGCCGAACAGCGGAGCACCGGCATGAAGCACGCGGTTGTCCTGCAACACGTTGCCTTTGAAGACCTCGGCACCCTGAAACCGTTGCTGCTGGCGCAGGGCTGGCAGCTGCACGTGCTGCAGGCCGGCGTCGATGTGCTCGATGGCGCCGAAACCGCCGATCTGCTGGTCGTGCTGGGCGGTCCCATCAGTGCCAATGACACAGGGACCTATCCCTTCGTCAACGACAGCATTGCCCTGCTGCAGCGCCGGCTGCAGCGGCAGCGGCCGACCCTGGGCATCTGCCTGGGTGCACAGCTGATGGCGCGGGCACTCGGTGCCAGTGTCGCTCCCAGTGGTGGCAAGGAAATCGGCTTTGCGCCACTGCTGCTGACCGATGAAGGCCAGCGTTCTCCGCTGCAGTCCCTGCAGGGCATTCCGGTACTGCATTGGCATGGTGAAGCGTTCGAACTTCCGGCCGGTGCACGCCGCCTGGCCAGCACGCCGGCCTGCCGTCACCAGGCATTCGCCATCGGCAGCCACGCACTGGCCCTGCAATGCCATCCGGAACTGGACGCCCGCCAGTTCGAGCGTTGGCTGATCGGCCACACGCTGGAGCTGGCCCAGGCCGGCATCGATCCCAACGACCTTCGCGCGCAGGCGCGTCGCTATGGCGCACCACTGGCTGCGGCCGCCACCGCGATGTTCGATCATTGGCTGCAGGACCTGCCGGAGACACCACAATGAACTACCGATTGCAGATCCACCGCGATGGCGCCCACTGGGGTCACTTCGACTGCAGCGGCCCCGATGCCCTGCAACGCATGGACGCCATCGCCGCACAGCTGCCTGCCGATCAGGGCTTCCAGCTGAAACGGCAGAAAGGGGTCAGCGAAGAGCGCATCCTGTCCAGCAATGCCGATGGCCTGCGCGTACTGGCTTCTCAGATCCAGTACCGCGACATCTGACCCGACGATGGTAGTGCCGGCCGCTGGTCGGCATCCGACGGGAGAACAGGTTTGCCGGCCAGCGGCCGGCACTACCCTGGCTGTTCGCCCGCGTGCGAAGCTTCACGGATGCTGACCCTGCAACGCGGCAACCACCACGGACTGCTCATCGCCCCGCGCTGGCCCTCCACCCGCATCCAACTGGAAGAAGAGGTACTGCAACGCCTGCTCGACGCGCAGGCAATGCTGCCTGCCGGGCTGCGCCTGCTGCTCACTCGTGGCTTCGAACCCAGCCACAGCCGTCTCGGTGGCTTCCGCCGCGTGGTGCGACGGCTCGGCATTGCGGTGTTCCGCACCTGCTACCCGCAGCGCCGCGATGAGATCGATGCCATCTTCGGTGCCAACGGCCACGACATCGATGGCCGTCATATCGATGTCTCACTGGTACTGCACGGCAAGCGGCAGCGGCTGCTGCCGCTGGGCGTGTTCACCCCACCGCGCTGGCAGGATCATCGCGTCGCCCATCATGCCGAAGCGGTCGCGCGGGTGAAGCGCAGCCTGCAGCATTGCGGCTTCGAGCTGCATCACAACCCCACCGAGGCCCTGCAGATCCACTGCGACTATCGCCCGCGCTGACGCCGCGGTGGCCCATGCATGCTGCGCCTCATGCCATAGATGTAAATGATTCTCTTTTGCTGTAAGGTGCAGCCGCTGCCCTTGCCGCCGCGGGCTGTTCCCTTTCCCAGTTGTCGCCCGCCCCGTGTCCACGCCTGTCGAACCGACGGATGTCGCGCAGCTGTGCGCGGCCCATTACCGGCCGCTGCACGCCCATGTCCGCCGCAAACTCCCGCAACGCAGCGACGCTGATGACGTCGTCCAGGAAACCTGGCTGCGTGTCGTCAAAGTCGCCACCAGTGGCCTGCTGAGCAATGGCCGCGCCTATCTGTACCGCGTCGCCCACAACCTGATCGCCGATCACTACCGGCAACGCCAGCGCCGTCGCGAAGAGGTGCTGGATGACACGCAGTTGAATGCCATCGCCGATCCTGCGCCGCTGCCCGAGCAGCGACTGCTCGACGCCGAACAACTGCGCCACCTCGACGCGATCATCGCCGCGCTGCCGCCACGCTCGCGCCAGGTGTTCCTGCTGGCCCGTGTGGAACAGTTGGCGCTGGCCGAGATCGGGCGCCAGCTGGGGATCAGCCGGCAGACCGCGCACGGCCATCTGCTGCGCGCCCTGGTCGCATTGCAGCAGGTGCCGGGCGCATGAGCCAGGAGACCATTGCACGCGAAGCTGCACGCTGGTGGCTGGATGCGCACGACGGTGACCGCGATGAGAACGCGTTCGAGCAATGGTGCCGGGCCGATCCACGCCATGCGGCGCAGTACCTGCACCTGCAGGAGTTGTGGCAGGCCGGTGCGGCGACGCCCAGCCTGCAGCGGCAACAGCAGCGCAGGCAACGCCGTCGCCTGCGCGAAGCCGGCATTGCGGTTCTGTTGCTGTGCGCGCTGGGTCTCTACAGCCGCCATGCCTCGCCACCCGTGGCACAGGTACTGCGTACGGCCGCTGGCGAGATCCGCGAGGAAACTCTTCTGGATGGTTCGCATGTCCTGCTGTCACCTGGCAGCGAAGTGAAGGTGCGCATCGATGGGCAGCGCCGCCAGCTCCAGCTGCAGCGCGGCCAGGCCTGGTTCCAGGTCGCCGCCGATGCCGACCGGCCATTCCAGGTGCATACCCCACAGGGCACCGTCACTGCACTGGGGACCGCATTCGATCTTGCCGTGCAGGGCAACAGCAGTGTGGTCACCGTTACCGAGCATCGCGTGCGCGTGGACAGCGGCAACGTCAGCATGCTGGCCGACGACGGCGAGCAGCTGCGCTTCGATGGGCAGGCAACAGCCCATGCAACAACGGCTGCCCCCGGAACATTGGCCTGGCGCGAGCGGCGCCTGCACTGGGTCTCGGCCCCGCTGGCCGACGTCACGCAGGGCCTGGACCGCTGGCATGGCGGGCATACGTGGGTCGTCGGCGAGCAGCTGCGCCAGCAGCCGGTCACCCTGCTCGGCAGTGCCGACGGTGCAGCCAGCAATCGCGACCAGCTGGCCACGCAACTGCAGGTGCGCGTGCTGCGCCTCGGCGCGGGCATACAGGTGTGGCTGCCGCCACGCAGGGAGCAGCGTGATGGACCCTGACATCCGGCCTGCGACTGCGTCTACCCAGGATGACGACGTTCTGCGTCAGCCCCTGGAGCCCCCGATGCTGTGCCCCCGCCCCCTTGTCCTTGCCCTGTCGCTGGCCTGCACCAGCGCCCTTCCGCTGCTGCCCGGCAGTGCCCACGCACAGACCGCCACACGCACCTACGATCTGCCCGCCCAGCCGCTGGCGGCCGCGCTGGACGCCTACAGCCGGCTGACCGGTGTCGACCTGGTGATCGGCGCGGCGCTGCCTGCCGGTCATTCGGCCCCTGCTCTGCGCGGTGACTTCGACGATGCGCAGGCCCTGTCGCGCCTGCTGGCAGGCAGCGGCCTGCGACCGCGCTTCGTCGATGCGCGCCGCGCCGCCCTGGAACCGGCGCCGGCTGAACGCGCCGATGGCAGCCGTCGCACCGGCCCGCTGCGGGTGCAAGGCACTACCGCGCACGGCCAGGCACCGGGGGCCGGCGCCAGCCAATATGTACCGGCCACCCGCGATGGCTTTGCGCCCTCGGTCGGCAGCGAGCGCGTGGCGATGGCCGAACGCCAGGAAGGCAACAGCCTGCTGCGCTCGATGCCCGGCACCCACAGCTTCCATTCGCGCAGCCAGCCGGGCCTGCAGGTCAACATCCGCGGCATGACCGGTGCCGGCCGGGTCAACACCATGATCGACGGTGTCACCCAGACCTTCCGCAATAATGCCGGGCATGGTTCGGGCGGTCCGTTCGCCTATGTCGATCCCTTCCTGCTTGCAGGCGTGGACGTGCAGCGCGGTGCGGTCGCCGGTGGTGATGGCGCGGGCACACTGGCCGGCAGTGCCAACTTCCGCACCCTGGATATCGACGATCTGCTCGGTGAGGGCCGTGACTGGGGACTGCGCGCCGGCTATCGCCATGGCAACAATGGCTATGGCAGCGGCCGCACCTTCGCCGGTGCATGGCGCCACAGCGAAGAAGGTGGCGACCGCCAGTTCGGCCTGCTGGCCGCCGCCAGCAGCAGCCGCAGCAGCGAATACGCGACCGCGCGTGGGCAGAAGAACAACGCCGACCCCGGCAGCCAGCAGCCCAGCAGCTGGCTGCTGAAAGCACGCCTGCAGCCCAGCGACCAGCATCGGCTCGACCTGAGCCACATGCGTTACGAAAACGACTTCTACCACAACTACCCGTGGCAGATTTCCGCGCGCAACCAGCGCGCCAGCTACCACTACACGCCCTATTCGCCATGGATCGACCTGCGCGCGACCTTCGCGAGCAACAAGACCCGGCTGTTCTATCCGCCGGTGGAAGATTCAAGCTACATCGGCCGCCGCACCCACAGCAGCCTGAGCAGCTGGACCCTCGACAACACCAGTCGCTTCGACATCGGCGCACTGCAGGCGCGCTGGAACACCGGCATCAAGCACCAGTCGGACATCTATGTGGCCGATACGCCCATCCTGCGCGGTGCCAACCCGCAGGGTCGCAGCCAGCTGGACAGCGTGTTCAGCACGCTGGAACTGCAGTACGACATCTACGCGCTGACTGCCGGCCTGCGCCAGGACCGCTTCGGCATCCGTGGCCACATCCCGGTGTGCTCGGATGTACCCGGCCAATGCGCGGAGATCGATGGCGGCGACATCGACGTGCGGCGCAGCGAGCGCGCACTCAGCCCGAGCCTGGCGGTTTCACTGCAGGCCACTGACTGGCTGCAGCTGTTTGCCGAGGTCTCGCGCACATCACGGCCGCCGCGCGTGCAGGAGATGTTCTTCGAGAAGATCCCGCTGGAGGACGCCAGCGTCGCCGACGGCATCGGCGCCAATCCGTTCCTGCGCCGCGAGCGCTCGCGCAACCTGCAGTTCGGCGCCAACCTCAGCATCGACTCGCTGCTGGTCGACGGTGACCTGGCACAGCTGCGCATCACCCGCTTCGACAACCGCATCCGCGACTACATCAAGCCGCAGTACCTGCTGATCGTGCATCCGCCGGAAGTGGAACCGCTGGTGATGCCGATCGACAGCGATCCGCAGCTCAATGCCTGGACCGATGTGCTGGATGCAGACGACTTCACCGCCACGACCCGCTGGATGAACCATCCCGGCGTCGTGCGCATGCGCGGCATCGAGCTGGAGGCGCATTACGCCAGCGAGCACTACCACGCCACGCTCAGCTGGACCCGCTCGCGCACCAGCGCACCGGCCATCGAGTTCGTCAACCTGGAAGACATCACCGCCCTGCCGGACCGCTATTGGACCCTGGACGTAGGCGGCCGCTGGTGGCAGCAGCGCGTGCAGGCCGGCCTGCGCGCCGCGTACTCCGGGCCCACCGAGGAGGGCTACGACTTCTTCCAGACCCGCAAGACCGGCGGCACCGGCGTGCTGCTGGACTTCTACGCGAGCTTCAAGCCCCAGGCCAACACCACGCTGTGGCTGAACATCGAAAACCTGCAGAACAAGGCCTATGACAACAATGCCTCGATCGACAGCATCTTCAGCCCGATCCTGGACCGCGGCAACGGCCGCGGCCGTACCGTCGCGATGGGCGTCAATGTGGCGCTCTAGCCGTCACTGGCTGCCCGTATGCCTGCTCGCGCTGGCCGCGGTGGCTGGCGCGCAGCCGGTGCCCGGCACAGTGATCGACCTGGCCACTGGCCAGCACCTGGACGAAGCCGCATTCGTGACACGCACGGCGCACGCCCAGCGGCTGTTGCTGGGTGAACGCCATGATCTCGCCGGAGACCACGCCGCCCAGCGCTGGCTGCTGCAGGCCCTGCAGCGGCAGCGTCCGCAGGGTTCACTGGTGCTGGAAATGATCGCCAGCGAGCGCCAGCCACGCCTGCAGCGGGTGCAGCGCTGGCTGGCCAAGGGCCACCAGGCCGAAGGTGCACGCCTGCAGGAACTGCTCGACTGGGATACGCGCTGGCCGTGGGCCGCGTATGGCGGGCTGGTACGGGAGGCTGCCGATGCAGGCACGCCGTTGTTCGGCGGCAACCTGTCGCGTGCCGAGGTCAACGCGCTGCTGGCCTCGACCGAGGGCGTGCGGTTCCCGGTGGCCGCTGCCCGCCAGCGCCTGTCGGCGGTGGTGCTGGCCCAGCACGCAGACGCGGCACCGATGCTGGAAGGAATGCTGGCCGTGCAACAGGCCCGCGACACGCGCATGGCGCGGGTGCTGCTCGATGCGCCCGCGCCGGCGCTGCTGGTAGCAGGTCGCTGGCATGTACTGCGCGGTACCGGTGTACCGGGCTACCTGTCACCGGATACGCCTGCGCTGGTGATCGCATTGGCTTCGCCGGGTGAAACCGTCGATGCGGCAGATGCCGATCTGCTGTGGGTGCTGGACGATGAGTGAGCGTGGCCAACACTGGCAGGCGATCGCGATCACCGTCGTCCTGCATCTGCTGCCACTGCTGCTGTTGGTGCACTGGGTCGCGATGCCGCCGATGCTGCCGCCGCCGGAGCAGGACGTGCGCATCAGCCTGCGCCTGCTGGCACCGGCCACGCCGCCGCAACCGGTGGAGGAACGCCAGGCCGAGACCCCCAGCCAGGCGCAGCAGGCCCGCGCCTCGCAGCCCACGAAGTCGCCGCCGCCACCCAAGCCTACGGCGGCGCGCGAGGGAGAGCTGGCCGCCAGCGAAACGGGTGGGACGGGCCGGCAGCCACTGCCAGTCGCCCCGCCTGCGGCCGCGACCGATGCAAGTCCCGCACCGGCATCGATCACGGCCGCGCCGCCCGCTCCAGACGCGCCACCGGCAGACTTCCAGGCCGGCGCCGCCAGCGACCAGTGGGAAGCCCGCCTGATGGCGCGGCTGGAGCGTTACCGCTACTACCCTGCCACCGCGCGCTCGCGCCGGCAGCAGGGCACTGCGTGGGTCAGGGCCAGCATCGACCGCGAAGGTCGCCTGCTGGCGCTGCGGCTGGAGCAGTCCAGTGGCCAGCCGATGCTCGATGACGCCGCGCTGCAGACCTTCCGTCGCGCGCAGCCGCTGCCGCCCATTCCCGATGAACTGAAGGCACCGCAGGAGCTGGTGGTGCCGGTGGAGTACTACCTGCGCTAGGCGGCATAAGCCTCCGCCTCGATCTCGAACAGCATGCCGTCCAGCGCCAGCCGCGGCACCGGGATCAGCGTGCAGGTGGGCGCGGCGCGGTTCGGCCAGCGCCGCCGCACCTGATGGGCGATGATGCCCAGCCGGTCTTCGTCGTGGCCCACCACCAGGATGCGCAACCGCGCCACATCAGCCAGGCTTGCCTGCACCGAGCGCAGCGCGGTCTGCAGGTTGTCCAGCGCCTGCCCGACCTGGTCTTCGAAACTGGGCGAGAGACGGCCCTGGGCATCTTCACCGCCCTGCCCGGCGACATGGATCACCCGTGCTGGCAGGCGCACCACCGCCACGTGGGAGTAGCCATTCGCGGAAGGGTCGTAGAGGCCGGGAGGATTGGACAGCTCCAGCAGGCCATGGCTGAGGTCCGGTGTGGTCAGCAGGTTCATGCCGCGCGCCTCGTGGGGATTGCAGGCAGTCTGTGACCTCAACCCGGGTTGAGGTCAAACGGATCCGGTGCAACAGACCGGTCTGCCACGCGCAACGATCACGCCGATGTGTAGAGCCTAGCCCGTGCTCGGCTGCGCTGCGCGAATGGCGGCCCAGCATGGGCTCGGCTCTACCGTTCCCCGCTCACGTCCACGCCGGGTCTGCCGTGAAATCGATGGTCAGCCAGAACGTGCTGCCGCGCGCATCCAGCCGCACCGCGATCTCATCGCGCATCGCATCAACCTCGCCCACCGACCCCAGCGGCGTACCTGAGTCGGCCAGCACATGGATCTCGATGAAGCGCATCCGCCCCATCTTCGCCACGTGACTGGTAAAACCGGCATAACCGCGCTCGGCCACGAATGCCTGCATCACCTGCTGCACGCGCCGGTCCAGATCATCCGGCGCCACCTGCAGTACTTCACGCATGGCCTTCCACGCGCTGCGCGCCGGCACCGGCAGCACCGCCAGGCTGATCAACGCCAGCACGATCGAATCCAGGTACGGCACCCAGTGGTGCCATTCGCCCCCCTGCAGGGCCAGGGCCAGTACGAAGGCCAGTACCACCGCCAGGCTCATCAACCCACCCAGCAGCCAGCCACGCACGTCCAGCCACAACAGCGCCGAGCGCAGATGCCGCGCTCGTTGGGCGACAAACAGCGCCATCGCCAGGTTGCTGGCACTCAGCAGTGCCGCCCACCACAGCGCGGGCCCGAATTTCACTTCATGCCCGCCCGTGGTCAAGCCAATCACCGCGTTGGCCAGCGCATACACGCAGGCCAGCGACAGGATCACCCCACCGAGTGCCTCGACCATTGGCTCCAGGTGCCAGTAGCCGTACTGGAAGCGCGGGCTCTGCTCCCGCGCCACCAGCCGCAGCACCGACAACGACACCAGGGTCAGCGCGACGTCGACCAGGCTGTACACGCCATCGAACAGGATGGCCTGCGATCCCACCAGCAGGCCACCGCCGAAGCCGACCGTGCTCACCGCCAGGGTGACCCCGATGGAGAACTTCAGGATGCGTTGCTCGCGCGCGGTATCCATCGTCCGCCGAACGACCGACCGTTGCCGGTCAGGCCTTCAGCACCTCCACCTTGTACGAAACCGCATCACCCTCCTGTTCGATGATCAGCCCGTGCACGTCCGACTCGAAGCCCGGGAAACGAGCGTTCTGTTCGCGGGCGATGCGCAGCGACTGGATGATCGGCTCGTCACTGTCGCCAAAGCGCTCGCCCGGCATGATGGTCGGAATGCCCGGCGGGTACGGCACCAGCATGGTCGCGGCGACGCGGCCACTGAGCTGCTCGATGTCGACCCGCTCGATCTCGCCCTTGACCAGGTGGTTGTAGGCATCGGCCGGGGTCATCACCGGGGTCGGCAGATCCACGTACATCTCGCGCATCACCTTGGCCACCGCAAATTCCTGGTTGAACGCATGCAGTGCATCGCACAGGTCACGCAGGCCCCAGCCGGCGTAGGCATTGGGATAGTCGGCCGCCAGCGTCGGCAGTGCCTGGCTCAGCGGCGCGTTGCGGTCATACAGCTCCTTGAATGCCATCAGCTCGGTGACCAGCGTGCTCCACTTGCCCTTGGTGATGCCCATCGAGAACAGGAACAGCACCGAGTACAGGTTGGTCTTCTCCACGGTAATGCCGCGGCCCCACAGGAACTTGCTGAGCACCGCCGCCGGGATGCCCAGCTTGCCCATGCTGCCGTCCATCGCCAGGCCCGGGGTCAGCAGGGTCACCTTGATCGGGTCGATCAGCACGTAGTCATCGACCAGGTTCTCGAAGCCGTGCCAATGGGCATCCGGTTGCAGGTACCACTCCTCGCGTTTGGCCACCAGCGGCGCCGGCGTATCACCCTTGTCCAGGCTGCGCTCGACCTGGGTCGGCTGCCACACACTGAACCACCAGTCGTCGCGGCCCAGATCGTCACGGACGTGCAGCATCGCGCGGCGGAACGCGATCGCCTCGTCGTGCATCTCCTGCACCAGCGAACGGCCAGCCTCGCCTTCCATCATCTTCGAGGCCACGTCGCAGGCCGCGATCACCCCGTAGTGTGGGCTGGTCGAGGTGTGCATCATGAACGACTCGTTGAAGCGCTCGGCGTCCAGGTTGCGTTGCGCCGAGTTGCGCACATGGATCATCGAGGCCTGCGAGAACGCCGCCAGCAGCTTGTGGGTTGAATGCGTGGTGAAGATGATCGCATCCTGCTCACGGGGCTTGCCTTTGGCCATGCCGTAGTGGTTCTCGTAGAACGGATGGAACGCGGCGTAGGCGTACCAGGCTTCATCGAAGTGCAGGAAATCGACCGCGCTGCCGATCTCATCAGCGATCTTCTCGGCGTTGTAGCACAGGCCGTCATAGGTCGAGTTGGTGACCACTGCGATGCGTGGCTTGGAGCCGGCCTGGTAGGCCTGGCTGGCCAGCGGGTTGGCAGCAATGCGCTGCTGCAGCGACTCCGGCGTGAACTGGTCCAGGCTGATCGGGCCGATGATGCCGTGCGCGTTGCGGCTTGGGGTGAAGTACACCGGCACTGCACCGGTCATGATCAGCGCGTGCAGCAGCGACTTGTGGCAATTGCGATCTACGAACACCACGTCACCGCGCGCCACCGTGCCGTGCCAGACGATCTTGTTGGCTGTGGAGGTGCCATTGGTGACGAAGAAGGTATGGTCGGCGCCGAAGTTGCGTGCCGCTTCTTCCTCGGCATCCTTGATCGGGCCGGTGTGGTCGAGCAGCGAGCCCAGCTCCGGCACCGAGATCGACAGATCGCTGCGCAGGGTGTTCTCGCCGTAGAACTGGTGGAATGCACGCCCCACCGGCGACTTGGTGAACGCCACGCCACCGGCATGGCCCGGCGTATGCCAGGAATAGTTCGACTCGGCCGCATGATGGATCAGCGCCTTGAAGAACGGCGGCAGCAGGTTCTTCATGTAGTCTTCGGCTGCGCGCATCACCTGCCGCGAGATGAAGCTCTTGGTGTCTTCGAACAGGAAGATGAAGCCGTGGATGTACTTGAGCAGCTTGCTCGGCACCTTCTCGATGGTGCGGCGCTCGCCGTACAGGAACACCGGCAGGTTGGCGCGGCGCGCACTCTGCTCACGCAGGAAGGCAGTCAGGCGCTGGAACTCGCCATCCACCTCTTCGCTGCCATCGATCGAAATCAGCACTGCCGAGGCCGCCACGTAGGTGCGGGCACCGGCGCGCGCATCATCCAGGTTCAGGCCGCACAGCACGCGCTGGTCGTTGCTGCGCAGTTCTTCCACCAGGGCGCGGATCAGGATGCCGCCGATGCGCGGCGACTCGTAGTCGTTGTCGATGACAATGACCGGATAGTCCAGGGACTTGAAGTACACGTTGATTCTCCTTGTCGAACTCAGGAACGCTGGGCGCCGGCGCTGATGGCCGATGCCTCGCGGGCGCGCTGCCGCTGCTGGCGGCGCTCCTCGCTGAAGAAGGGATAGAACACGGTGATGAACAGCACGAACAGGAAGGCGTACTGCACGATGGTTCCCGACGAGCCGTAGATCGCCCACAGGCAGTACACAACGGTCAGGCTGGTCAGGGTCCAGAACGCACCGGTATGAACCAGGGTGTGCGAACGCTCGACCACGAAGTAGCAGGCCACGCACGAGTAGATGTAGGGCAGCAGGGTCAGTACCACGGCGGCCGACGTGATGACGTCGAACTGTGCCGACGCGGTTTCCGAGGTGGAGGTGACCAGCACCGCCAGGGTCATCAGCACCGCTACGATCAGCACGCCCTTGACCGGCACGTCATCCTTGTTGGTCTTGCTGAAGATGCTCGGGAACAGCCCGTCGTCGGACGCCGCCTTGGCGCTCTGTGCGGTCAGCAGGATCCAGCCGCCCAGCGAACCCGCCGCGCCGATGAAGGCGCACAGGCTGACCAGCGCACCGCCCCAGCCACCGACGGCCTTGGCCGCAGCCAGCGCGAACGGGGCATCGGAGGTCTGCAGTTCGCCGTTGGGCACCATGCCCATGATCACCGAGGAACTGGCGATGTAGGCGATGGCAGCCAGGAACACACCGGCCAGGGTGGCACGGGCCACGTTCTTTTCCGGGTTTTCCACCACGCCAGCGGTGACCGAAGCGGATTCAACGCCGATGAACGCCCACAGGGTCAGTGCCGCGGCGCTGGAGATCGCGCCGAAGTTCGACTCGCCGGACACGTTGTAGGCGCCCTTGAAGATATCGGCATCGAAGAAGAACCAGCCGAAGATGGCGATGCCCAGGATCGGGACCAGCGCAAAGCTGGTGGTGACCGTCTGCACGCGGCTGACGAAGGCCGGGCCGATCACATTGGCGAAGCTCAGCGCCCACACCAGCACCAGCACCGCGATGCAGCGCACCAGCGGCTCGGACAGGATCGGGAAGAAGTAGCTGAAGTAGCCGACCGCCGCAATCGGGATGGCGACGTTGCCGATCCAGTTGGCGAACCAGTAGATGGTGTTGGTCTGGAAGCCCATGTAGGGCCCGAACCAGTCGCGCGCATAGGCGTATGGACCGCCCGCCTTGGGCGCCAGCTTGCCCAGCTTGGCAAACACGAACGCCAGCAGCAGCGCACCGGCGGTGGTGATCAGCCAGCCCCAGATCGAGGCGGTACCGATCTTGGCCAGGCTGGAGGGCAGCAGGAACACACCGGAGCCCATCATGTTGCCGGCGACGAGGAAGGTGGCTCCGACCACCCCGATTTTCTTTGCTTCTGCCATGACAATCTCCTGTACTGGCATGAGCCCGGTGCGGCCGGGCGTGGGGACGGTTGCGCTGGCGTAACGCCGCTGGCGCTTACTTGATGAAGTTGTATTGCAGGCTGCCCTGCACCCGGACCGTGTCACCGCGCGCGCCGCCCTGCTGTTCCAGGCGCCCGTACAGCAGCTCCATGCCCATCGTCCACGACGGTGCCGGGCTCCAGATCAGGTTGAACACGCCGTAGCGACTCTGACGGAATGCGTCGGCCGCCAGTGCAGCATTCCGCTCCAGGGTCAGCTGGCCGACGATCAGGTTCGAACGCCACAGCTCGGACCAGTAATGGGTGTAGCCAACGAAACCACCGTGCAGGTCCAGCGCATCAAGGCGGCCATCGGCACCGACCACCGCGTCCAGCCCGGAGCCGGTCAGGTCAGCGGTGTAACGGCTCAGGCCGCGCCCACCGAGGGCACCGAACAGCAGCAGGTCGCGCTCGCCCACCGACGCCGATCCGCTCAGCTGCAGGCCACCGGCCATGCGCCGGTCACGCTCATCGTCACCGTCATACGCCAGGCTGCGTGCCACCGCGCCCAGTTGCAGGTGACCCCAGTCGCGCTCCATGCGCGCCGTCACCGTCACATCCGGCAGCCGGTTCACCGCCGCGCGCTCATCGCTGGCACCGGCAAGTTCAGTCTTCGGATCTTCGGCGGCAACAGTCAGGGTGTTGCCCTTGCCCATCGCAAAGCTGTGGTGGATGCCGGCCACCAGCAGATAGCCCGCACCACCCGGACCGGCGAAATCCAGCGTGTCAGGCAGGCTGTCCGGATCCATGAAGCTGGAATAGCCGTAGCCCGCGTAGGTATTGCCGAGCTGGCCATAGGCGTGGCGCAGGCGGAATTCATAACCATCACTGCTGCCGAAGAAGTCGTTCTCCAGGTAGAAGCGCAGGTTCCCGTGCGAGGTCGGGCGCCGCGCCTCGAAACTGAAGCGGGTCTGCTTGGCATGGATGTTGAAATTGGACACGTCACGATGACGGCCGCCCACTGGCATCGACGAAGGAATGAACTGATCTTCGTCGCCGGCTGCGCGCGAATCGGCGATGGCATCGAGCTTGGCGTAGCCGCCAATGCGGATCACCGTATCGGTGCCGGGAATGGCGAAGAACCCCTTCAGATCCGGGTCGGTTGGGCCGGCCGCACTGTCCGGTCGCGATGCCGCGGTGGAAGGATCGGCCACCGATTCACGCTGCGGCAGCACCGGTTGTGCCACGCCCGGCACCTGGGTGGGATGCAGCAGATGGGTAGCGCCTGCAGGTGCGGTCGCAGGCGCAGGGATCTGCGCGACGGCAGGCGCAACCGCGCCATTGCGCTGCTCAAGCCGATCCAGCCGCTGCTGCATGCCTTCCAGTACCTGACGCATGGCCGCGATCTCACGGCGCAGCGCCTGCGCGTCCTCCTTGTCATCAGCCTGTGCATATGCCGGCGTGATCGCCAATACGGTCAAGCAGGCCAGACTCAGTACCGCCACGCGCATTGCATCCTCCCTGGACGTCCATGTTCATCTCGCAGGCCGAACGCACGCATGCGCGGCTCCGGCCCCACGTTGCAGTTGCTGGAAATGCGGATACTGCGTCGACGGCGGCGGCCAGCCTGCGCACTGCAGGCGACAGGACGATGACGCTGCCCTGCCCGCACCGATGTCGACTCCATCAAGGCCGCGCTGCCAAAGAGGTGGCGACCGCAGCGGTCTGGGTAACAAGCACGGAGTGAGAATGTCGTGAATGGCTGTGCCGGCCGACCCTGATCAGGGCGTGGCGAGCGCGGCATCCGTCGCGCAGTGACGCTGTATTCCATGCGTCACAGGCTAATCCGCCTGTCGTTTTTGGCCTTGATTGGAATCAAGGCGTGATGCTTGATGTCAGTCACGATTCAGACGTGACGATGAACCAACGTTGCGCAGGCCTGCAACCGGAAGGCCCGCCACAGAATGCGACAGGCCCGCATGCTGCCATGCGGGCCTGTGCAATGTTTCATGAGGCTGGCGTCACTCAGCGCGGGCCAAGCACCGTCTGCAGATCGGCACCCTGCGGCAGGCCCGCACGACGCTGTACCTGGCCCTGTGCGTCCTGGAACAGAATGCCCGGCGTGCCCTGGAAGCCCATTTCGATCATCAGTACCTGATTGGCATCGAGCTTGCCAGCAATCTCGCGGCTGATGTTCGGCAGCGCCTTGATGCCACCGCGATCAAAATCGTGCTCGTTCTGCAGCAGCGCTGCACTCGGGTCACGGGCTGCGAGGATGGCCGCCGCTTTGGCCGGGCTGTCCTCGCGGATGACGCCGACCATGATGTGACGCAGCTGCACCTTGCCCGCATCGACCCACGGTCGTGCCGCTTCCCAGAACTTGTGGCAGTAGGGGCAGTTGGCATCGCTGAAGGTATAGACCACGCGCGGCGCATCGGCCTTGCCGTCACGTACCCAGGCGCTGGATTCCAGTTTGGTCCACATTTTGGCCGACATCGGCGAGGCCACCAGCTTCTCAACGGCCTCAGCGGCTACATCGTTGCCCTCCGCATCGAACAGGCTGCCGACCAGTACATGCTTGCCATCAGCAGTGACATAGGCCGCTGCCGGCTGCTGGCCGCCGACCACGCCGGCGAAACCTCGCAGGCCACCGGGGGCATCGAATTCGGCGACGACCTCGAACCCATGCTTCTCGATGCCCTTCAGCACCGCAGGGCGATCGCCCTTGTTGGCAGCGGCTGTGGCGCTCGCTGCCGGTGCCGCGGCGGTCTTGCCCGGCGGCGTCTGTGCCTGGCTGCAGGCGGCCAATGCCAGCAGGACCGGCAGCAACAGCACCGCCGGGGCGGTGCGCAGGGAAGTCGACAACATGGGAACTCCGTAGTGAGATGCCCGCGCAGGCTACCGCAGCCGGCGCAGTTTGTGTTCAAGACCAGCTGCCGTCAGTTCGCCGAGGTGCAGTTCACGCAGGCGCCCTTCGGCGTCGAAGAACAGGGTCGAGGGATAGGCCTGCACACCCAGCACCGTGGATGCCGCAGCGTCATCGTCCAGCAATACGTTGCCCAGCAGGAGCCGTTCGCGCGCAACGAAACCCTGGACCTCCTCAAGGGTTTCACCCTGGTTGAGGAACACGAACTGCACGTCCGCATGTGCCTGCTGTGCCGCTGCCAAGACCGGCATCTCGCGCCTGCAGGGACCACACCAGCTGGCCCACAGGTTCAGCACCAGTGGCTTGCCACGAAACTGCTGGAGATCCACTCTGCCCCCTTGCAGATCAGCAACCTGCAATACCGGCAAGGGCATCCGCCGCTCCTGCCAGGCGGACAACAGCTGACTGCCGCCCGCCCAGAGCAGCACACCTGCCAACGCCGCGCCCAGCACCGGGGGGCGCAACGCCCGCCATGGGCGCAACCGCCACAGTCCCCATGCCAATCCCGCAACCAGGACAACCGCGAGGTGGTAGCCACCATCGGCAATCTGCAGAATGCTCCACGGCGCCTCGCGATACAGCGCGAAGTTCAAGGCCACGAAGCTGATGCGACCACACAGCAGGCCCACCAGCAGCATGTCCAGAACCATGCTGGGTGCGGAAGGCAGCGGCATGCCGTCCTTCCTGCGTGGCCACAGACGCGCCACGGCCATCGCCAGCAGTACGCACACGAGAATCAATACCACCGGCATCGGCACCGGCCCAACGCTCGACATCAGACCACCTGTTCAATCGTCCACTGGCTGCATGGTCGAAGTGTCGCGCTCCGGTTGCAAGCCCGACGATGCTGCCCGCATCAGGCCGCGCTGCGCCCCAGTTGCATCACCGACGGCGATTGCAGCCCGCGCAGACTGCCCGCCACCGACGGCATCAAGGGCCGCTCGCGGCGCTTGCTGCTGACGTGACGCCGATAGTTCGCCGGCGTCATGCCAACGATGCGCAGGAACAACCGGCGAAACGCACTCTGATCGGCGTAGCCGACGCCCCAGGCCACCTCATCGATACCCGCTCCCTGCTGCAACAGGGTCTGCGCCTTGGCGATGCGCAGCCGTTGGCAGTACTCGATCGGCCGCAGGCCGGTGGCCTTGAGGAACCGCCGCTGCAGCGTGCGCGGCTCCAATTCGGAGACTTCGCAGATCGCGGCGAGGGTGGCGCCGCGTGCCGCCGTGGTGTGCAACCAGCGCTGTGCCTTCAATACATCACGATCGCCATGTGCGAAGTTGGCGCTGAAGCGTTCCAGATCCTGCTGGATCGTGGCGGGCACGGTGATGCCCAGCTGCTGCGCCACCGCACTGGCCACGCCCTGCCCATGCAGCCGGTACAACAGCCGCAGGCCCAGGAAGCGCCAGGCCTGGCCCCCGCCGACCGTCAGCAGGTCGCCGTCATCCACCAGCGCCCGCTCGCTCGGCACCCAGCTCGCGGCCTGCGCCTGTAGGCTTGGATGGCGCCCGAGATCGGGGCCACTGACCGTACGCCCGGCCAGCAATCCGGCCCGTGCCAGCACGCTGACGCCATCACTGGCGGCGGCCAGCAGGCTGCCACCGTCATAGTGCGCGCGCAGCCAGTCCAGCAGGACCTCATCCGCGCGCAGGCACGCGCCGGCACTGATCTGGCCGGGAACCGCAATCACAGCCGGGATGGCCGCATCGAGCATTTCCGCACCCGCAATACGGTGCACACCAGTCTGGCTGGCCGGCACGATCCAGCGGGTGACCAGCACCCGCTTGAACGGCCGGCGCTGCTGCTGGGCAAGGCGATTGGCAACGTGCGCCATTTCGGCCAGTACGGAGGCGGCAGACGGATCACCTCCCGGGTATTCAACCACCGCGATCTCGACGAATCCTTCGTTCCTGAATCCTTCCACAGACCACCTCCTCGGTTCGTTGCAGGCCATCGAACGGCCGGTTCAGGCGAAGGGTAGGAACTGGCCCATCGGCGGGGCTATGAAGAAAGTTGCAAAGTGCGCTGAATGCGCGCACCCGGTCCAAGCCTTGACTCTCGACCAGACTCCAGGCTTCACAATGGCCGGCAGCATCCGCAGGAATCCGCCATGAACATTGGACAACTGGCCCGCCAGGCGGGCGTGCCGATCGATACGGTGCGCTACTACGAACGACAGCAGCTGCTGCCGACCGCGGCCCGCTCGGCGGGTGGCTACCGCATCTTCGGCGAGCAGGATCTGCGCCGGCTGCGATTCATCCGCCGCGCCAAGGCGCTGGGCTTCAGCCTGGAAGAGATCGGCGAGCTGCTCGTACTGAGCGATCAGCACTCGCAGGACATGGGCAGCGTGCGCGACACCGCGCAGGCCCGCCTGCAGGACATCGCACAACGGATGGCCGAGCTGCAGCGCATGCACACCGCACTTTCGCAGCTGGTCGACGCCTGCCCCGGTCACGGCACGCTGGACCAGTGCCCGATCCTGGCGGCACTGACCGACAACGTTGCACAGGCGAAAGGCGACTGACATCGGCTTCGCAACGCACGTGAAGAAAAGTGCAACAAATGCTTGCCAACCCCCTGGGGCAAGGCTATTATTTCGCTCCTCAGCGACGTGGGGCCATAGCTCAGCTGGGAGAGCGCCTGCATGGCATGCAGGAGGTCAGCGGTTCGATCCCGCTTGGCTCCACCAATCTTTCGGCATTAGGCCGTCGAAAGGTCGCTAAAGAACATTGATGAGAATTGCGTCCCCATCGTCTAGAGGCCTAGGACATCACCCTTTCACGGTGGCGACCGGGGTTCGAATCCCCGTGGGGACGCCACTCATCACGAACAACGAGGACCCGGCCGATAACCGGGTCTTTTTTGTTCACCGCCTACCAGCATTCAGGTAGTGGCGTTGCGGTTCCCCTGCCCTCGTGGCCGCGGTTGAACCGGAACGAAAAAAGCTAAAAAAAAAGCTTCCACAAACGTGAACACGCAGGTATGATAGGCGGCTCGGTAACACGGGGCCATAGCTCAGCTGGGAGAGCGCCTGCATGGCATGCAGGAGGTCAGCGGTTCGATCCCGCTTGGCTCCACCACTTTCGACATTAGGCCGTCGAAGGTTCTACAACTTGAAGTTTTCGTGCGTCCCCATCGTCTAGAGGCCTAGGACATCACCCTTTCACGGTGGCGACCGGGGTTCGAATCCCCGTGGGGACGCCAGTTTCAAAACGGACTCTGCTCCCGGCAGATCATCCGGAGTTTCATTGGGGCCATAGCTCAGCTGGGAGAGCGCCTGCATGGCATGCAGGAGGTCAGCGGTTCGATCCCGCTTGGCTCCACCACTTCGACATTAGGCCGTCGAAGGTTCTACAACTTGAAGTTTTCGTGCGTCCCCATCGTCTAGAGGCCTAGGACATCACCCTTTCACGGTGGCGACCGGGGTTCGAATCCCCGTGGGGACGCCAATTCTTTAAAACCCCGGCTTCGGCCGGGGTTTTTCTTTGCCTGTGATTTCTGAAAAGGCCCGATCCAGCATGGATGGCCTCAGCCTGGACACACCTCAGAACCGGCGATACATCCCGATCGATGCAGGTGCGGTAGGTGCGAAACCAAACTGCGCGTACAGCCGGTGCGCTTCACCATCTGCCAGAAGGCTGACGTATGCCGACGGCGGCAGGTTTGCCTGCATCCAGCCCTCCAGGCGACGCATCACTTCCTTGCCCAGGCCCTGCCCCTGCAGGCGCGGCAACACGGCGATATCGCAGACCTGCAGGTGGCAGCCCCCATCGCCGACGATGCGCCCCATCGCCACCAGCTCGTTGCCCTGGTAGGCGCACACGCCATACAGGGTATTGGGCAGCGCGCGTGCCGCCGCCTCCTGGCTCTTGGCACTGAGGCCCGCCAGCACACGCAGCTGGCAATAGTCTTCGACCGTGGGCACGGCGTCGCGGAACTGGCAGGCGACGGAATCATTCATGCGCTTTCTCCCTGTAGGTCGGGCTATCCTGCCTCATCCATGTCGCAACTGCTGCGACCCGCGCCTGCAGAGTTCCCATGTGCTATTCCGCCCTGATCCGCGCCGACTACGCCAAGCTGGTGCGCGAGTTCGGCGCCATCCTGTCGCTGGAAGAATTCGCGGAGCTGTACGCGCACGATCCCGGCAAGAAGCGCCCCAGAACTCCCAAGGCCATGGATGACGGCTTCGCCGGTGCGCGCACCGAGCAGGGCCGCGACATCGTCGCGAAAATCCAGCAATGGCATGCGCAGGAGCGCCAGGATCTGGAAGCGGAGCTGGCCCGCCAGCGCGAGCGACGCGATATCGCCAACGCCACGCTGGCGACCCGCCCCACCCAGAAGGCACGCAACGACCTGCGCGTAGCCGGCAACCGCATCGATCGTGCGCAGGCCCGGCTGGAAGACCTGCACCGGGTGCAGCTGCTGCCGCGCGACAACCGCATTTTCCCTGGCACCTACGCACCGGTCATGGTCAGCGAGGGCGGCAAACGCGTGATCAAGCCGATGCGCTACCAGTGCCGGCTGCCGGACAAGCCGGTGCGCAACGACATCCTCTATCCCGGCACCTACAACGCGAGGCGCGACAGCCTGGAAGGCTATTGGCGCGGTGCGTTCGGGCTGCGCCACGGCGTGGTGGTGGTGCAGGCGTTCTATGAGCACGTACCGCGTCACGCCACCGCCGGCCCTACGCCGGGTGCCGATGAGAAGGAGCAGGACGTGGTGCTGGAGTTCCGGCCTGATCCCCCGCGCGATCTGCTGCTGGCCTGCCTGTGGGCGGAATGGGAAGGACCGGAAGGTCGCCTGCTGTCATTTGCCACCATCACCGACACGCCTCCGCACGACGTCGCTGCTGCGGGCCACGACCGCGGCGTCGTTCCCATCCGCAGGGAACACCTCGATGCCTGGCTCAATCCCGATCCGGATGATCTGGCGCGGCAGTACCGCATCCTCGACGACCGCGAAGAGATCCGCTACGTGTACGAAGAAGCCGGCTGAATACCGCGCACAGATGAAAAACCCCGCCTGGGCGGGGTTCATGGATCAGGGATTGCCGCCGCACATCGCCTCTTCGCAGAAGGCCTGTTCCTGCAGGCATTGTTCGACCTCACCACCCCGCGCGATGCAGCTCTTGTAGAGCTGGAAACAGGGCTGGCCGCACCACGCGGCAGAGGCCGTACCACCGAAGACCGCCATCGAAAGGACACCCGCAGCAACCATGCGCTTGATCCACTTCTTCATGCCACTCTCCTTGTAGGCCTGAGCATTCAGGCCCGGGCAGGATACGCCCACCGCTTCGGCATGCGCCAATCAGGCCCTGGCGCTGGCGCGGCCCACTGCGCGTACCAGTGCCTGGCTCAGGTCTGCCGAGAGATACGGCTTGACCAGCAGCACGCCGGCCAGCATCGGCCCGGGCAGCTGCTCGGCCAGCATGCCTGTGGCCAGCACGAACGGCACGCCACGCGCCGACAGCGCCGCGGCCACCGGCTCGCTGGTTTCATTGCGGGCCAGGCGGTAATCAAGCAGGGCAACGTCCGGGGTCGACGCCTCCAGCAGGCGCAGTGCCTCAGCGACGCTCGCGGCCAGACCCACCACCGTCGCACCGGCGTGCACCAGCTGCATCTGCAGCAGTGCGGCACTCATCTCGTCGTTCTCGACCACCAGCACCCTCAGGTCCTGCAACACTGTCATCGGCTACCACTCCTGGAGGCATTCAAGCCGCCGCAGTATAGCCACCACTGGGCCGAAGCCGACAGGACGCGCCCTGATCGGCCTCCCCACTATGAAAGCCGTGCCGACCTCGTTTACAATCGCACGCTGCCTGCCGGTGTGGCGGAATGGTATACGCAGCTGACTCAAAATCAGCCGGGGGTGACCCCATGAAGGTTCGAGTCCTTTCACCGGCACCAAAGACCCTTGCGGCATAAGGGTTTAAAAGAAAATGGCGTAATGGAGTCGTGAATCTTCCGGCTCCGCCTTTTTTCTTCATTCTCTCTCGCTACACACCGCCGCGCATCTGCTGCAGCCCCGCCCTCAACCGCGCCTTGCTGCGGATGTCCCTCGCTCGGGGTTTCGTCTCCGCCGGCGGCTTGCGCGGCTCCAGCGCTGCCTTGATCCGCTCGATCTCCTTCGCCCCAGCCTCAGCCAGGCGCCGGGCCTGTTGCTGCTGCTCGCGGGTCGGGGGTAGGCCCGGCAGAGGCGTGGCCGGCGCGATGAGCGTGCTGTCGGTCAGGGGGTCCACGGCCTCGCGCGGCGGCAGGCCCGGGTAGAGCCCCACCGCACACCAGTGCTCAGCCAAGCGCCTATTCTGGCGCACGCTATCAGCTGTCACGAACCGTCCCTGCTCGGCGTCCCTACCTTTGAGTGGACCGACTCCGGCCCACACTTAGAGGAAAAGGACGTTAGAAATGAACCGAGCGAACTGGTTTGTGGTCTCTCCCGAGGGTGCCAAAGCGGTTGGACAGCTCCATCACTTTGTGACCACCGGCACATCGTTGCCCTCAAAATTGATCCACCTGGTGTTCTTGCGCGTTTCTCAACTGAATGGATGCGCGCACTGCATAGACATCCACACACGCGATCTACTCAAGGAAGGCATGCCCTTCGACACAATCACCCTTCTGCCTGTTTGGCACGAAGCCTCGTACCTGTTCTCGGAGCAAGAGCGCGCCGCGTTGGCATGGTCTGAGGAAGTGACGCTTGTCAGCGAGACCCACGCATCTGACGAGGCGTATCAGGCCGTGGCCGCAGCCTTCAGCGAGAAGGACCTTGTCGATCTTACGCTCACCATCGCGGCAATGAACGCGATCAATCGGCTAGGCGTGAGCTTTAGGCTCAAGCCCCGTGCCAAGCCCGCTACCGAGTAACGACACCGGCGAGCGCTGGGCATTGGCCCAGCGCCGCGTCAGCGCCGCTTTGATCCGACTTTTGCCTCCCTCAACCGAGCCTTAGCGGGATCCGTCAGTCTGGGCTTGGTCTCCGCCGGCCGCCGGATCGGCTCCAGTGCCGCCATCACCCGGGCGAACGCGGCAGCAGCCGCCTCGTCCAGGGACTCGGGCTGGCGGTACTGATGATCGACATCGACCACTTCAAACGGCTCAATGACACCTACGGCCACCCGGAAGGCGATCGTCGCCTGCAGTCGGTGGCTGCCATCCTTGATGGCTGCCTGCAACGGGGTGACGATCTGCTGGCCCGCTATGGCGGCGAAGAGTTCATCGCCGCCCTGCCCTCGCCCGATGCCGCCCACGCCCTGGGCCTGGGCGAACGGCTGCGCGCTTCGGTCGAAGCCGCAGCCCTGCCCGCCCCTGAAGCCACCGTCACCATCAGCATCGGCGTGGCCTGGCAGGCACCGGGCGAAGACCGCGATCCGCGCGACCTGGTCGAACGCGCCGACCGAGCCCTGTATCGCGCCAAGCATGCCGGCCGCAACTGCGTACGCGGCGACACCGGCACCACGGAAGACTGGTCCGGGCGCCGCGTCTAGACCGCGTGCAGCGCCGCCGCTCCATGCCGATGCCCGGCCCCGCCCTGCACGCGGAAGCTGGCCACGGTCTGCAGCAGCTGCGCCGACTGTTCTTCCATGCTGCGCGCCGCCGCCGACGCCTCCTCGACCAGGGCCGCGTTCTGCTGGGTGCCCTGATCGATCAGGTCAACCGCATGATTCATCTGCTGGATGTCGTCGCTCTGCTGCTGCGAGGCAGTGCTGATTTCGGTCATCAGGTCACTGACCCGGCGCACGTTGATCACGATTTCATCCATGGTGCGGCCCGCGCTCTCAACCTGCGCCGTGCCGGCGCCCACATTGGCAACCGACTCATCGATCAGGTGCTTGATCTCCTTGGCTGCGCTGGCCGAACGCTGCGACAGCTCGCGGATCTCGGTTGCAACCACGGCGAAGCCACGGCCATGTTCACCGGCACGCGCAGCCTCCACCGCTGCGTTCAGCGCGAGAATGTTGGTCTGGAAGGCGATGCCGTCGATCACCCCGATGATGTCGACGATGCGCCGCGACGAGGCATTGATCACCGCCATCGTCTCGACCACCTCATGCACCACATTGCCGCCTCGCGCGGCGACGTCGGCCGCTCCACCGGCCAGCTGGCTGGCCTGGCGCGCGTTGGTGGCCGTGCGCTGCACGGTCTCGGCCAGTCCCTTCATCGACACGGCGGTTTCCTCCAGCGAGGCCGCCTGCTGCTCGGTGCGCTGCGAGAGGTCGCTGTTGCCCTGTGCGATTTCAGTCGCGCCGACTGCGATGGTGTCCGCAGCGAACTTGATCTGGCCGATGATGGCCGCCATCGCCTCGACCAGCGAATTCACGCCTTCGCACAGTTCGGCGATCGGTCCGTTCTTGTCGGTGGTGGCCACGCGCTGGGTCAGGTCGCCCTGCTTGGCGGCAGCCACCACCTCGCGGGTCTGCGCCACGGCGCGCTGCATGGCCTGGTTCTCATGCACCTGCACGGTGATGTCGGTAGCGTACTTGACGACCTTGAACGGCTTGCCGTTGAGGTCCAGGATCGGGTTGTAGGATGCCTGGATCCAGACCTCGCGCCCGCCCTTGCCCAGGCGCCGATACTGCCCGGCGTCATACTCGCCACGCCCGAGTTTCTCCCAGAACTGGCGATATTCGACGCTGCTGCGATGCTCGGGCTCGACAAACAACGAATGGTGCTGCCCGCGCACCTCGTCCAGGCTGTAGCCGGTGGCGGCCAGGAAATTGTCATTGGCCGACAGGATGCGGCCATCCATGCTGAACTCGATCACCGCCTGCGACTTGGCGATCGCGGCCAGTTGCCCCGCCGAGTCGGCCGCCTGCAGCTTCTGCGCGGTGATGTCGGTCGCGAACTTGACCACCTTGTACGGCCGCCCCTGGCGGTCCAGCACCGGGTTGTACGAGGCCTGGATCCAGATCTCGCGCTGGCCCTTGCCGAAGCGGCGGTACTGTCCGGCGTCATATTCGCCGCGCCCCAAGCGCGCCCAGAAGTCGCGGTATTCAGCGCTGCGCGCCTGCTCGGGGTCGACGAACAGGGAATGATGCACGCCCTGGATCTCCTCCAGCCGGTAGCCCATCGCCTGCAGGAAATTGTCATTGGCCTGCAGGATGGTGCCGTCGAGCGCGAACTCGATGACGGCCTGCACGCGATGCAGCGCGGCCACCTGCGCTTCCAGCTCGGTGCGGTCGGTCACCGCCTTCTCTGTGCGGGTGCGTTGCTGTGGCGCCAGTACGCCAAGCAGCGCACGCCACGGCGACCAACGGGTATGCAGCTCGGCCGGCGCCTGCGCGCCCGCCGTGAAGCCTGGAATGAGCATTGTCTGATCCTCGGTGTCCGGTAAGCGGTTGTGACCCGACGGGCGGGATGCCCGGCGGCAACATCAGTTGCCAGGGACTACAGGTGCCAACCGGCACCTCTCGAGCGACTGCCAAGAGCGTCTGCTGCGGGTGCGATCGGCATCTGGAAGCGGCGGAACACACTGCGCGGACCGCCCATCGGGGGCAGTCCCGGGTCCTGCGGCGGGTGACTGGAGCGGGATCCAGAGGGAGTATCGGCGATGCCGTCGGCCGCTTTAGCGGGATTCCGCGACGTCCGTCGCAACTCCATGCATTGCAGCCGGAATGCGGTAGACGATTGCTGTGTACTTCACGCCCCGCTCACGTGCCACCGCCTGCCCACCGAGGGACTCAGCCAGTGAACGGCTGGACCGGTTCCGTTCCGCCACCGGGTAGCGGAACGCCGCACAGCGCAGGCGCTCGGAGGCCGCCGACCACACCGCCGCCACTGCTTCGCGGCCATAGCCGTGCCCATGCATCACTTCTGCGATCCAGATGCCCAGCTCGGGTTCTGCTTCCCCGGCTCGATGCAGGCCTGCCAAGCCAAGGAATACATCATCCTCGCGCCTGCGGATCACGAACGTGATGTCGGTCCCGTCGGCAATGGTGGGTAGCCACGTCTGCCAGACCGCAGCAAACGCCGCCTCCGACGGAGGCGGCTCGAAGGCCATGTAGCGGGTCAGCCCGGGTGTGATTCCCGCAAATGCCTCGTCGGCGTCACCGGGCGTGAATGGCCGGAGGTGCAGCCGCGGACTGTCGATGGTCCAGTCGTCGGATGTCATGTTCTGCATTGCCTGAGCGCTGAGTACAGCATCGCTCAGCAGAAGGATGCAGCTCAAGGCAGAAAGGTTTACATGACCAATGCGGGATTCCCCAGCCGGAGAAAATGACCAGCATGAAGGTCCCGCAGGACGCTTATCGACATGGAGATCGCATGTTCCCTCGCTTTGCCAGCCTTCTCTTCCTGGCCGTGTGCAGCAGCAGCGCGCTGGCCAACGACACCGCCTATCGACCGGCGTTCCACCCGGACCAGCTGAAGGGACCGCCCGCAGGACGCCCGAACGAAGTACTGGTACTGGGCAGCCCGCACCTGTCCAGCCTGCCGGAGACCTTCACGCCGACGATGCTGGAACCTCTGCTGCAGCGCCTGGAAGCCTGGCGGCCCACCGCGATCGCAGTGGAGAACCTGTCCGGCCTGCAGTGTGACTTCATGCGCCGCAATCCAGCCCGATACGCGGAGAGCGTAGCGGACTACTGCGTCGATCCGGCCCCGGCGCAGGCCGCTACCGGCCTGGACGTGCCCAGTGCCAACGTGGAGATGGAACGCCTGCTTGCGGAATGGCCGAAGGCGCCAACCGCTGCCCAGCGACGCCGATTGGCCGCAGTCTTCCTGGCCGCGGGCGAAAGCAGCTCGGCAGTCGTCCAATGGCTGCGGCTGCCCAGGGAAGAGCGACGTGCTTCGGACAGCCTGACGCCGGAGCTGGTGCGGTTCCTCGACACGCGCATGACCCGCCGCAACGAGGCCGGCCTGGTGGCCGGCGTCCTTGCCGCACGCCTGGGACTGGAGCGCCTGTGGTCGGTCGACGACCACACTGCGGATTCGCCAACACCGGAATCGCAGCAGAAGGCCTACGCTGCCGCCATACGCGGTGCCTGGGACAATTCCTTCGTCAAAGCGCGCAGGGCGGCCGATGAACGGCTCGAAGCCAATCTTGACCAAGCGGATGGGTTGCTCGCGATGTATCGCGCCTACAACGCACCCGAGGCCGTGATGGCGGCCTTCAACAGCGATTTCGGCGCGACGCTCGTCGAACCCTCGCCGGAAGGCTTCGGCCGCAACTACGTGGGCTACTGGGAAACCCGCAACCTGCGCATGGTCGCCAACATGCGCGACATACTGGGCCAGCATCCAGGCACTCGCATGCTGACCATCGTCGGTGCCTCGCACAAGGGCTACTACGAGGCTTACCTCAACCTGATGCACGACGTGCAGCTGGTCAGTTCGGATGAAGTTCTGCGCTGACGCAACATGACATGGGGGATGCGGTGACCATCCACCGCATCACTCCACCGCGTTCCTGCCCGCCCGCCAGAGCACGATGCAGGCGGCACCGATGCAGGACAGCGTGAATACCAGCAGGGCGACCGCGCCGCCCTGCAGCACCGGCAGCAGGGCCTGCGCGTGCAGGTCGCCGCGCAGCTGTTCCGCACGCAGGCAGGCGGCCAGGGCCAGGCACCAACCGACCAGGGCCGGGGCGAAGGCACGCACCGTCACCGGGTTGCAGACATTCATGGGATCACCTGTACGAGGGGAAGTGCACGGAGTATTCGCGCACGCCCTCTCACAGGCTGAGATCAGCCCTCGATCGGGTCGATGTCGTCGCTCGGCAGCTCACTGGCCTCGCCCTGCACCTGTACGTTGTTGCGACCCATTGCCTTGGCCCGGTAGCACTGGGCATCAGCCGCCGCTACAGCCTGGTCCACGCTCATCCCGCCCGCCAATGGCGCGATACCGATGCTGGCGCCCACATGCAGGCGATCCCGGTCCCACGGAATCGACAGCGATGCCAGGGTGTGCAGCAGTTCACCGCCGATGCGCGCTGCACGACGCGGTGTGCAGCCGGACAGGATCACCGCGAATTCGTCGCCGCCCAGCCGCGCCACCACGTCCGAATCGCGCACGCCGTGGCGCAGCACGCTGGCCACCGCCCACAGCACGGCATCGCCGGCCAGATGGCCCCAGGTATCGTTGACCGGCTTGAAGCGGTCCAGGTCGATGTACATCAACGAGGCGGCCTGGCCGGTACGCTCGACGCGGGTGATCGCCTGCTGCAGATGCACCTCGAAGCCGCGGCGGTTGCTCAGCTCGGTCAGCGGATCGATCTCGGCCAGATGGCGCGCCTCGCGCTGGCGCGCGCGCTGCTGGGTATCGTCGCGCAGCACCCACACTGCGCCCCGTACATGACCTTCATCATCACGCAGCCAGGCACGGGTCAGGTCAACCGGAATCGTGGCTGTGCCCAGGCGCAGCAACAGGTCAGCGTGCAGGTCCACTGCGTTGCTTTCCGGGTCCAGCAGCACGGAGACATCCAGCACTGAACCGGGTGCATACTCAGTGGTCAGTGCCAGCACATCCTGCACCTTGTGCCCGGCCAGCGACAGCGCGCCATCACCGGCCAGGGTGCGCACCGCGGCGGCATTGGCGTAGTCAATGCGACCATCCAGGCTGACACTGAGCACCAGGTCGGCCACCGCATCAAGCGTGATACGGCTGCGCTGCTCGCTCTCGAACAGGCGCTGCTCGCTGCTGCGCTGGGCGCTGATGTCCTGGATCTGCGACACGAAATGCAGCGGCTCGCCGTGCTCGGTGCGCACCAGCGACACCGACAGCCGTGCCCAGATCACCTTGCCGTCGCGATCGAGATAACGTTTTTCCAGGTGGTAGTGGCTCCGCCGCCCGGCCAGCAGGTCCTGCACCAGGGCCAGGTCGGTCTGCAGGTCGTCGGGATGGGTCAGGCGCTGGAAATCAACCTGCAGCAGTTCTTCGCGGGGGTAGCCCAGGATCCGGCACAGTGCGTCATTGACGTCCAGCCAGCGCCCTTCCAGCGACACCAGCGCCATGCCCAGCGCCGCCGACGTGAACGCACCGGCGAATTTCTCTGCCGACAGGCGTGCTTCGGCACGCGCCTGCAGGATCTCGGTAATGTCGATGGACATGCCGACATAACCGATCCGCGCGCCGCCGGCACCATCCATGCGGCTGATCGACAGGCGCACCTGGCGTGGCTGGCCATCCTTGCGCCGCAGTGTCCACTGCCGTGAATAGGTCTGATCATCGGCGCGAGCGCTGAGTGCTTCAAACGCGCCCGGCAGGCTTCCGTCCGCAGCCGCCAGCGGACGCAGCCAGGCCGCCAGCTCGTCCGGATCGTGGAAATCACCCAGTCGCCGCTGGCCGACCACTTCTTCGGCGCTGTATCCCAGCAGGCGTTCCGCGCCGGTATTGAACAAGGTGATGGTGCCTTCGGTATCGGTCGCGATCACCGCCACCTCGTCGGATGCGTCGACCACGGCCTGCAATCGCTGCCGGCTCTCGGCCGCATCCTGTCGCGCCTGCTGCAGCTCGGTCACGTCGGCGTGTGCACCGGCCATCCACAGCGGTCGTCCCTGCCCGTCCCATTCGAACACGCGGCCACGGTCGTGGATCCATATCCACTGGCCATTCTTGTGCCGCATGCGCAGCAGGCAGACATAGTTGTCGCTGCGGCCTTCGAAATGGTCCTCCAGTGCCGCATCGGACAGGACGATGTCGTCGGGGTGGACCAGCTTCAGGAACGTCTTCTGGCACACCGGCTCCAGCTCTTCCAGGCGATAGCCGACGATCTCCGCCCAGCGCGCATTGACCCGCATTTCGCCGGTCTGCACGTTCCATTCCCAGGTGCCGGCTGCGGTGCCGTCGATGATCATCGCCAGGCGACGGCGCTCCTCGGCCAGCTCCTGCAGGCGCCGTTCGAGCAGCCCGTTGCCGTTGCTTCCCTGGCCCGCCATCAACCCGCCCCGCGGCCCGCACAGGCGGGCAGTGGCCGCAGCACAACGCTGCAGCCCTCAACGAAGACAACGGGTCCTGCTGGCGTCATGGCCCTCCCCAGCGACAGCGGGGTGGCCGAACGCCTCCCCTCAAGCGCAAGTGTGCGCAATCACGGGGAAAACCGACAAGTCCCTCACCACGAATCAAGCGTGACGGGGGACACGGTCCTCAACTGCGCTTGGCGCGGGCGAAGGCCTCGGCCAGGGCATTGTTGGCCGGGGGCGCGGACACGGCGGGACGGCCACCATTGCCCTGGCCCCGGTTCGGCCCGCGGTTCGGGCCGCCTGCGTCGCGGCGCGGCCCCTGCCCGCGCTCATCGCGCTGGCCCGAGCGGCTGGTGGCCTGCCCGGGGGTGTCGTCCAAGCGCCGGGTCAGGGCGATGCGCTTGCGGGCCACGTCCACCTCCAGCACCTTCACCTTGACGATATCGCCGGCCTTGACCACGTCGCGCGGATCCTTCACGAACGTATCGGAGAGCGCCGAAATGTGGATCAGGCCGTCCTGGTGCACGCCGATATCGACGAAGGCACCAAAGGCCGCCACGTTGCTCACCACGCCTTCCAGCACCATGCCCTCGCGCAGGTCCTTGATGTCCTCGACACCCTCGGCGAAGCGCGCCGCCTTGAACTCCGGACGCGGATCGCGGCCCGGCTTTTCCAGTTCCTTCAGGATGTCGCGCACGGTCGGCACGCCGAAGGTGTCGTCGGTGAACTGTTCTGCTTTCAGGCCACGCAGGAAGCTGCCATCACCGATCAGCGCCTTGATCGGGCGCGCGGTGCTGGCAACGATGCGCTCGACCACCGGATAGGCCTCCGGGTGCACCGCCGAGGCGTCCAACGGCTGATCACCGTCGGCGATGCGCAGGAAGCCGGCGCACTGCTCGAAGGTCTTCTCGCCCAAGCGCGCAACCTTCAGCAGGTCTTTGCGACGCTTGAACGGGCCGTTGTCGTCACGATGGCGCACGATGTTCTCGGCCACCGTGGCCGACAGGCCGGACACCCGCGACAGCAGCGCGGCAGACGCGGTGTTCACGTACACGCCGACCGCGTTCACGCAGTCCTCCACGCGCGCGTCCAACGCCCGGGCCAGACGGTACTGATCCACGTCGTGCTGGTACTGGCCGACACCGATCGCCTTGGGTTCGATCTTGACCAGTTCGGCCAGCGGGTCCTGCAGGCGGCGGGCGATCGATACCGCGCCACGCAGCGACACATCCAGGCCCGGAAACTCCTTGGCCGCGAACTCGGAGGCCGAGTACACCGAGGCACCGGCCTCGCTCACCACCACCTTCTGCAGCTTCGGGTTGCCAGCGGCCTTGATCGCTTCACCGGCCAGCTTGTCGGTTTCGCGGCTGGCGGTGCCGTTGCCGATCGCGATCAGCTCCACGTTGTGCTTGGCGCACAGCTGCTTGATGGTCTGCAGCGACTGCTCCCACTGGCGGCGCGGCTCATGTGGGTAGATGGTATCGGTGGCGACCAGCTTGCCGGTGGCATCGACCACGGCAATCTTGCAGCCGGTCCGGATGCCCGGGTCCAGGCCGAGCACGGTCTTCGGGCCGGCCGGTGCCGCCAGCAGCAGGTCCTTCAGGTTGTCGCCGAACACCGCGATGGCTTCGGCCTCGGCCTTTTCGCGGGCCTGGTTGAACAGGTCCAGCAGCAGATGGGTATGCAGCTTGGCGCGCCAGGTCAGGCGGCAGGCGTCCAGCAGCCAGCGGTCGGCGGCACGGCCCTGGTCGGCAATGCCGGCCTTGCGCGCCACGCGCCCTTCGGCGTACTGGTGGCCAGCCTCGGCATCATTGCCCGGGTCCAGCTCCAGGAACAGGATCTCCTCGCGGCGCGCGCGGAACAGCGCCAGCAAGCGGTGCGAGGGAATCTTCGCCAGCGACTCGGCGTGTTCAAAATAATCGCGGTACTTGGCGCCTTCGGTTTCCTTGCCCTCGGCCACGCGGGCACGGATCACGCCGGATTCGCCGAGCCAGGTACGCAGTTCGCCGACCAGCGCAGCGTCTTCGCCCCAGCGCTCCATCAGGATCGCACGCGCGCCTTCCAGCGCAGCCTTGGTGTCGGCCACGCCCTTGTCGGTGTCGACGAAGGTGGCCGCGAACGTCTGCGGGTCCTGCGTCGGGTCAGCCAGCAGGCCATCGGCCAGCGGCTCCAGACCGGCCTCGCGGGCGATCTGGGCGCGGGTGCGGCGCTTGGGCTTGTACGGCAGGTACAGGTCTTCCAGGCGGCTCTTGGTGTCGGCGGCGAGGATGTCGTTGCGCAGTTCGTCGCTGAGCTTGCCCTGCTCGCCGATGCTGGCCAGCACCGCCGCGCGGCGGTCCTCCAGCTCGCGCAGGTAGGTCAGGCGCACTTCCAGGTTGCGCAGCTGGGTGTCGTCCAGGCCCCCGGTCACTTCCTTGCGGTAGCGCGCGATGAACGGAACGCTGGCGCCCTCGTCGAGCAGGCCGACCGCGGCGCGTACCTGGGCGGACTGGGCACCGATCTCGTCGGCGATGGTCTGGGCGATCTGCTGGGCGAGCGCGCTCTGTGCGTTCTTGGCGTCGTGCATTGCTTCAGGTCTGTGCCGCGTTTCGGGAAGACCCCATTCTGGCAACCCACGACGGAGCCGGACAAGGCATTGACAGGGGGAGCGGTTCAGCGGCGGGGCCGGATTGGACGCCGGCATCCTGGCAAGGAGAGGGCTCGGACTGGCCCTGGGCTGGGATGCCGGCGCGGGCGCGCGATGGTGGGCGCGCCCTGCCGCGTGTTGCGGAGGTCAGCGGTAGTGGCGGGCGGCGCGCTGCATGACGATCTCGTCACGCATGCCTTCCAGGGCCATCAGGCGGACCTTGCCGACACCCTGCAGTTCCATGAACCGCTCCGTGTAGAACTCCGGCCCCAGCGCGGTGTCGGCGCGGGATTTGCTGAAGCCGTAGGGCACCACGCCCTTCTCGCCATCCTTGCTACCACCGACATAAAGAACGATTGCCATGTGATGTATTCCTCCAAATTGCTACTGCGTACTGCACTCGATGAGCGATGCTGCGAGCTCATCGAGGGAGAGCTTACCGCGTCGAACCTGACTGGAACGTCACGAAGGCTAATGACGATCGGTTGCATGCAGATGACGGCGGGATCGCAGCAGAATGCTTACGGATCTTTAACTTCCGGCTAACGAATCGGTGGGGGATTCCTGCCAACGGCGCAGCCCCTCGTGGGTGGTTTGGTTGGTCGCGGAAAGCCGGTTTCCTGCGGGCTGGCCGGGAGGGTGGGTAGGCCGGGGACGCCGTGAACCCATCCATGGGGCTTGGCCGCGGCATCCATGCCGCGGACACCTCGCCCTACCCACCCTCCCGGCCGCTGACAGATTCCTGGTGCCTGCCGCCACCCACGGAGAAGAAAAAAGAAGATCAAAAGCAAAGGCAGCCTGGCTGGCCGCTTTTTTGTTGTAGAGCCGAGCCTGCGCTCGGCTTCGCGGGCTGGCCTGAAAGCAGCCGAGCGTGGGCTCGGCTCTACACGAGCAAGCGCAGCGCGCGACCCGCTTTTGCCTTTGATTTTCCTCTTCCATTCCGTGGCGGGCCGCGCAGGAAATTGTCAGGGGCCGGGCGGGTGGGCTGCGCGGGGGTGTCCGCCGCATGGATGCGGCGGCCAAGCTTACAGGGACGTACTTGCTGCGTCCCCCGCGCAGCCCACCCGCCCGGCCAAGCGCGGCTTTTGCTTTCAGCGACCCACCCAGCCCCCGCCACGAGGGGCTCCGCCGTTGGCCGGCACCCCGCGACAAACCACCGCACGTGCGCAATCCCAACGAACGTCGGACAATGGAGACCTTGGCGGCCCGCCGCGCCGCCCCTCCCGCTTTTCGCTGCAAGGATTCCCCCATGGCCGCCCGCAAGTCCTCCGCCCCCCTCATCGAAGTCACCGCCCGTCCCGGCCAGCCGCTGGGCATGGCGCCGGCCACCTTCCTGCGCGATTTCTGGCAGAAGCGCCCGCTGCTGATCCGTAACGCCTTCCCGGACTTCCAGACCCCGGTGCAGCCGGAAGACCTGGCCGGGCTGGCCTGCGAGGAAGGTGTACTGGCGCGCCTGATCGAGCACGACAAGACCCAGGACAGCTGGCGCGTGCGCACTGGCCCATTCCAGGAAGACGTGTTCCCCGCCCTGCCCGACCACGACTGGACCCTGCTGGTGCAGGACGTGGACAAGTGGGACCCGGACGTGCGCGCCCTGATCGAGCACTTCAGCTTCCTGCCGCGCTGGCGCATGGATGACGTGATGATCAGCTTCGCCGCTACCGGTGGCTCGGTCGGCGCCCACGTCGACCAGTACGACGTATTCCTGCTGCAGGCCCACGGCCACCGCCGCTGGCAGATCGATGCCAGCGAATCGATCAAGGGCAAGCAGCCGCCGCTGGGCTTCCGCCCGGACGTGGAGCTGAAGCTGCTGAAGGTGTTCAAGCCGACCCACGACTGGGTGCTGGCACCAGGCGACATGCTGTATCTGCCGCCGAACGTGCCGCACCACGGCGTGGCCGAAGACCCCTGCCTGACCTTCTCGTTCGGCATGCGTGCGCCGTCTTCTGCCGAGCTGATCAGCGACTATCTGGACACCCTGATCGCCGATGCCGACGAGAACATCCGCTACCAGGATGCCGACCTGAAGGTGCCGGCCGACCCGAACGAAATCGACACAGTGGCGATGGCGCGGGTGATCACCGCGCTCAATGCCATCCGCATGAACGACCCGGACAAGCTGGGCGACTGGTTCGGCCGCTTCATCACCACCTACCGTGCAGCGGGCGAAGTGATGGCCCACCAGGCTGCACCGGCACCGGAGGAAGTGGCCCAGGCGCTGGCCTCGGGCCTGCTGCTGCAGCGCCACCCGTGGGCGCGACTGGCCTGGCGCCGGGCCAAGCGTGGCGCCAGCCTGTATGTCAGCGGCCAGGACTTCGCGTTGCCGGTGAAGGACGCACAGCGCCTGGCCGGTGCCGAGCAGCTCGACGCCACCGCCTATCGCGGCCTGTCCGACAAAGGCCGCGCGGTGGTCCAGCAGCTGCTGGTTGGTGGCGTGTTCCAGTTGATCGATCCGAACGAGGTGTATGACGCCGAAGACGAGGACGACGGCGAAGACGCCGTGGTGCTCGGCGAAGTGGTCGAAGGCCGTGACCGCGTGGATGCGATAGACGCCGATGCGGTGTCCGACGATGTCCACTCCGTGACCGTGCACGACGACGGCATCGAGGTCATCGTCAACTTCGAGGACGACGAGGAAGACGACAGCGACGCCGGCCGCGTCTGAGCCGCCGCCATGATCCGGGTCCAGCAGGTCAGCCACGCCGACGCCCACGTTGCCATCCACGACGTGCGCCAACGCGTGTTCGTGCAGGAACAGGGCATCGCCGCCGAACTGGAACGCGATGCGCTGGACCCGGTCAGTGCCCATGTGCTGGCGCTGGACAGTGACAACCAGCCGGTCGGCACCGGCCGACTGGCCCCGGACGGCCGCATCGGCCGCATGGCGGTGCTGGCCAGCCATCGCAGCCAGGGGGTCGGCGAGGCCCTGCTGGAGGCACTGGTCGAGGCCGGGCGCCGCCTCGGCCTGGCCGAACTGCACCTGCACGCCCAGCTGCCCGCCCGTGACTTCTATGCCCGCCAGGGCTTCCTGCCCGAGGGCGAGGTGTTCGAGGAGGCCGGCATCGGCCACCAGCAGATGCGTCGCCGGCTGGGCGCGGCCGGCGCCATCGACGGTCGCGCCGAGGCGGTGGCGATCACCACCGCCATCATCCACCGCGCCCGCCGCCAGCTGTGGCTGCACAGCCGTCAGCTGGACCCCGGCCTGCTTGACACACCGCCGGTGCAGGCCGCCCTGCGCCGCTTCGTCACCGCCCGCCACGACAAGCACCTGCGGGTGATCGTGCACGATGCGGCTGCCGTTGCCTCTGCCGGGGCACCGCTGCTGGCGTTGGCCCAGCGCCTGCCAAGCGTGATCCAGTTCCGCGAGGTCACCGACCCGGTCGACCGTGCGTTGGCCTCGGCCTGCCTGCTCAACGATGCGGGCGACTTCTACTTTCGTCTGATCGGGCATCGCTTCGACGGCGAGGCCGGCATCGCGCTGCCGGCACGTTCGCAGCCGTTCGAGCAGCAATTGCAGCGTGTCTGGGACCGTTCGCGCGATTGCAGCGAACTGCGCGCGCTCGGCATCTGAGCGCGGGCCACCGCGCCAACCTGTCTGGAAGCGGCACCGGGGGACGCGCGATGCCTCTGGTGGTGCCCCTTCGTGTCCGGTTGGGGGTACAATTTGGCTGTTTGAACGCGCCCGTGCATGGCTATTCATCTTCGTGCCGGGTCCTTCTGAAGCCATACCCCACAAAGCGAATCAGCACCCTCCATCGTGGACAATCAACTGAAGCAGTTTGCGCAATCTTCGCAACTCGCCGGCGGCAACGCCTCCTATGTCGAGGACCTGTACGAGCAGTACCTGGTCTCCCCGGATAGTGTCGATCCCAAATGGAAAACCTACTTCGACGGCTTCAAGGGCCGCGAAGCAGGTGACATCCCGCACTCGGCTGTCATCTCCCACATCGCGGACGCGGCCAAGGATGCGCTGAAAGCCGGCACCGGCAGCGGTGCGGGCGACGAGCGTGAGCGCAATGTCGGTCGCCTGATCACCGCCTACCGCTCGCGTGGTCACCTGGACGCGCGCCTTGATCCGCTGGGGCTGGCCGCACCGGTCAACACCCCGGACCTGGGCCTGCCGTTCCACAGCCTGTCCGATGCCGACCTCAACAGCGAGTTCAGCACCGGCGGCGTCGGCGGCCAGCCGCGCATGAAGCTGCGCGACCTGCTTGCACGCCTGAAGGCGACCTACACCGGCTCGATCGGTGCGGAGTTCATGCACATCTCCGAGGTCGAGCAGCGCCAGTGGATCTACAAGAAGCT
This sequence comes from Stenotrophomonas sp. GD03877, assembly GCF_029840555.1. Taxonomy (NCBI): domain Bacteria; kingdom Pseudomonadati; phylum Pseudomonadota; class Gammaproteobacteria; order Lysobacterales; family Lysobacteraceae; genus Stenotrophomonas; species Stenotrophomonas sp. GD03877. The sequence goes on along the minus strand of NZ_JAOCCT010000023.1, from coordinate 38,544 downwards.
GGAAGCGGCCGGTGGCAACTACCAGCTGGACGCTGACACCCAGCGCCGCACCCTGGAGCGCCTGACCGCGGCTGAAGGCCTGGAGCGCTACCTGCACACCAGGTACGTCGGCCAGAAGCGCTTCTCGCTGGAAGGCGGCGACTCGCTGATCCCGATGATGGACACCATCATCCGCAGCGCCGGCAAGGATGGCGTCAAGGACGTGGTGATCGGCATGGCCCACCGCGGCCGCCTGAACGTGCTGGTCAACACCCTGGGCAAGAACCCGCGCAAGCTGTTCGACGAGTTCGAAGGCAAGTTCGAGCACGACGAGCACGCCTCGGCCGGTGACGTGAAGTACCACATGGGCTTCTCGGCCGACGTCGCCACCGAAGGCGGCCCGGTGCACCTGGCGCTGGCGTTCAACCCGTCGCACCTGGAAATCGCCGACCCGGTCGTGGCCGGTTCCGTGCGTTCGCGCCAGGAGCGCCGCAAGGACACCGCCCGCAAGCAGGTCATGCCGATCCTGATCCACGGCGACGCGGCCTTCTCCGGCCAGGGCGTGGTCATGGAGCTGTTCCAGATGTCGCAGGCCCGCGGCTTCGCCGTCGGCGGCACCGTGCACATCGTGGTCAACAACCAGGTCGGCTTCACCACCTCCAACCCGCTGGATACGCGTTCCACGCGCTACGCCACCGACGTGGCGAAGATGATCGCCGCTCCGGTGCTGCACGTGAACGGCGATGATCCGGAAGCGGTGGTGTTCGCCGCGCAGCTGGCCTTCGAGTTCCGCCAGAAGTTCGCCAAGGACGTGGTCATCGACCTGATGTGCTACCGCCGTTGGGGCCACAACGAGGCCGACGAACCGGCGATCACCCAGCCGCTGATGTACCAGGTGATCCGCAAGCACGCCACCACCCGCGAGATGTATGCCGAGCAGCTGGAAAAGGCGGGCGTGATCGCCGCCGGCGCTGGCAAGGCGATGGTCGATGCCTACCGCGAGAAGCTCGATGCCGGCGAAGTGACCACCGAGCTGGCCAAGGTCGAGAAGACCCCGCCGACCAGCCCGCTGTTCGTCGATTGGCCGAAGCTGCTGGAAGGCAAGCTGTCCGATCCGATCTCGACCAAGGTCGAGAAGAACAAGCTGGTCGAGCTGGCCAAGCTGATCAACACCATTCCCGAAGACGTGCAGCTGCACTCGCGCGTGGCCAAGGTCTACGACGACCGCCGCAAGATGGCCGCCGGCGAGATTCCGGGCGACTGGGGCTTTGCCGAGAACCTGGCCTACGCCACCCTGCTCGACGAAGGCAATGCACTGCGCCTGGTCGGCCAGGACGTCGGCCGCGGTACGTTCACGCACCGCCACGCGATCCTGCACGACCAGAAGACCGACAACTACTACATGCCGCTGCGGCAGCTGGTGGATTCGCCGGAGAAGGCCACCGTCATCGATTCGCTGCTGAGCGAAGAAGCGGTGATGGCCTACGAGTACGGCTTCTCCACCACCGATCCGAACACGCTGTGCATCTGGGAAGGACAGTTCGGCGACTTCGCCAACGGTGCCCAGGTCGTCATCGACCAGTTCATCGCCGCCGGCGAAGCCAAGTGGGGCCGCATTTCCGGCCTGACCCTGCTGCTACCGCATGGCTATGAAGGCCAGGGCCCGGAACACAGCTCGGCGCGCCTGGAGCGCTTCCTGCAGCTGTGCGCGCTGGAGAACATGCTGGTGGTGGTGCCGTCGACCCCGGCGCAGGCCTTCCACATGCTGCGCCGCCAGCAGCACCTGACCACCCGCAAGCCGCTGGTGGTGATGTCGCCGAAGTCGCTGCTGCGCCACAAGCTGGCCGTGTCGACCCTGGACGAACTGGCCAACGGCGAGTTCCAGCACCTGATCGGCGACGCCAACGCGGACGCCAAGAAGGTCAAGCGCGTGGTGCTGTGCTCGGGCAAGGTCTACTACGACCTGCTGGAAGACCAGACCAAGCGTGGCCAGGACGACGTGGCGATCATCCGCGTGGAGCAGCTGTACCCGTTCCCGCGTGCGCTGCTGGCCGCCGAACTGAAGAAGTACGGCAAGGCCACCGACGTGGTGTGGACGCAGGAAGAACCGCAGAACCAGGGTGCGTGGTACCAGATCCGCCACCACCTGCAGTTCTGCCTGGCCGATGGCCAGAACCTGCACTACGCCGGTCGCGCACGTTCGGCTTCGCCGGCTGCCGGTCACATGGCTGACCACGTCCGCGAACAGCAGCAGCTGGTCGCCGACGCGCTGGTCAACCCGTTCAACGACTCGTTCGCTGAATAATCCTCCCCCTATTTAGAAGACAAACCAGGAAGCTCCCGCAATGGCCACCGAAGTCAAAGCCCCGGTACTGCCCGAATCCGTCGCCGACGGCACCATCGCCACCTGGCACAAGAAGGTGGGCGACGCCGTCAAGCGCGACGAAAACCTGCTTGACCTGGAAACCGACAAGGTCGTCCTGGAAGTGCCGTCGCCGGTCGACGGCGTGCTGAAGGAAATCAAGTTCGCCGAAGGCTCGACCGTGACCTCCAGCCAGGTCGTGGCGATCATCGAAGAAGGCGCCGTGGCTGCTGCCCCGGCTCCGGCTGCTGAAGCCGCTCCGGCGGCTGCCGCTGCCCCGGCCGCCGCTGCTCCGGCCGCTGCCGCCGCTCCGGCCCCGGCTGCCAAGTCGGCCGCCGACACCCTGCCGCCGGGCGCCCGCTTCACCGCCATCACCGAAGGCGTGAACCCGGCCGACGTCGACGGCACCGGCCGTCGCGGCGCGGTGACCAAGGAAGACATCGTCAACTTCGCCCGCAACGGCGGCGCCGGCAAGGCCGGTGGTGCACGTCCGGAAGAACGCGTGCCGATGACCCGCATCCGCAAGCGCATCGCCGAGCGCCTGATGGAGTCGAAGAACTCCACCGCCATGCTGACCACCTTCAACGAAGTCGACCTGTCCAAGGTCTCGGCTGCGCGCAAGGAACTGCAGGACGAGTTCGTCAAGGCCCACGGCATCAAGCTGGGCTTCATGAGCTTCTTCGTGAAGGCCGCGGCCAACGCGCTGCAGCGCTTCCCGCTGGTCAACGCCTCGATCGACGGCGACGACATCATCTACCACGGCTACTCGGACATCTCGATCGCCGTCTCGACGGAGAAGGGCCTGGTCACCCCGGTCCTGCGCAACGTCGAGCGCATGTCGTTCGCCGACATCGAGAAGACCATCGCCGACTACGCCAAGAAGGCCCGTGACGGCAAGCTGGGCCTGGACGAACTGCAGGGCGGCACCTTCACCGTGACCAACGGCGGCACCTTCGGTTCGCTGCTGTCGACCCCGATCATCAACCCGCCGCAGAGCGCCATCCTGGGCATGCACGCCATCAAGGAGCGTCCGATCGCCCAGAACGGCCAGGTCGTGATCGCGCCGATGATGTACCTGGCGCTGTCGTACGACCACCGCATCATCGACGGCAAGGATTCGGTGCAGTTCCTGGTGGACATCAAGAACCAGCTGGAAAACCCTGGCCGCATGCTGTTCGGCCTGTAAGACACCTCCCGCCCCTCCGCGCCTGCGCGGAGGGGTTCTGGTAATGCATCAAGGAATAATTCAATGGCTGAACAATTCGACGTCGTCGTCATCGGTGCCGGCCCGGCCGGTTACCACGCTGCCATCCGCGCGGCCCAGCTGGGCCTGAAGACCGCCTGCATCGACGCAGCGCTGGGCAAGGACGGCAAGCCGGCCCTCGGCGGCACCTGCCTGCGCGTGGGCTGCATCCCGTCCAAGGCGCTGCTGGATTCCTCGCGCCAGTTCTGGAACATGGGCCACATCTTTGGCGACCACGGCATCAGCTTCAAGGATGCCAAGATCGACGTCGAGGCGATGATTGGCCGCAAGGACAAGATCGTCAAGCAGTTCACCGGCGGCATCGGCATGCTGTTCAAGGCCAACAAGGTCGCCGCCTACTACGGCTTCGGCGAGCTGCAGCCGGGCAACGTGGTCAAGGTCACCCAGCATGACGGTTCCATCGTCGAGCTGAAGGGCACCAACGTCATCATCGCGGCCGGTTCGGATTCGATCGAACTGCCGTTCGCCAAGTTCGACGGCGAGACCATCGTCGACAACGTCGGCGGCCTGGACTTCACCGAAGTGCCGAACCGCCTGGCGGTGATCGGCGCCGGCGTGATCGGCCTGGAACTGGGCAGCGTGTGGAAGCGCCTGGGCGCTGAAGTCACCATCCTGGAAGCACTGCCGGAGTTCCTGGCCGTGGCCGACGCCGAAGTGGCCAAGACCGCTGCCAAGGAATTCAAGAAGCAGGGCCTGGACATCCGCCTCGGTGCCAAGGTCTCCAAGACCGAGATCACCGGCAAGGGCAAGAAGAAGGAAGTCGTTGTCACCTACACCGACAGCGAAGGCGAAAAGACCCTGACCGTGGACAAGCTGCTGGTGGCCGTCGGCCGTCGCGCCGCCACCAAGGGCCTGCTGGCCGAAGGCACCGGCGTCAAGATCAACGAGCGCGGCCAGATCGAAGTCGACGCACACTGCCACACCGGCGTCAACGGCGTCTGGGCGGTCGGCGACTGCGTGCGCGGCCCGATGCTGGCGCACAAGGGCTTCGAGGAAGGCATCGCGGTGGCTGAGCTGATCGCCGGCCTGCCGGGCCACGTCAACTTCGACACCATCCCGTGGGTCATCTACACCGAGCCGGAACTGGCCTGGGTCGGCAAGACCGAAGCGCAGCTGAAGGCCGAAGGCATTCCGTACAAGGCCGGCAGCTTCCCGTTCGCCGCCAACGGCCGTGCCGTGGCGATGATCGAGCCGGCAGGCTTCGTGAAGATCCTGGCCCACGCCGAAACCGATCGCATCCTCGGCATGCACCTGGTCGGCGCCAACGTCTCCGAGCTGGTGCACGAAGGTGTGCTGACCATGGAGTTCAGCGGCTCGGCCGATGATCTGGCCCGCATCTGCCACGCCCACCCGTCGCTGTCGGAAGTGATCCACGACGCGGCGATGGCGGTCAGCAAGCGCGCCATCCACAAGGCGAACTGATCTGCATCATGGTAGGTGCCGACCGTTGGTCGGCACTCACCTGCAGAAGAAAAACCCCGCTTCGGCGGGGTTTTTTGTTGCCCTTCTTCATGTAGAGCCGAGCCCACGCTCGGCTGCGCATTTGGCGGTCCGTGAAGGCCCAGCCGAGCATCGGCTCGGCTCTACACCTTTTCAGCAGGCTTCTTCGGCGGATCGTCGCAGACCCTGTGCTGCACCACCGTCTCGCCGACCTTCCATTGCTTCGTGACCCGGCAGCGCTCCTTGGCCTCGGGTGCCGTCGAAGCCTTCGCCCCCGCCGCATTCGCTTCATCGGCACCGGCTGCCTGCTGGCGCTCCAGCCACACCGACGGTGGCGCGGGCGGTGTTGCCAGCACCGGGCCTGGCAACAGGACCAGACCCATCAGCAACACGGCCCTCATGCGGCCACCGCCCGGCCACCCATCAACCGCGCCGGCAGCATGAACAGCGCGCGCAGGAAGGCGAACAGCGCCGAAAAGGTGATGCCGACCAGGCGGAACGGCAGGCTCAGCAGCCAGACGAACGGCCAGGCGATCAGGGCGAGGATCGCCAGCGGCCAGCACAGTACGAACAGCAGGCACCACACACCGAGCGCGAACAGGGTCTTCATCACGGTCTCCTTGTGGCGGCACCTTGCCGCCTGCGGACACCTTGGCGCCCTGCCCTTGCCACGCACAAACGGTTTGCGACGAAACCGGGCTGGGGGCGATGAAACCGGTCCACCGCCGTTGTAGAGCCGAGCCTGCGCTCGGCTTTCCAGAAGCAGCCGAGCGTGGGCTCGGCTCTACAGGAGCTGCACTGCGCCCGGGCGGCCGTGGGTCACCTGGAAGCGCGCTGCGGTGCGCACTGCGGCATCCGCACGCAGCACGCTGTCGGCGAAGCGCAGCTCCGCCTCAACGGTCTGCCGGTTCAGCTGCAGCTTCCACCAGCCACGGCGGTCGCCATCGAAGTAACGGATATGCGGGTTCTGCGCTATCGACGGTCCGTAGTACGGACCGTACGGCGTGTCGTCGCCGCCACTGCTGATCGCCGGGGCGATGAATTCGGTGGCCACGACCGGCGAGCGGGGCACGTCGAAATCCAGCTTCAGGTCGTTGACGAAGGTGGAATGCCAGTCACCGCCCAGCACGATGGCATTGCCCTGCCCGCCCGCCTGCATCGCCTGCAGCAGGCGGTTGCGAGCCGCCGGATAACCATCCCAGGCGTCGTTCCAGAAGCGCTCGCGCGGTGTGCCACCGTCCAGCCGCAGCTGCGCCATCAGCAGCTGCTGTACCACCACGTTCCAGCGCGTGCCCCGCGCGACGGCCATCGACTGCGCGAACCACGCCTCCTGGCCCGTGCCGAGCATGCTCATGCGTGGATCCAGCGCCGCCTCGCAGCGCGGTGACTCGCCCACACCGCAGGGATTGGCCGGGCGGAACTGGCGGCAGTCGAGCAGCGTCAGCTGTGCAAGATCGCCGTAACGCAGGCGCCGATGCACGCGCAGGCCACCGTTGCCCGCAGGCGTGCTGCGCATCGGCAGGTGCTCGTAGAACGCACGATACGCGGCCGCGCGGCGGATGATGAAATCCTCCATTGAGACGCCGGGCTTCTCGGGGTGGATGCCGGAGTAATCGTTCTGCACTTCGTGGTCATCCCAGATCACCGCGAACGCGTGTGCGGCGTGCGCGGCCTGCAGGTCGGGATCGAGTTTGTACAGCGCGTACTGGTCACGGTAACGTTCCAGGCTCACCGTCTCGCCACTGAACCGCGCCGCATCCAGCGTGCTGCCACGCGCGTTCTGCAGCGGGCTGTATTCATACAGGTAGTCGCCGGCATGCAGCACCAGGTCGACATCACTCTGCGCGATGTCACGCAGCACCGGGTAGTAGCCGCTGTTCCACGCCTGGCAGGTACACAGCGCCAACCGCAACTGCTGCAACTGCGTGCCCAGCAGCGGCGCGGTGCGGAAGTGGCCGACCACGCTTTCCTCATCGCCGTCGCAGGCGAAACGATAGTAATAATCGCGGCCGGGACGCAGGCCGTCGACCTCCACATGTACCGAATGGGCCAGCTCCGGCACAGCCGCAGCGACGCCCCGCTGCACCAGCCGGCGCATGCCGGGGTCTTCGGCCACGAACCAGCGCACGGGCAACGCCCGCGACGGCATGCCGCCGCCGTTGAGCGGGTCCGGCGCGAGCCGCGTCCACAGCACTGCACCCTGCGGATCCGGATCACCGGCGGCGATACCGAGGGTGAACGGATCACGCCCCAGCCGCGGCCGTGGGCCGGCCGTGGCCAGCCCCGGCATCGCCGCAAGTGCGATCGCCGCCCCCGCGCCCTGCCACGCCATGCGCAACAGGCGACGACGGCTTTCCGGATCGACAGGCCCGCGCATCAGAAGTGCACGGTGGCGGTGGCCATCACTTGCCGCGGCGCGCCGACCTGCATGGTCGCCAGGCTGCGGGTCGGGTCGGCGGCGTAGGTGCCGTTGGTGTTGATCGAAGACAGGTAACGCTTGTCGGTCAGGTTGGTCAGGTTAAGCGCCACGGTCAGGTTCTGTGCCGGGCCGAGCGTGCCGAAGTCATAGGCCACCGACGCATTGACCAGCCAGTAGCTCGGCACCGACACATCGTTGGTATAGGTCACGTAACGCTTGCCGACATGGTTGGCGGCCAGTCGCAGGTCCCACGGGCCCGGGGTCCAGGCCAGGGTGCTGGCGAACATCCACTCCGGTGTGTCGACGGTCGTCTTGCCGCGGGTCGGCACCACGCCGTTGTTCACGTAGTCGTTGTCGTAGGTACTGTCATTCCACGACAGCGCATTGGACCAGATCAGGTCCTGCATCGGCTTCAACTGCAGGGTCGCCTCGGCACCGCGGCTGGTCACCGAACCGACGTTGGAGAACAGCGCCGGGCAACCGAGGATGCCCACGCACTGCGCGATGGCCAGCAGGCGGTTGTCGAACTTCACGTCATACACCGCCACCGAGGCTTCATAGCCCTGGCCGTAGCCGCGCCAGCCCAGTTCGAGGGTGCGCGACTGTTCCGGCTTCAGGCTCTTCGCGCTGGCATCGAACGCGGCCTGCGGCACGTTGAACGGACTGCCCACGCCCAGTGCATAGGCCGCGATGTTCTTGGCGAACGAACCAAAGATCTCGTTGCCTTCGTTGAGCTTGAAGTTGAAGCCGGCCTGCGGCAGGAAGCCCTTCTTCGAGGTCAGGCTGCTGTTGTTGGCATAGCTGCCCAGCGGTGTGCGCACGCGGGTGCGGGTGTGCGGCGACTTCGCACCGATGTCGATGGTCAGACGGTCATCGAACAGGCGGAAACGGTCCTGCACGTAGAACTGGCGGGTGATGGTGGTGTAGCGCTGGTGCCACACGCGCTGGTCCGGATTACGCAGGAAGAAATCGTCGGTGATCGGGCCGTCGATGTAATAGAAGTTGCGCTGCACGCTGTGGCCGTTGTCCTCGTACCACAGGCCCGCTTCCAGCTCGTGGCCCGCCACGTTCCAGGTGAACGCAGAGGTCACACCGGTGCGGTCGATCGCATACTCGGTAGTGCGGATCGAGATCGGGATCTCGCGGCTGGTACCCGGGTTGGACGGATTGGACGGGCTGAACCAGTGGCCCTGGCCACGGTTGCTGTGGTTGTAGACGTTGACCTTCAGGCGCATCGACTCGTTCAGGCCGAAATCGCCGGCGATGCTGGACAGGTCGTCATTGCGCAGGCCGTGGCCGGAGTAGTACGCATCCCACGGGCTGTTGACGCCGCCGCTGAACGTGCCGCGTGCAGCGGCCACGGCACGGTTCCAGTCCGGCGCGTAGTTGTCCCAGTCCCAGCCGAGACGATCGATCATCTCCAGCGACAGGTCCTGGTAATCGGCCTCGACGCGGCGCGAGGCGTTGAACAGCGCGGTAATCCTGCTGTCCGTTCCGAAGTTGTAGGTGGCCTTGCCGTTGAACTGCTTCAGCTCCTGCGAGCCCTTGCCCTTCCACTTGTCGCCTTCTGAGTATGCGCCGGACAGGTAGGCCGCAAAGCCCTGATGTTCACCAGTCTCCAGGCGCGCATAGCTGCGGCGCGCGTTGTCGCTGCCAAAGCCCTGTGCCAGAACCACGCCGTATTCGGTGGACGGGTCGATCGAATAGAACTGGAACACGCCGCCAAGGTTGCTGGTGGACGGCGTACCCAGCGCGCCAATGCCGGTGGAAACCTCCGCGCCGCCCAGGTTCTCGCTGATCACCGCGCGGCTGATGTGCAGGCCGTTGCTGTTGCCGTAGGCCATGTTGCCCAGCGGGATGCCATCAAGGGTGTAGCCCAGGCGGTTCTGGTTGAAACCACGCAGGCTGATGCTGGTGGACCATTCGTAGGCGCCGGTGGCATCAGCCGATTCGAAGTGCACGCCCGGCTTGCTGGCCAGCAGCTTCAGCGGGTTGGCACCCGGCGGCAGGATCTTCATGTCCTCGGCGGTCACACGCTGCACCTGGCGGGCTTCGCCGCGGCCGATCACCGAGATCGAATCGAGGGTGGTGGCCGACGGCGCGTCGGTCGTGGGAGCGGTTTCAGCGACAGCCAGCGACGGCAGCGAAGCACAGACCAGCAGGGCCAGCAGATTGCGGCGGAGCGGAGCGTGGGACGGCATGGGGGCGGATTCCTTGGGCACGCTGGACGCCGAAGGGCGGCGTCGAAGGGCAGCAGCGGCGGAATCGTAGAAGCGTCGCGTTACATGTCATTTACACGCCACATACGGACGTTTGGTGTTTGGAATGGTTTGCCGGCCAGGAGGAGATTGCCGGCCAGCGGCCGGCACGCCTGTTACTCGAACGAGCCGACCGAATCGTGGGCCAGGTTGTCGAAGCGGGTGTATTCGCCGAAGAACTTCAGCTTGCACGAACCGGTCGGGCCACCACGGTGCTTGCCGATGATGATCTCGGCCAGGCCCTTGTCCGGCGAATTTTCCTTGTTGTAGTAATCGTCGCGGTAGATGAAGACGATCATGTCCGCGTCCTGCTCGATTGCGCCCGATTCGCGAAGGTCGGCCATCACTGGGCGCTTGTCGGTACGTGTTTCCAGCGAGCGGTTGAGCTGCGACAGCGCGATCACCGGCACGTGCAGTTCCTTGGCCAGGCCCTTCAGCGAACGCGAGATCTCCGAGATTTCGGTCGCGCGGTTTTCGCTGTTGCCCGGCACGCTCATCAGCTGCAGGTAGTCGATCACCACCAGGCCCAGGTCATGCTCGCGCTTGAGGCGGCGGCACTTGGAGCGCAGCACTTCCGGCGACACGCCGGGCGTATCGTCGATGAAGATCTTGGTTTCCTTCAGCATCTTGATCGCGCTGGTGACGCGGCTCCAGTCCTCGTCTTCCAGCTGGCCGGTACGCAGGCGCTGCGCGTTGATGCGGCCATTGGAGGAAATCAGGCGCATCGCCAGCTGCGATGCCGACATTTCCATCGAGAACACCGCCACGCCCTTCTTCGACTTGATCGCCGCGTACTCGGCGATGTTCAGCGCGAAGGTGGTCTTGCCCATGGCCGGGCGCGCAGCCAGGATGATCAGGTCGGTCGGCTGCAGGCCGGAGGTCATCGCATCGAAATCGTTGTAGCCGGTCGGCAGGCCGGTGATGTTGCCGCCGTTCTCGAAGCGGCTGCGCAGCTCTTCGAAGGCATCCTTCAGTGCACCGGGCATCGCCACGAAATCGGTACGACCGCGTGCGCCCTGTTCGGCGATGGCGAACACGCTCTTTTCCGCCGATGCCAGCAGCTCGCTGCTCTCACGGCCCTCGGGCTGGAAACCATCGTTGACGATGTCCGTGCCCACCTGGATCAGCTGCCGCAGCACTGCCTTGTCACGCACGATCTCGGCGTAGGCCACGATGTTGGCCGCCGACGGCGTGGTACTGGCCAGCTCGATCAGATAGGCACCATCGCCCACCAGTTCCATCTTGCCCTGCGATTCGAACCACTCCCCCAGGGTCACCGCATCGAACGGCCGCTCGCGCTCGGACAGCTCACGGATCGCGCGGTAGATCATCTGGTGGTCGCGGCGGTAGAAATCGCCTTCGGTCAGCTGGTCATTGACCCGGTCATAGGCCTCCGGGGCCAGCATCAGGCCACCCAGCACCGCCTGCTCGGCTTCCACCGAATGGGGCGGTACCCGCAACTGGTCGATGCGCGATTCGTCGCGATCGCGATCGAAGCCATCACCGCGCTCTCTGCGGTTGGAACGGAAGCCGGGGCGAGCGGACATGCTGCGGTGTTTCCTGCAAAAGTGGGCCGGACGAGTGTAGGCATGCGCCGACCCCGGCGGCCATGGACAAGCCTGTGGATAAGCCGTGGAGAAACGGGGGATATCCGCCGGTGCCTGGCCAGATTGGCGTGGGGGCGTCGCACTGCCTGCGACGGGCGCCGTTGCGGCACCCGAGCGGGCATTATCGCAGATGGGGGTGGCAACCGCTGGCGTCAATCGCCTTTGACGTGAACCGCGATCAGCGCCAGGAACCGGTCCACATAGCCTTGCAGGAACTTCTGCGTGCCTTCGTTGTGGACCGTGCCGTCGGCATCGATCAGGCCGTCCTTGAAATGGATGAACGCCTCGGGTTGGCCGAGCACGTGCATGTCCAGGAAGGCCAGGCTGTTGCGAAGGTGCTGCTGGGCCACGGCGGTACCGATCTGGCCGATGGAGGCGCCGATCACCGCCGCCGGCTTGCCGGCAAACGCGCTGTCACCGTAGGGGCGCGAGCCGATGTCGATGGCGTTCTTCAGCACGCCCGGCACCGACCGGTTGTACTCGGGGGTCACGAACAGCACCGCGTCGGCGGCGCGCACCTGATCCTTCAGCCGGGTGCCCTGCGGCGGGTACTGGCCATCGAAATCCTGGTCGTACAGCGGCAGATCACCGATCTGCACGTACTGGAAGCGTGCACGGTCGCCGGCGATCTTCTCCAGCGCATGGGCCAGCCTGCGGTTGCAGGACTCCTTGCGCAGGCTGCCGACGAACACGGCGATGGTGGGGACGGACATCGGGACATACTCCTCATGGTGCGGGAGACCCAGCCTAGTCGCCGGGCCCTTGCAGACCGGTGAAGATCAGCCGCCCGTGACGCCCGCGCGCACCTGCCGCCAATGTGCCTGCCAGGCCTGGAACATCAGCACGTTCCACAGATGGGTATGCCACTTGCGCTGGCCGCCGAGGAACTGCTGCCACAGCGGCTGTACCGCGGCCGCTGACAGCACGCCCTCCCGCTCCAGCCGCGCCGGCTGCAGCAGGTCTTCGGCCCATGGCCGCAGGTCGCCCTTCAGCCAGTCACTGACCGGCGCGCCAAAGCCACGCTTGGGCCGGTGCACCATCGACTGCGGCACATAACGACCCAGCACGCGCTTGAGCAGCACCTTGCTGGTGGTTTCACTGCGCTTGAAGCCCAGCGGCAGCGACCAGGCGAACTCGGCCACGCGTGAATCCAGCAGCGGCGCACGTGCTTCCAGGCTGACCGCCATCGAGGTGCGGTCGACCTTGCACAACAGGTCATCCGGCAGGTAGGTCACGTAATCGGCCAGCATCATCGCGTCGGCCGGTGTGCCGGCACCGTGCAACGGGTCGGCCAGGTCGTAGAAGCTGCCGGCAGCCTGCGCGCCCGGCACTGCCGCCGTCGGGTCGCGCCAGCGCGAGATGCGGTTGCGGTACACGTCACCGATGCCACGCGCGCCGGACTCGGCCAACAGCGCGGCCAGGCCGCCGGTACGCGAGGCCTCGCCCTGCTGCTGGGAGCGCGCGCCCATCCAACGCCGCAGCGGCCCTGGCACGCGGCCCAGCATCTGCCAGTTGCGCAGCGCGCGCACATAGCGGGTATAGCCGAAGAACAGCTCGTCACCACCATCGCCGGACAGCGCGACGGTTACGCCCTGCCGCGCCAGGCGGGCGACCAGCGCGGTCGGCACCTGCGAGGCATCAGCGAAGGGTTCGTCGAACATTGCCGGCAACTGCGGCACCACCGCCAGTGCATCGGCACCGCTGACGTAGAGTTCGGTGTGGTCACAGCCCAGATGCGCGGCCAGTTCCTTGGCCAGCGGCGCCTCGTCGTGGCCCGAACCAGTGAAGCCGATACTGAAGCTGTGCACCGGCTGACCGCTCTGTGCCTGCATCAGCGCGGCCACCAGCGATGAATCGGTGCCGCCGGACAGGAACACCCCCACCGGCACGTCGGCCACCATGCGCAGCGCCACTGCGTCGCGCAGCAGCCCGTCCAGCTGTTCCTCGGCCTCTTCGATGCGGCCCTGGAACGGCGCGGCCAGCGCCGCCTGCATGCGTGCCCGCGCATCCCAGTACGGACGCTGCGCCTGTTCCGGGCGATGCGCCGATGCACCCGCCGCGACGGCTTCGGCATCCAGGCGCAGCACGCGGCCCGGCATCAGCTTGTAGCAGCGCTGGTGGATGCTGTGCGGGGCCGGAATGTAGTCCAACCGCAGCAACAGGGTCAGTGCGTCGCGGTCGATGTCGTTGTCGAACGCCGGGTGCTGCCACAGCGCCTTCAGTTCGGAACCGAACACCAGGGTGTCACCGGCCCAGCCGTAGTACAGCGGCTTCTTGCCAACACGATCGCGGGCCAGCCACAGGCACTGCTGCTGGCGGTCCCACAGCGCGATGGCGAACATGCCGTTGCAGCGCTGCAGGGTGTCCTCGATGCCCCATTGCAGGATCGCTGCCAGCAGCACCTCGGTGTCGGAGTGACCACGGAAGGCATGCCCCAGCGGCTCCAGTTCGGCACGCAGGGCGGCAAAGTTGTAGACCTCGCCGTTGTAGGCCATCACGTAGCGACCATCGGACGAGGCCATCGGCTGGTGGCCCAGCGGCGACAGGTCGAGAATGCTCAGCCGGCGGTGCGCCAGCGCGATGCCTGCGCCGGCATCGACCCAGCTGCCGCCATCATCCGGCCCGCGGTGGTGCAGCGCCTCGCCCATGGCCAGGACCTGCGCCTGCAGCACCTCGGCCGACGCCACAGGCGCCGGCAACAACATTCCCGCCAATCCACACATGCATCAAGGTTCCTGCGCCAGTTCAAGGGCGGCGCCAATCACCGCATTGTCGCTTGGAAGCCCGAACATTGCTGCCCCCGCCAGCGGGGTATAGGTATCGGCACCGCAGACCCGGCGCAGCGGCAGGTGGCCGAAACCGGCCTCGACCAGTGCCGTGACCACGCCCTCGCCCACCCCACCACTGTGGCGGCCCTCGTCCAGCACCAGCACCCGCCGTGCACTGGCGGCCTGGCTGGCGATGAAGCCGGCATCCAGCGGCACCAGCCAGCGCAGGTCGACCACCCGCACCTGCCAGCCCAGCTGCTGCTCGATCGCCCGCGCCGCGCGCAGCGCCATCGGCACGCCGTTGCCATAGGTGTAGACCACCAGGTCGCCTGCCTCCGGCGCATAGACCCGGCCTTCACCCGGTACCAGCGCCTGGCCCTGGTCCGGGTAGTCGAACAGCCACCGGCCATCGCCCGGCTCATGCAGGTCCTTGCTCATGTACAGTGCGATGGGCTCCAGGAACACCGCCACACGTCCATCCACCCGGGCCAGCGCCGCCAGCGTGCGCAGCATCATCACCGCATCGTCGCCACGCGACGGGCAACCGACTACCAGGCCGGGAATGTCGCGCAGCGCCGTGATCGAATTATCGTTGTGGAAGTGGCCGCCGAAACCCTTCTGGTAGCCCAGCCCGGCCACCCGCACCAGCATCGGGTTGCGGTACTGGTCATTGGAGAAGAACTGCAGCGAACACGCTTCGCCGCGCAGCTGGTCGATGGCGTTGTGCAGGTAGGCCAGGTACTGGATCTCCGGAATCGGCAACATGCCCATGTTGGCCAGGCCCTGCGCCATGCCCAGGATCATGGTCTCGTCCAGCAGGGTGTTGAACACCCGGCGTGGGCCGAAGCGGCGCAGCAGATCCTTGGTGACGGTGTAGACACCGCCCTTCTGCGCGACGTCCTCGCCGAACAGCAGGCTCTGCGGATACTTCGCCAGCAGCTCCTGCAGGCCGTGGTTGATCTGGATGGCAAGGTGCCGTGGTGCCTGTCGCTCGGGCAGGGTCTCCGCACCGCCATACAGCGCTTCGCGCATCTCGGCGGGCACCTCGCGCCGCGCTTCAGCCTGCACCGCCGCCGGTGTGTACGGCGCCAGCGGCGCCATCACGTCCTGCAGCGACTGCAGCGTCGGGTGGCCTTCGGCGTCGGCGGCCGCCGCCATGCAGCGCGCGCGCATCGTTTCGTAGGCCACTTCGATGGCGGCTGCATCCATCCAGCCCGATTCCATCGCGATCTGCGCCGAGCGCAGCAGCGGATCCTGCGCCTCGGCCGCGCACAGCTCCGGCAGCGCGCGCCATTCCACTTCAAAGTCGGTGCCGGCATGGCCCATCAGGCGCGTGGTACGCAGATGCAGGAAGGTCGGCCGCCGCGTGCGCCGGCAATGTTCCACCGCGGCCTGCACCTGGGCATGCCCGGTGGCCAGGTCCAGGCCATCGGCGAAGAAATAGTCGAGCCCTGGCTGCCGGCTGAAGCGCTCGGCAATCCAGCCGTCCGGCGTCTTCACCGAAAT
The DNA here is from genome assembly GCF_029840555.1 of Stenotrophomonas sp. GD03877. Taxonomy (NCBI): domain Bacteria; kingdom Pseudomonadati; phylum Pseudomonadota; class Gammaproteobacteria; order Lysobacterales; family Lysobacteraceae; genus Stenotrophomonas; species Stenotrophomonas sp. GD03877. The sequence goes on along the minus strand of NZ_JAOCCT010000023.1, from coordinate 22,941 downwards.
GCCCAGCCCGTTGTCCTCGCAGACGAACAGGATCGGCGCCGGCAGCTTCTGGTAGGCCGACCACATCGCGGTATTGAACGCGGTCTGCGCGGTGGCATGATTGGCCGAGGCATCCCCGAACGAGCACAGCACGATGCTATCGGTGGGAACCGGCAGCGCCTGCCCCAACCGCTTGCCGCTCTCGATGGCCAGCGCGGTGCCCAGCGCCTTCGGCAGGTGCGAAGCAATCGTCGAGGTCTGCGGCAGCACCCACAATGGCTTGCTGCCCCACACCTTGTGGCGGCCACCGCTGGCCGGATCATCCGCGCTGGCGGCGAAGGACAGAGCGGCATCGCGCAGCGGGTCGATACCCGGCACCTGGCGTGAACGCTCGGCCATGAAGGCACCGGAGCGATAGTGCAGGAAGGCGGGATCGGTATGCCGGCAGGCCCGCGCCAGCAGCGCATTGCCTTCATGGCCGGAGGAACCGATGGTGTAGAAGACCTTGTTCTGCACGCGCAGCACGCGTGCCATCAGGTCCAGCTGACGGCTGGCCAGCTGCGAGTCGAACAGTTCACCGAAGGCCGCAGCGCTGAGCGTGCTGCCCGGCAGGATCGGCGCATCCGGCGCCGGGCGCTGGCGCGGGGTGCCGCGCCAGCCACGCACCGCATCGAGGAAGTTGACGTCGCACACTTCGGCGCGGTTGAGCACGCGCATGCGTGCGGGAATCGGATCTGGAACCACAGCGAACATCGAACACCCTCCGTGTCGTTGTTGCATTCGGCCGGGCATGGCCCGGCGCTAGCCTGTGGGAGTCACCCTGGTGAGAGTCACGCGGCCTCGAATCGCGAGCGCACTTCGGCGGTCACCGCCGGCATCGGCAGGAAGCGCGGCTGCTCACGCACGCGCTGCAGCCAGGCGCGAACGTCCGGGAACGGCTCCAGGCTGATACCGCCCTCGCCCGCCACATCGGTATAGGCAAACAGGGCGATATCGGCGATGCCGTATCCGCTGCCGGTGAACCATTGCGCCTGGCGCAGGTGCTGCTCCATCACCGCCAGCGCGGTGGCGGCGCGCTCGTGCAGGCGTGGCAGTTCGGCGCGGCGCGGCGATTCGGGCGCGGTCCAGCCGCGGATGAAGCGCGCCACTGCCACGCACGGCTCGTGCGTGTACTGCTCGAAGAACATCCAGCTCAACGCCTGCGCGCGCTCCCAACCATCAGTGGGCAGGTACGGCGTGCCTTCGGCCAGCCAGAACAGGATCGCGTTGGATTCGGTCAGCACGCGGCCATCGTCGCGGACGATCAGCGGCACCTTGGCATTCGGGTTGAGCGCCAGGAATTCAGGGGTATGGGTCTGGCCGTGGGCACTGTCCACTTCCACCCAGCGGTAACGGCTGCCGAGCTGCTCCAGCAGCAGGCGGACCTTGTGGCAATTGCCCGAGACCGACATGCCATGCACCGTCAGCGGGACGCGCTCTTCCACCATTGCCTGCTCCATCACGTCCGGCCGGCGGCCGGCTGCGTGCAGTCTGGCAAGCACGCCGGTGAATGCCAAGCGCGGGTGCAGCATGCGGACAATCTGTAGAGCCGAGCCCATGCTCGGCTGCATTTGGCGAACGGCAGCCGAGCGTGGGCTCGGCTCTACAACCGTCAACGGCGCTGCCGCCACTGCTCGCGCGACTGGCCCCAGATCTGCATCGGCTTGTCGTTGTACGGCGCTGGCAGCTCCCCCATGCGCAGCATCGTGCTGCCGAGCTTGCGCGCGACCGCCCGCGAGTTGTCGTTGTTCTCGGCGATGGTGTGGATCACCTCATCCCACCCGAGCGTGTCGAACGCCCAGTCGATCGCGGCGACCGCAGCTTCCGGCGCATAGCCCCTGCCCCAGCTGGCATGGCGGATGCCCCAGCCGACCTCGGTACCGGGCCAGTCCTGCGGTTGCCAGGGACCCATGCGCCCGATCCAGTCACCGCTGGATTTCTCGATCACGCTGAACATCGAGAAGCCAAACAGCTGCCAGGCGCCGGCCAGGCTGCAGAAGCCGCGCCAGGCCACCGAAGGCGGCTGCACGCCACCGAGGGTGCGCATCGTTTCCTCGTCGGCGCAGAACGCCAGGTAAGGTTCGTAGTCCTCGCGCAGCAGTGGGCGCAGGATCAGGCGCTCTGTTTCGATGCGCAGGTCGAAGATGCTCATGCCGGCTCCATGTCGAAGGAAGCGTCCATGATGGTGGATTCGCGCTCCGCGCGGATGAATTTCGCCGGCTGCAACGAAACGGGCCGGCATGAGCCGGCCCGTGGGGTACTGCATGCTGCTTCCAGATTACTGGCGCGTGGTGGCCGCAGTGGCACCGGCGGCAGCGGTCTGCGTGACCAGCTGGCCATCGACCACCGGCAGGCGATCGCTGGCCGGCTTGTTGTCCATGCGCACGGTCTTCTCGGCGCCGTCGTAGCGATAGGTCACGTTGTAGCCCTTCACCACGTCGTTGGTGCCCATGGCGATGCGGTTACCCGGCTTGCTGGCCATGCGCATGGTGCCGGTGGTGCCGTCCTCGTTGCGGTAGGTCACGTTGTAGCCGGTAACACGGCTCGACTCGGAGGTTGCGGTCTCGGTGTGGCACTGGCGCTCGGTACGGTTGACCACGCGGCCACCCACGTGGCGCTTGTCGATCTGGTTGCCGATGAAGCCACCGGCCACGGCACCGGCCGCGGTCGCGGCCTTCTTGCCGTTACCACCGCCGACCTGGTTGCCCAGCAGGCCACCCACCACAGCACCGACCACGGTGCCGCCGACGTTGCCGTCACGTTCCGGCAGGCGCTCCTGCACCGTCACGTCCTGGCAGACTTCATGCGGTGTCTGGGTGGTGGAGGTCTCGCGCACCGCATCGGTGCCGATCACGGTGGCGTAGGCCTTCTGCTTCTCGGTGATCGGGTCGACCTTCAGCACGTCGGCATATTCCAGCCCACGCGGTGCCGACGGGTCGAGCGTGTCACCACGCGCGCCATCGCCAGTGGCGTTGCCATCGACCAGGCGCGATTCGCCATTGGGGGTTCCGGCGCTGATGGAATCAGGCGACGTGTCGCCGCTCTTCATGAAGGCGGCGGTGGCGATACCACCGACCAGCAGCGCGCCCGCTGCGACCAGGACAGTTGTAGTTGTGCTTTTCATGACCTGCTCCTTGCGGACCATCCGCAACGTTCTCGGACCAGATTGCAGCATGCGCTGCCTGAACGGAATCTCCACATTTCCTGCTCATTCCCGTAACCCATTCAGCATCGGGAAATGCTGGGCCCGTGGTAGCGTTTGCATATTCCCCAGGAGGACCCCCGCCATGGCCAACCCGATGCTGCTGCCGGTACTGCAATGGGCGCGCCGGCTGCGCTACCCCACCCTGTTCAAGCTCACCGCAGGCCTGTTCGTGCTGACCCTGTTCATCCCCGACCCGATCCCGTTCGTCGATGAACTGGTGCTCGGCTTCGGCACCCTGCTGCTGGCCAACTGGAAAAGCCGCAACACCGCCACAGCGCCGCCGTCGCTGGAACAGCGTTGAGCCTGCTGGTCGACAGCCACTGCCATCTCGATGCCGGCGGGTTCGACAGTGACCGCGCCGCCGTGATCGCACGCGCGCAGGCCGCTGGCGTGCGCCTGCAGGTGGTGCCGGCGGTGACGGCGGCCAGCTGGCCGAAGCTGCGGGAGGTCTGCCAGCAGGCGCCGGGGCTGTACCCGGCCTACGGCCTGCACCCGATGTTCCTGTCCGAGCACCGGCCCGGCCACCTGCCGCTGCTGCGCGAGTGGATCGAGCGCGAACGCCCCTGCGCGATCGGCGAATGCGGCCTGGACTTCTTTGTCGAAGGCCTGGATGCCGAGACGCAGCAGGCGTACTTCCTCGGCCAGCTGCAACTGGCCCGTGAGTTCGAGCTGCCGGTGATCGTGCATGCACGGCGCGCGGTGGACGTGGTGATCGCCGCGATCCGTCGCATCGGCGGCCTGCGCGGCGTGGTGCACAGCTTTTCCGGCAGTCCGGAACAGGCGGCACAACTGCACCGGCAGGGCTTCCTGCTCGGGCTCGGCGGCCCGTTGACCTACGAACGCGCGCAGCGCCTGCAGCGGCTGGTGCGCGACATGCCGCTGGAACAGCTGCTGCTGGAGACCGACGCGCCCGACCAGCCTGACGCCGGCATCCGCGGCCAGCGCAACGAACCGGCACGGCTGGCGGTCATCGCCCGCCACGTGGCCGCGCTGCGCGGGATGGAGCTGGACGCAGTGGCCCAGGCCACGACGGAGAATGCACGACGCCTGTTCGCGCTGCCGGCAATGTAACGGCAGGTGCCGGCCGCTGGCCGGCACGATCCATCACACCTCGCTGGCCTCTACCGCTTCGGCCTTCACTTTCTTCGGCTCCAGCAGCATTTCCAGCGCCTTGCCCACCGCCGCGAACGCGAACGCGCCAGTGATATGGGTCGCCGCACCCAGGCCGGCGCCGCAGTCCAGCTTCAACGCCGCATCGGCGCCAAGGTTCGGGCGGATGCCACAGACGCTGCCATCAGCCTGCGGATACTTCACGTTCTCCAGCGAATACACTGCCGGCACACCGAAATAGCGCTTGGCGTTCTTCGGGAAATTGAACTCGCTGCGCAGCTTCTTGCGGATCAGCGCCAGCATGGCGTCGTGCTCGGTGCGCGAGACGTCGCGGATGCGCACCAGGGTCGGATCGGTACGGCCACCGGCGGCACCGACGGTCAGCAGCGGCAGCTTGCGGCGACGGCACCAGGCAATCGTCTCGACCTTGACCCGGAAGCTGTCGCAGGCATCGATCACCAGATCGAAGCCACGGTCCAGCAGCTCCGCCATGTTCGACACGGTCAGGAACGCCTGCACGGCATCGACCTCGATGTCCGGATTGATCGCGCGGCAGCGCTCGGCCATCGCCTCGGCCTTGTTGCGGCCGTAGTTGCCTTCCATCGCCGGCAACTGCCGGTTGGTGTTGGAGACGCAGATGTCATCGGCATCGATCAGGGTCAGGTGGCCGACCGCCGAGCGGGCCAGCGCTTCCACCACCCATGAGCCGACGCCGCCCATGCCCACCACCGCCACGCGGCTACCCTGCAGGCGCTCAAGCGCACCCACGCCATACAGCCGTTCGATGCCGGCGAAGCGTTGTTTGACCTGTTCATTCATCCCGCTATTTTAACGTGCAGGCGCCAGCGCCTGCAGCGCGCCGGCATCGAACCCACCGTTGCACGCCCGGAGAGCCCGCCATGAACGCCAGCCCACCCCGCCGTCCGTCCACCGCCTACCGCTATCTGTTCGTGCTCGGCCTGGGACTGTTGATCGGCCTGATCGCCACGGTGATGGTGGGCCGCGCCCTGCAGGCGCGCCGCGACCCGTTCCCGGACAGTCTGATGCAGGTGATGCAACGGCAATCGCAGCTGCTGCAGCAGGCCCAGCAGCAGAACCGCTGCAGCCTGGCCGACAGCGTGCCGCGCCTGCAGGCCCTGCGCCTGCTGTCCAACGACCTCGATCTGGCCTTTCCCGGGCTGAAGGACAACGCGCAGTTCCAGCAGCACGCCAGCCAGCTGCGTGGCAACCTCAACGCCGCCCTGGCCGCGCCGCCCAGCGACTGCACGGCCCTCGCCCAAGTGGTGGAAACCGTGCAGGCCGACTGCCGCGCCTGCCACCAGGACTTCCGCTGAGCCGCATTCATCCTGCAGCCGGGCAAGGCACACACGGTTGGCGCGTCGTTCACGTTCGAAAGGAGACGATTCGTCCACCCTGCTGCATGACGCAGTACCACCCCAGACACCCGCCTTCACGGCCAGGAGACGCCCCATGAAGATCCAGCTCATTGCCGCCAGCGCCATCGCTACCCTCGCCCTGGCAGGCTGTGCCACCTCGCCTGGCTACGGCGGTGGTGGTTACAACAACGGCTACAACAATGGCGGCTACGGCAACAACGGCGGTTACAACCAGGGCCGCTGCGCTGACTGCGGCATCGTCACCCGCATCAATACCGTGCAGTCCGGCCGTACCGCCCCCAGCGCGACCGGCGCGATCCTGGGCGGCATCGTCGGCGCCGTGGCCGGCCACGAGATCTCCGACCACACCGGTGGCAGCCGTGGCAACAAGAACATCGCCGCCGCTGCGGGCGCAGTCGGTGGCGCGCTGGCCGGCAACCAGATCCAGAAGAACGTGACCAGCGACACCTACGACATCAGCGTGCGCATGGACGATGGCCGCACCATCGTGGTCAACCAGCGTGACCTCGGCGGCATCCGCGAAAACACCTACGTGCGCGTGGTCAACGGCAAGGTCATCCTGCGCTGACCCGCACCGGGCCATGCGCAACGAAAAAGGCCCGCTTGCGCGGGCCTTTTTCATGCCGACAGGCGGCGGGCATTACACCGGCTGCACCTTGTCAGCCTGCAGACCCTTCTGGCCCTGCACGACTTCGAAGCTCACAGTCTGGCCTTCCTTGAGGCTCTTGAAGCCCTGGGTCTCGATGGCGCGGAAGTGCACGAACACGTCCTCGCCATTCTGCCGGCTGATGAAGCCGAAGCCCTTCGCATCATTGAACCACTTTACGGTACCGGTCTCGCGATCAGCCATCTCACTAACTCCCTTTGACTCTCTCTTGTTGTTGGAAACGCCTGGTGGGCGGCTGACAAGCAAGGGGGAAGCGAGGTGCATCGATGCAGCGGATCGGGAAGATCTTGCTTCATCAGGCCACGATCCACGGTGACCTTGCCAAGCTCAGCGACTGCAACTTAACCCGCCCAAAACGAAAAAGCAACTGGCAAAATCTTTCACTGTCAACCCCAAAACGGCCACCATACGGGACAGCATGGGACTCTCATTCATCTTATATCTGCTAGCGGTCATTTTTGTCCTCGTCGGCGTCGCCGGGATCATCCTGCCAGCCCTCCCCGGCATCCCGCTGGTATTCATCGGACTGCTGCTGGCGGCCTGGGCCGACGGCTTCGCCCATGTGGGCTGGCCAACCCTGGTCGCACTGGGTGTACTGACCGTGCTCTCGCTGCTGGCGGACGTGCTGGCCACAGTGGTGGGCGCACAACGGGTGGGCGCCAGCCGGAAGGCGCTATGGGGCACGTTCCTCGGCAGCATCGTCGGCCTGTTCTTCATGCCGATCGGCCTGTTCGCCGGCCCGTTGATCGGCGCCCTGCTCGGCGAGTACTGGCACACCCGCGAGCTGGGCCGCTCGACCAAGGTCGGCCTGGCCACCTGGCTCGGCATCCTGCTCGGCCTGGCGCTGAAGCTGGCGGTGGTGATCGCGATGCTGGGGCTGTTCGCCTTCGCCTGGTTCCTGTGACCGGTGCAGCCTTCACGCTACACGCACGCAGTGGCCGTGCATAAACCGTAGGGGCTGGCCGCGATCCGGTACAGCCGCCACACTATGCGATTCCCGTATTCACCGAAGGGCCTGCTGGAATGACCCTCCCCCCGCTGCTTCCCCGCCTCGCTCCGCTGGCGCTGGCCCTGGCCAGTGCGCCGCTGGCCGCGCAGGAATTCGTGCCCAGCACCGACACTTCGCCGGCGGCGTGTGCCGCCATCACCACCGACGCCGCGCGCCTGGCCTGCTATGACCGCCTGTTCGCGCACACCCCGCAGGCCACGGCGGCTGCCGACGCCGCTGCCGAGGCGGCCGCGCAGGCCCGTCGCGAAGAGCGCCAGACCGCACGCGTGAGCCAGGGCGAAGAGAAACTGCGCGAACGGGTCAGCGACCTGTTCCGTCCGGCAGCACCGGACAGCGCGCTGGCCAACGCCGGACGCGGTTCGCTGCTGGACAGCCGCTGGGAGCTGGCCGAGGACTCCAAGCTGGGCCCGTTCCAGCTGCGTGCCTACAAGCCGGTATACCTGCTGCCGGCGTTCTGGACCAGCGACCGCAACACCACGCCGCATTCGCCGAACCCGGCCAACACGGTCACCACCCCGCAGGTGCTCGACAGTGCCGAACTGAAGTTCCAGATCAGCTTCAAGACCAAGATCGCCGAGAACCTGTTCGGCGACAACGGCGATATCTGGGCCGGCTACACCCAGAGCTCGCGCTGGCAGGCCTACAACGGCGAGGATTCGCGCCCGTTCCGCGAAACCAATTACGAGCCGGAAGTGATGATGGTATTCCGCAACGGCTACTCGATCGGTGGCTGGCGCGGGCGCATGACCGGCATCGCACTGAACCATCAGTCCAACGGCCGCGCTGATCCGCTGTCGCGCAGCTGGAACCGGGTGATGCTCAACATCGGCCTGGACCGTGAGAACTGGGCACTGGTGCTGCGTCCGTGGTACCGCATTCCCGAGACCCGCAGCGACGACAACAATCCGGACATCGAGGACTACATGGGCCGCGGTGACGCGACCCTGACCTGGAACCGCAACGGCCATGAAGTCTCGCTGATGGCGCGTCATTCGCTGCGTACCGGCAGCCGCTCGCACGGCGCCCTGCAGCTGGATTACGGCTTCCCGATCAGCAACCTGCTGCGCGGCCATGTGCAGGTCTTCGATGGCTATGGCGAAAGCCTGATCGACTACAACCACAAAGCCACCTACGTGGGTGTGGGCGTGTCGCTGCTGGAGTGGTTCTGATGGACGTGACGATCTGGCACAACCCGGCCTGCAGCAACTCGCGCGGCGCACTGAAGCTGATCCGCGATGCGGGCTTCGATCCAGTGGTGATCGAGTATCTGGGCAACCCGCCGGACGTGGCCGCGCTGCGCCAGGTGCTGGCCGAATCCGGGCTGGACGCGCGTGATCTGGTGCGCAGCAAGGAAGCGCAGTTCGCCGAACTGGGCCTGGAAGATGCGGACGAGGCCACGCTGCTGGCCTCAATGGCCGAACACCCGCGCCTGATCAACCGCCCCGTGGTGCGCACGCCCAAGGGCACACGGCTGTGCCGCCCGCCGGAAACGGTGCTGGAGATCCTCTAGCCCGAAAAAGGGGACGGAGGGAATTAAGTCGTTTGTGCACAAACGACTTAATTCCCTCCGTCCCCTTTTTCGGTTATCGCCAGTCGGTGATGCCCTCGAGGCGATACACCTCGGCAAACGCCGGGCGCGCCTTCATCGACGTGGCATGCGCCTTCAGCACCGGCCAGGTGTCGCTGGGCTTCGGCATGTTGCGCGACCAGCGCATCAGCATCACCAGCATGTAATCGACCACGCAGGGCGTGGCGCCCAGCAGGTAGGGACCATGCACCTGCAGGTGCGTGGCGACATGCTGCCAGGCGGCTTCAAGGCGCTGACGGGCCATCTCGCGGCTCGCCTCGATATTCGCCTCCCCCGCCATTTCATGCGGGTAGAACCAGGCGCGATAGGCGGGCTGCAGCGTATTGGCACACCAGAACATCCACCGGTAGGCATCGGCACGCTGTGGCGTACCCACCGGGGGCAGCAGGTTGGCGTCCGGATGGCGATCAGCCAGGTACAACGCAATGGCCGCCGCTTCGGTCAGTACCAAGCCATCGATCAGCAGCGTCGGCACCACACCGGCCGGATTCAGCGCCAGGTACTCCGCCGACTTGTGCTCGCGCGCGTCGAAATCCAGCAGCACCAGTTCGTGCTCGATGCCCAGCTCGATCAACAGCCAATGCACCACGAGGGCGGCGGTACTGGTCGAACCATACAGCGTGGTGCTCATGCGGAAGATCCTGTGCAGGTGGATCCGCCGATTATGCGCCCGCGCGCGCGATCGTTGCTCAGCCGCAGCTGCTCATGCAGGAATCCCGGCGTTCGCCACAGGACATCATCGGCGCGCGCATCGTGCAGTCATGCGCCTTCAGTTCGCAGGCACGGCGCAGTTCGGGGTTGGCGACATCCTTGCAGCGCTTGTCCGGCGCGGGCACCACCTGCTGCTCGCAGCTGAAGGCACTGTTGCCGGTGCTGCCCCGCGCCATGCAGCTGCGATAGTCGGCCTGGCACTGCATGCGGCACTGCGAGGAGGCGGAGAAATCCGCACCTTCATAGGATGACGTTGTGCTGCAGCCGGCCAGGACCAGCAGGAACACAGCCGCGGCGGATCGATGCAGGCGCATGGGCACATCCAGTGCAGGGGAGTGCCGACCCTAGCAGACTACGGTTACTCGTGCAGGCACCTACGCGTGCCGCGATCAGTACACGGGAATACCAGTGTCGGTGCGGACGTCATTCACGGTACCGCCGCAGGAGAGCAGGCACTGGGCGTACGGGGCACTGCATGAAGGAAGCGCCGGGGGACCGCAGTAGTTGCCGGCACCGTTGCCCCCTTCGCAGTTGTGCCGCTGCTTGTCGTCGGCGATACCACTGCAACGGCTGATGATCCGGCTCTTCTCGCTTTCGCAGCTCCGCTGATCCGATTCGGCACGGGCGCGGTTGTGGAAGTCGCACGTCGCCTTCTGGCTCTCGCAGACCGACGCGCAGATCTTCCCCGCTTCGTGGGTGGGTGGCTCGACGAAATAACGTGGCCCGCAGGCGCTGCACGCCAGCGTAGCGACCAGCAACACGAAAACACGCGACCACTGCAGCACGATGGACTCCCTTCCAGTACGCCGGCCAGTACGTTGGCAGAGCAGGCAGCGCGCGGGCAGGCTGCACACAACAACGGCGCCACGCGGGCGCCGTTGCCTGAAACGGAAGCGGAAGACTTACTCCACCACCACCGGAATCTTGCCGATGCGGGCCTGCCATTCGCGCGGTCCGGTCTTGTGTACCGATTCGCCAGTGGAATCCACTGCCACGGTCACCGGCATGTCCTGCACGGTGAACTCGTAGATCGCTTCCATGCCCAGGTCAGCGAAACCGACCACCTTGGCCGCCTTGATCGCCTTGGACACGAGGTAGGCCGAACCGCCGACCGCCATCAGGTAGGCCGACTTGTGCTTCTTGATCGCCTCGATGGCGGCCGGGCCGCGCTCGGCCTTGCCGACCATACCCAGCAGGCCGGTCTGCGCCAGCACCTGCTCGGTGAACTTGTCCATGCGGGTCGCCGTGGTCGGGCCGGCCGGGCCCACCACTTCGTCGCGCACCGGATCGACCGGGCCCACGTAGTAGATGAAACGCCCCTTCAGGTCGACCGGCAGTTCCTCGCCCTTGTTGAGCATGTCGACCATGCGCTTGTGCGCGGCGTCACGGCCGGTCAGCAGCTTGCCGTTGAGCAGCAGGGTCTGGCCCGGCTTCCAGCTGGCCACGTCCTCCGGCGTGATCGTGTCCAGGTCCACCCGGGTGCCCTTGGACGCGTCATAGGTCAGCTTCGGCCAGTCTTCCAGCGACGGCGGGTCCAGCATCACCGGGCCGCTGCCGTCCAGGGTGAAGTGCGCGTGGCGGGTGGCCGCGCAGTTCGGGATCATCGCCACCGGCAGGTTGGCCGCATGGGTCGGATAGTCGTTGATCTTGATGTCCAGCACAGTGGTCAGGCCGCCCAGGCCCTGCGCGCCGATGCCCAGCGCATTGACCTTCTCATACAACTCCAGGCGCAGCTCCTCGATGCGGTTGGAGGCACCACGGGCCTGCAGCTCGGTGATGTCGATCGGTTCCATCAGCGCCTCCTTGGCCAGCAGCATCGCCTTCTCGGCGGTGCCACCGATGCCGATGCCGAGCATGCCCGGCGGGCACCAGCCGGCGCCCATGGTCGGCACGGTCTTCAGCACCCAGTCGACGATCGAGTCGGACGGGTTGAGCATGGCGAACTTGGTCTTGGCTTCCGAGCCACCGCCCTTGGCGGCGACGATCACGTCGACCGTGTTGCCCGGCACCACCTTGACGTTGACCACGCCCGGGGTGTTGTCCTTGGTATTGATCCGCTTGCCGGCCGGATCAGCCAGCACCGAGGCGCGCAGCTTGTTGTCCGGGTGCATGTAGGCGCGGCGAACGCCTTCATTGGCCATGTCTTCCACGCCCATGGTGGCGTCATCCCAACGCACGTCCATGCCGATTTCCAGGAACACGGTGACGATGCCGGTGTCCTGGCAGATCGGGCGGTGGCCTTCGGCGCACATCCGCGAATTGATCAGGATCTGGGCCATCGCTTCCTTCGCGGCCGGCGACTCCTCGCGCTCGTAGGCGGCGGCAAGGTTCTTGATGTAGTCGACCGGGTGGTAGTACGAGATGTACTGCAGCGCGTCGGCGATGGACTGGATGAGGTCTTCCTGCTTGATCGATGTCACGTCTTGCTCGCTTGCTCGAGGCTGGCGGGGGTAATCCGCCCATTTTACCCCCTCCCCCGGCCGCGGGGTGGTAGTGCCGGCTGCCGGCCGGCAATATCCGCGCAAGCCCTCTGTCACGCCACGCACCGCTGCGGCGTCCTTGCCCAAATGAACGCCGAAACCGCTTTCCAGACCCACCGCCCGCGCCTGATGGCCCTGGCCTACCGCCTGCTCGGCAGCCGCGCCGATGCCGAAGACGTGGTCCAGGATGCCTGGCTGCGCTGGTCCGGCGCCGATCCGGCGGCCGTCCGCGACCCTGAAGCCTGGCTGGTCACCACCACCACCCGGCTCGGCCTGGACCGGCTGCGCGCGGCCAAGCGCGAGCGCGTCCACTACGTCGGCCCGTGGCTGGCCGAGCCGTTTGCGGTCACCTTGGAGCCCGACCCAGCACCCGGCCCTGCCCAGCTGCATGCGCTGGCCGACGACGTCTCGGTCGCCTTCCTGACCCTGCTCGAACGGCTCGGCCCCGAGGAACGCGCCGCCTTTCTGCTGAAGGAGGCGTTCGACCACGACTACCGCGAAATCGCCGACCTGATCGGCCACAGCGAGGCCAACTGCCGGCAACTGGTGCATCGCGCCCGGCAGCGGTTGCAGGCCGGACGACCGCGCTTCAACGCCGATGCCAGCCAGCACCGGCAGCTGCTGGCGCGCTTCATGGATGCCTCGCAGCGCGGCGACAGCGAGGCGATCCAGGCCCTGCTGCACGCCAACGCGCAGCTGGTCTCCGACGGTGGCGGCGTGGTTACCGCAGCAATCCGCCCGCTGCTTGGCGCCGAGCGCATCGGCCGCCTGTTCTGGGCGATCGCCCGCCGTGGTGCCGCGCACCCGGCGCAGCTGGGTTACGTCAACGGCGAACCGGCGATCCTGCGCTTCCATGGCGATCGGCTGCACTCGGTCACCACCATCGAAGTGGTCGATGGCCGCATCGCCAATGTGTACAGCGTGCTGAATCCGGAAAAGTTGCCGGTCGTTGTCACGCGCGGTGACGGCACGGCGTCCTTGTAATGAAAGGCGGCCATCGTGGCCGCCGTGGAGCCGAAAATGTCCGACCACACCTCTCCCCGCGTCCCCTACACCCGCCTGGCCGCCGAGGCCTTCAAGGGCCTGCTGGCCACCAGCAAGGCGGTGCACGAAAGCTCGATCGACCCGACGTTGATGGAGCTGCTGTTCCTGCGTGTTTCCCAGCTCAATGGCTGCGGCTACTGCATGGACATGCACGCCACCACGCTGCGCAAGGGCGGCATCGAGCCACGCAAGCTGGACACCCTGCCCGCCTGGCACGAAAGCCGCTTCTTCGATGCCCGCGAACGCGCGGCGCTGGGCTGGGCCGAGGCACTGACCCGGCTGACCGACGGTGCGCCGTCGCAGGCGGCGTTCGATGCGTTGGCACCGCACTTCGACGAGAAGGGCATCAGTGACCTGAGCATGGGCATTGCGGTGATCAACGCCTGGAACCGGCTGGGTGCGGGCCTGCTGCCGCCGCTGCCCTAAAAGGAGGGTCCGGCCGGGCTGCCGCCCGGCACCCGCAGAGGCAATAACCAGAGCAACATCAAAAGCCGGCTCTACTGTGGGTTGGCGGGGTGGGTCCACGCCGTGCGTGGATGCGGGAGGATTGGATGCGGGAGGATCGGATCCCTTCGCTCCGCGAAGGGCTCTGGCCCGATCCAGAGTGATGGGGTCAGATCCCTTTGCGTGGCAAAGGGATCTGACCCCGATGCTGCCCCCCGGTGCCGGCGACACGGCTGCACTGACCCCCTCTGCACGTATCAGGCGCGCACAATACGGGCATGCCTGCTTCCCCCACCGCTGGCGCTGCCGCCGCGAAGAAACCCAGCCTGCGCCAGCGCTTCAGGGCCATGCGCAACCTGCCGCCGTTCCTGCGCATGGTCTGGAAGACCAGCCCCGCGCTTACCCTGGCCAGCCTTGGGCTGCGCCTGATCCGTGCGCTGCTGCCGGTGGCGATGCTCTACGTCGGCAAGCTGATCATCGACAGCGCCCTGCACCTGAGCCAGCACGATGCCGGCTTCCCGCCGCTGGGCGAAGCGCTGTCCAGTGGTCTGCTCAACCCACTGCTGGTCCTGCTGGCGCTGGAATTCGGCCTGGCCATCGGCTCGGACCTGCTCGGCCGCCTGGTCAGCTACGCCGATGCCCTGCTCTCGGAGCTGTTCGCCAACGTCACCAGCATCCGCCTGATGGAACACGCGGCAACGCTGGATCTGGAGGACTTCGAGGATCCGGACCTGCAGGACAAGCTGGACCGCGCGCGGCGCCAGACCATGGGCCGGATGAACCTGATGAGCCAGCTGTTCGGCCAGGTGCAGGACGCGATCACCGTGGCCAGCCTCGCCGTCGGCCTGCTGGTGTACGCGCCGTGGCTGATCCTGCTGCTGGCGCTGGCACTGGTGCCGGCCTTCATCGGCGAATCGCACTTCAATGCGGCCGGCTACAGCCTCAACTTCCAATGGACGCCTGAGCGCCGCCAGCTCGACTACCTGCGCCAGCTCGGTGCCAGCGTGGAAACGGCCAAGGAAGTGAAGATCTACAACCTGCACCGCTTCCTGGTAGAGCGTTACCGACGCCTGTCGGTGGCGCTGTTCCAGGCCAACCGGGCGCTTGCACGGCGCCGCGCGTTCTGGGGCACGCTGCTGGCCGCGCTGGGCACGCTGGGGTATTACACCGCCTACGCCTATATCGCCTGGCGCACGGTGCGCGGCGACTTTTCGATCGGCGACCTGACCTTCCTCGCCGGCAGCTTCCTGCGCCTGCGCCAGCTGCTGGAAGGCCTGCTGATCGGATTCTCGCAGGTGGCCAGCCAGGCGCTGTATCTGGATGACCTGTTCTCGTTCTTCCAGATCCAGCCGGAAATCCACTCGCGTGAAGGTGCGGTGCGCGTGCCGCAGCCGATCCGCCAGGGCTTCGTGTTCGAGAACGTCGGCTTCCGCTATCCCGATGCCGAGCAATGGGCGGTGCGCCATCTGGATTTCCAGCTGCACGCCGGTGAAGTGCTGGCACTGGTCGGCGAGAACGGAGCGGGCAAGACCACCCTGGTGAAACTGCTGGCGCGGCTGTACGAACCGGACGAGGGCCGCATCCTGCTCGATGGCCGCGACCTGCGCGACTACGATCTGGACGACCTGCGCGCCAACCTCGGGGTGATCTTCCAGGACTTCGTGCGCTACAACCTCAGCGCCGGCGAGAACATCGGCGTCGGTCAGGTCGAGGCGATGGATGACCAGGCACGCATCGCCGATGCCGCGCGGCGAGGCATGGCCGAGGAAGTGATCGACGACCTGCCCGGCGGCTACGACCAGCTGATCGGCCGCCGCTTCAAGCAGGGCGTGGACCTGTCTGGTGGCCAATGGCAGAAGATCGCCATTGCCCGCGCGTGGATGCGCAATGCGCAGGTGATGATCCTGGATGAGCCAACCGCAGCGCTGGATGCCCGAAGTGAGTTTGAAGTGTTCCAGCGGTTCAGGGAACTGGCGGATAATCGCACCGCAGTATTGATTTCCCACCGTTTTTCCTCGGTACGCATGGCCGATCGCATCCTGGTGCTGGCCGATGGCCGGATCGAGGCCAGCGGCACCCATGAGCAGCTGATGGCCCAGGGAGGGCGGTACGCCGAGCTGTTCGAGCTGCAGGCAGCGGGTTACCGCTGAGAACGCCTCTCGTTCCGCCTAATGAGAACCTGTCTCATTTGAGATAGAATCACCCCCGACGACTTTCGATAGATACGCCCATGTCCTCCGCTTTCGGCGCCGAAACGGTGCTTGAGGTCCGTCACTGGACCGACGCCTACTTCAGCTTCACCCTCACCCGCGACAGCGGCTTCCGCTTCGAGAACGGCCAGTTTGTGATGATCGGCCTGGAAACCGAGGCGCGGCCGTTGCTGCGCGCCTATTCCATCGCCAGCGCCAACTGGGAAGAGCATCTGGAGTTCTTCAGCATCAAGGTGCAGGACGGCCCGCTGACCTCGCGCCTGCAGCACATCAAGCCGGGCGACAAGGTGCTGGTTGGCAAGAAACCCACCGGCACCCTGCTGATCAGCGATCTGCACCCGGGCAAGAACCTGTATCTGCTGGGCACCGGCACCGGCATGGCACCGTGGCTGTCGGTGATCAAGGACCCGGAAACCTACGAGCGCTTCGAGAAGGTGATCCTCTGCCACGGCGTGCGCTACGAAAAGGACCTGGCCTACCGCGATTACTTCGAGAAGGAACTGCGTGAGCATGAGTTCCTGGGCGAGATGATCGGCGACAAGCTGCTGTACTACCCGGCCGTCACCCGTGAACCGTTCGCCAACCAGGGCCGCCTGACCCAGCTGATGGAGAGCGGCGAGATGCAGCGCACCCTCGGCCTGCCGGAGCTGAGCCCGGAAAACGACCGCGCGATGATCTGCGGCAGCCCGCAGATGCTGGCCGACCTGCGCACCGTGCTCGACGCGCGTGGCTTCCAAGTCTCGCCGCGCATCGGCCAGCCGGGCCACTACGTGTTCGAGCGCGCGTTCGTCGAGAAGTAAAGCGCGGGGCACCGCCCCCGCCTCTGCACCCGACCTGTTGCATGCCCTGCGCATTGCCGGCATGGTCCGCCACACACGGGCCGATGGCCCTCCTGGGGAATACACGGATGATGGACACATGGATCCCGCACCGGATGCGGGCGTGGGCGATTGCCGGTCTTCTGCTGGCGGCGGCTCCGGCGTGGGCTGCGCCGCCCGCCCGTGGCGACGTGCCGCCGCAGGCACTGGGCAGCGACCGCAAGGGCAATCCGGTCAATCTGGCCGAGCAGCGCGGCAAGGTCGTGATCGTGACCTTCTGGGCCTCCTGGTGCGGCCCCTGCCGCAAGGAACTTCCGATCCTGGCCCATCTGCAACAGGTGGTCGGCGAGGACGCGTTGAAGGTCTACGCGGTCAACTGGGGCGAACCCCGACTGGAAGTCAGCCGTCTGATCCGTCAGCGCGACTGGCCGAAGCTGGAGTACCTGCATGATCCCAGCGGCGCGCTGGCCGAGCAATTCGGCATCGTCGCAGTACCCCACATGTTCATCGTCGGCCGCGACGGCACCATCGCCCATGCCCACCGCGGCTACAGCGAGGCCAGCCTGCCGCAGATCATGCAACAGGTGATCGATGCACTGCCCGAAGAGGTGCGCAACCGCGAGGCAGGGGCGGCGCCGCTGGGGCACTGACGCCGTACATCGCCTCCAGCGCGAACAAGGGCGTGTTACAACACCGCTTCGATCTCGTCGCGCAGCTGCTCCGGCTTGGTGGTGGGCGCATGACGCGACACCACCCGCCCCTGGCGATCGACCAGGAACTTGCTGAAATTCCACTTGATACGGGCACTGCCCAGCAGGCCGCGCTTCTCGCGTGACAGCCAGGCCCACAACGGATCAGCCCCCTCGCCGTTGACCTCGATCTTCTCCGACAGCGGGAAGCTGACCGGATAATCCAGCGAACAGAACTGGCGGATCTGCGCGGCGTCGCCGGGCTCCTGCGCGCCGAACTGGTTGCACGGGAAGCCGATCACCACCAGGCCACGCTCACGGTAGTCCTGCCACAACTGTTCCAGCCCGGTGTACTGCGGGGTGAAGCCACAGCGGCTGGCGACGTTCACCAGCAGCAACGGGTGGCCCTGATAACGGGCCAGGGCCTGCGGCTGGCCGTCGAGGTCGCGGAAGCTGAAATCGTAGGCAGTGGTCATGGCAGCGGGCCGTGGGCGGTGGATGCATGGTACCCGCGCCCGGCCCCGGCAACATGCCTTTTGACACAAGTGCAGCCGCGCCGGACCGGGTTACCCTCGGGCCCTTGTTTGCCTTACCGGAGCTACTACCTTGACCACTCGCCTTGCCCTTGCCGTGGCCATGTCCCTCGGCCTTGCCCTGCCCGCCTTCTCCGCCGGCGCCGCCACCCCGGCTGCCAGCACCCAAGCCCAGCAGGCCAATCCGTTCTTCGCCGAAAGCCCGCTGCCGCTGCACTTCCCGCAGTTCGACAAGATCAAGGACAGCGACTTCGCCCCAGCCTTCGACGCCGGCATGGCGCAGCAGCTGAAGGAAGTGGAGGCCATCGCCAACAACAAGGCCAAGCCGACCTTCGACAACACCATCATCGCGCTGGAAAAGAGCGGTGACATCCTCGACCGCGCGACCACCGTGTTCTTCAGCCTGGTGGGCGCCGATACCAACGACACCCGCAAGAAGCTGCAGGCCGACTACTCGGCGAAGTTCGCCGCGCACAGCGATGCGATCGCGCTGAACGGCAAGCTGTTCGCGCGCATCCAGGCACTGTACGACACCCGCAGCCAGCTGGGCCTGGACGCCGAAGGCGTGCGCCTGGTCGAGAAGTACTACGACAACTACGTGCGCGCCGGCGCCAAGCTGTCCGACGCCGACAAGGCCAAGCTGAAGGAAATGAACGCCGAGCTGGCCAACCTGGGCACCAAGTTCAGCCAGAACGTGCAGTCGGAAGTGAACGCTTCGGCAATCACCGTCGACGACGTCAAGGAGCTGGACGGGCTGTCCAAGGAGCAGATCGCCGCCGCTGCCGAAGCCGCCAAGGCCCGCGGCCAGGACGGCAAGTACGTGATCACCCTGCTCAACACCACCGGCCAGCCGCCGCTGACCAACCTGGCCAACCGCGCCCTGCGCCAGAAGATCTACGAAGCGTCGGTCAGCCGTGGCAGCCGTGGCGGTGAGTTCGACAACACCGCGCTGGTCTCGCGCATCATGCAGCTGCGTGCCGACAAGGCCAAGCTGATGGGCTTCCCGAACTTCGCCGCCTACAACCTGACCAACCAGACCGCCAAGACCCCGGAAGCGGTCAATGCGATGCTGGGCAAGCTGGCCCCGGCCGCCGTGGCCAACGCCAAGCGCGAAGCCGCCGACCTGCAGGCGATGATCGACAAGGAACAGAAGGCCGCGCGCAAGCCGACCTTCCAGCTGGAACCGTGGGACTGGGCCTTCTACAGCGAGAAGGTGCGCCAGGCCAAGTACAACTTCGACGAGTCGCAGCTGAAGCCGTACTTCGAAATGAAGAACGTGCTGGAGAACGGCGTGTTCTACGCCGCGGGCCAGGAATTCGGCCTGACCTTCAAGCAGCGCACCGACCTGCCGGTCTACCACGATGACGTCACCGTCTATGACGTGTTCGACGCCGACGGCAGCCAGCTGGCGATCTTCATCTTCGACCCGTATGCACGCGCCTCCAAGCGCGGTGGTGCGTGGATGAACTCCTACGTCTCGCAGTCCAAGCTGACCGGCTTCAAGCCGGTGGTCGCCAACCACCTGAACATCCCGAAGCCGCCGGCCGGCCAGCCGACCCTGCTGACCTGGGACGAGGTGAACACCACCTTCCACGAGTTCGGCCACGCCCTGCACGGCATGTTCTCCAACGTGAAGTACCCGTACTTCTCGGGCACCTCGGTGCCGCGTGACTTCGTCGAGTTCCCCTCGCAGGTGAACGAGATGTGGGCCGACAACCCGGTCATCCTGAAGAACTACGCCAAGCACTACCAGAACGGTTCGGCGATGCCGCAGGCGCTGCTGGACAAGGTGCTGGCGGCGGCCAAGTTCAACCAGGGCTTCGCCACCACCGAGTACCTGGGTGCAGCCATGCTTGATCAGCGCTGGCACCAGATCGGCGCCGACCAGGTGCCGGCCGCCAAGGACGTGATGGCCTTCGAGCGCGCCGCGCTGGAGAAGGACGGCATCTACTACGCGCCGGTTCCGCCGCGCTACAAGACCCCGTACTTCAGCCACATCATGGGTGGCTACTCGGCCGGCTACTACGCCTACATCTGGTCGGAAGTGCTCGACGCCAACACCCAGAAGTGGTTCAAGGACAACGGCGGCCTGAGCCGCAAGAACGGCGACCACTTCCGCGCCACGCTGCTGTCCAAGGGTGGCAGCGTGGATGCCATGCAGCTGTTCCGCGATTTCGCCGGCCACGAGCCGCAGATCGAACCGCTGCTGGAAAAGCGTGGCCTGACCGGCGCCGGCAACTGATCGCCGCTGCGGCAGCCTGAAACGAAAACCGCCCGGGAAACCGGGCGGTTTTTTGTTGGGTCATCCACGCATGGCGTGGATGCTCTTGCAGATCAGCGTGGCGCCACGTACCCGCCCGGCACGCCTTCCGGCGACAGCACCAGCTGCCACAACTGCGCATGCCGGCAGCGGAAGGTGGCCATCGATCCGGCCAGGTAGAACCGCCACATGCGGCGGAAATGCTCGTCGTAACGCGTGTCCAGCCGTGGCCACGCCGCTTCCACGTTGCGTCGCCAGGCCTGCAGGGTCAGGTCGTAATCGGTACCGAAGTTGTGCCAGTCCTCCAGCACGAAACGGCCTTCGAACGCCCGGGTGATCTGCACTGCCGACGGCAGCATCGAGTTGGGGAAGATGTAGCGCGCGATCCACGGATCGGTGCGATGCCGCGAGATGTTGGTGCCGATGGTATGCAGCAGCAGCAGGCCACGCGGCGACAGGCAGCGTTTGGCCACTTCGAAGAAGCTGGCGTAGTTCTTGTCGCCGACGTGCTCGAACATGCCGATCGAGAAAATCGCATCGAACGGTTCGTCCAGTTCCCGGTAGTCCTGCAGGCGGATCTCGATCGGCAGCCCCGCGCACAGCTCGCGGGCAAACTCGGCCTGTTCCTGCGAAATGGTCACGCCGACGCCGCTGACGCCGTAGCGCTCGGCAGCGAACTTCAGGGCTTCGCCCCAGCCACAGCCGATGTCCAGCACACGCTGGCCCGGGCGCAGCCCCAGCTTGCGGCACACCAGGTCGAGCTTGGCTTCCTGCGCGGTGTCGAGATCGTCGGCATTGCGCCAGTAGCCACAGCTGTAGACCAGGCGCTGGCCGAGCATGGCCTGGTAGAGATCGTTGCCGAGGTCGTAGTGGCGGCGGCCGACTTCGTAGCTGCCCTGCCCCACCTGCAGGTTGAACAGGCGCGCCTTCAGCGCATCGGCCACTTCGCGCCAACCGTGCACCCGTTCGTCCAGGTGCGCCTGCATCAGGTGGACGAGGAAATCATCCAGGACGTTGGCATCCCACCAACCCTCCATGTAGCTCTCGCCGAGGCCGAGCGAGCCTTGGCCCATGACCCGCGCGAAGAAGCGCGGGTCATGCACCTGGATATCCTGTGGCTGGGTACCGCCGATGCGGACCCCGGCTTCCTGCAGCAGGCCGGCGACCCGCTCCTGCAACCCTGTATCCACGCCACCTCCTCGACTGCGGTCAACCGCGTGCGAACAGCTCCACGTAGTCCTTGGCCACGTGCGGCAACAGCACCGCCGCCGGAACATCGGCGGTCTGGGTGCCGTCCGAGTATGGACCCACCTGGTAGGGCGGGAAAACAAAGCGCAGTGCCGTGATCTGCCCCTTGTCGTCGGTCAGCGGCTGGAACTGGCTGAAATTGTCGGCCTGCGGGCCGGTACCGTCGGCGATCATGCGCGATGCGTTGCGCAGCGATTCCTGCAGCTGGGCCGGGTCCATGTCCTCGCCGCTGAGCCGCGTGGCCACGCGTTCGCGCAGCTGGTCGGCAACGAAATCACTGATCGCCTTCCAGCCCTTGGCATCGGCCACCAGCTTGTCGGCGCTGAGCATCTGCTGCTGCGCCGGCAGCCACACGAAACGCGCCACCAGCGGCTCGCCGTGGGCGCCACCGGTATAGCGGCTGCCATCGGCACTGACCACCACCAGCTGTGGCGTTTCCAGCAGCTTCTCGAAGCTCAGCGACAGCTCGTAGGGCATGGTCGGCTTGTCATTGCCCAGCCCGTCCAGTGCCTGCTGCAGGTCGCTGCGAGCGCTGGTGGCATAGTCCTGCAGCGCGCGTGCCAGGCCCGGGTAGCGGTCGATGCCGGCCGGGTAGCTGATGCCCACCACTTCGCGTTCGTTGTTCTCGATCACGTCGCGCAGGTCCAGCGGCGCTTCCGTGGCCGGCGTTTCGCCTGCGGCGGTGGTCTCGGCGGCAGGTGCCCCGTCGGCCACCGGTGCCTTTTCGCTCTCACGCTGGCAACCGGCCAGCAACAGCACGCCCACCACGCCGGCCAGCACGCTGCCGTGCAATGGCCGGTTGTTTCCAATCTTCATCGGGATCCCCTGTTCATGTTTGTACATCATCGCCTGCCATGGCTGAAGCGTGGCCCGCTGGCATTCAGCCAACGAGCAGGTCGTGGTACTCCTCATGCCGCTGCAGGAAGGCCTCGGCGTAGGAACACGCCGGCACCACCTTGTACTTCTGCTCACGGGCAAAACGCAGCGCCACACGGGTCAGCTCACCGGCAATGCCCCGGCCGGCGATCGGCTCGGGCACCTCGGTATGCGTGATGACCATGCGCCTGCGTTTGATCTGGTAATCCAGCACCGCCAGCTGTCCGCGCACACGGGCGGTGAAGCGATGGTTGGCCAAGTCGTGTTCGACCTCGTAGGCCAGACCGGGGGGCGTGACCGAAGCCATGGAACTGTCTCCTGCGGCGACTGCGTGGATGGTGCGCAGCCGGGCGCCATGATCGCGTGAAGCCTGAACAGGGGCAAGTCCAGTCCGTTCACGTCAGTTTTCGACCCTCAAGCTGGAGGGCCGGCGGCCGCTATCGCCTGTGGAGGGGTACGGCCAGGCTGGCACGGCCCTTGCGACCGTTGATCATGCGCACCACCGCGGAGGCACCGATGCACCCCAGCGATCCCCATTCCGATACCGACCGCGCCCTGCTGGAGGGCCTGCTGCAACTGGCGGTGGAAGGGCAGACCGAAGACCAGGATTTCCAGCGCATCGGCGAGGAAGTAT
>NZ_JAOCCT010000022.1:0-88030 GCF_029840555.1 Stenotrophomonas sp. GD03877 | reverse complement strand
AGGATGTACTTGCGGCGTGTCCCGCCATCTGCCCCCTCCCCGCCAAACCAGCAGAAATCCAGAGCCGCTTTTGAAGTTGCTGTTGCCGTTGCCTGAGAAAAGCGGTGCAGCCGCAGGCTGCAAAACAACCCTCAATCCTGATCGTGCGCGCGCGCTGCCTCCGCCTGGGTCTCCTCCTGCGCCGCCATCTCGCGTGCGATCCACGCATCGATCATGTGCCGCTGGCGCTGCGCCTGCCGCCGCTCCCGCGTGTACTCCTGGTCCAGCACCCGGTACAGCGACACCATCACAAGAAGCATCAGCAGCGCGAACGGCAGCGCTGCGATGGTGATCATGCCCTGCAGCGCCTCCAGTCCGCCTGCCAACAGCAAGGAACCCGCCACGAGCGCAATGCCGACACCCCACGCCACTTTGTGCTTGCGCAATGGCTCGCCAGCGTCGTCCGTGGACATGCTGGCCAGTACCAGTACCGCAGAATCAGCCGAGGTCACGAAGAAGATCATCAGCAGCACCAACGCGATGCTCGACAGAAGAAGAGGCAACGGAAGGCTGTCGAACATGGTGAACAGCACTGTCTCGTAGCCGTTGCCCAGCGCCTGCAGCAGGTCGGCCTGGCCGAAGATCTGCATCCAGATGGCGGTGCCGCCGAACACCGAGAACCAGAAGAAACCCAGCAGCGTCGGCGCCAACACCACGCCGATCACGAACTCCCGAACACTGCGGCCTCGCGAGATGCGCGCGATGAACGAGCCCACGAACGGTGCCCAGGAAATCCACCAGGCCCAGTAGAAGATCGTCCAGTCGGCCACCCAGGTGCTGGACGAGAACGGCGACATGCGCAGGCTCATCGTCACCAGCTGATTGAGATAGGAGCCCAGCGTGGTGGTGAAGGTATTGAAGATCGCGCCAGTCGGGCCGAGCACCAGCACCAGTGCCAACAGCAGCGCCGCCAGTGCAAGGTTGAAGTTGGACAGCCATTTCATGCCGCGGCCGACGCCACTGAGCGTGGACGCCATGTACAGAACGAAGGCCATCGCAATGATCGTCAACTGCAGCGGAACGCCCGCCTGCACGCCGAATACGCGTTCCACGCCGGCTGCGATCTGCACCGTGCCGAAGCCCAGTGCTGTAGCCACGCCAATCGCAGTGGCAACGACCGCGGAGATGTTGACCACACGCCCGATCCAGCCACGATGGTGACGGCCGATGATCGGTTGCAGCATGTCACTGACCTGGCCACGGCCGTTGCGGTTGAACTGGAACCAGGCCATTGCCAGGCCGATCAACGCATAGATGGCCCACGGGTGCAGGCCCCAATGGAAGAACACGTAGCGCATGGCAGCACGCGCAGCGTCCATGCTTTCAGGTGCCAGCCCTTCCGGTGGTTTGCTGAAATGCGAAATGGGCTCGGCGGCGCCCCAGAACACCAGGCCGATGCCCATGCCGGCGGCGAACAGCATCGACATCCAGCTGGCCCGCGAAAATTCCGGTTCGGCGTCTTCGCCACCGATGCGCAGGTTGCCGAAGCGGCCGAAGGCCAGGTACATCAGGAATACCAGGGCCAGGAACACGACCAGCAGGTAGAGCCAGCCGATGCCGCGGATGAGTTCGCCGAGGATGCTCTGCACCACGGTATTGAAGGGACCGGGTGCAACACCGGCGAGCAGCACCAGCAGCAGAACCAGTGCAATGGAAACGCGAAACACCATGAAGGGGCTTCTCCGATCAAGGGATTGAGGGGAGCGAGCAGAGCTTGCTGCGAGGGGCCGGCGACATGCAGCACAGACCGGGCAGGGGCCGCGAAGGCGACGAGGAAACACCGGCCGCAGCGGCACGATGCGCGTGCACGTTACTGAATGCGATGTCACGGTTCTGTTAATACAGAAACAGCGGATCCACGCCGTGCGTGGATGGAACAGCCAGGAGCTGCGGTGCGTTCTATGGTCTAATGCGCACCAAGAAGCGGGGGTACCGCGGCCATGTGGCCACGGTTGAGACAGTCCCTTGGAACCTGATCCGGCTCATACCGGCGTAGGGAAGCTTTGCAGTGCAGCCATGCCCGGACTCCGCCCAAGGACCGTCCGGGCGCGGCAGCAGTGCGCCGCCGCTTCGTCCCTGACCTTCCTGGACGATGCCCGATGAACGCACAGCTCTCCGCCCTGCAGCAACAGGCCCAGCAACTCTCCGAATCCGTGACCCGGCCCATTCCCGGCTCGCGCAAGATCCACGTACCCGGTTCACGCCCGGATCTGCAGGTACCGATGCGCGAGATCGCGTTGACCCGCACGCCGACACTGTTCGGCGGCGAAGAGAACGCACCGGTCACGGTCTACGACACGTCCGGCCCGTACACCGATCCGGAGGTGCGCATCGATCTGTCGGCCGGTTTGCCGGAACTGCGCCGCGGCTGGGTGGAAGAGCGCGGTGATACCGAGCAGCTCGAAGGACTGAGTTCTTCGTTCGGCCGCGATCGCGAGCAGGACCCGAAGCTCGATGCGGTGCGCTTTCCCGCGCGCAGCCTGCCACGCCGTGCGCGTGCAGGTGCCAACGTCACCCAGATGCACTACGCGCGCCGTGGCATCATCACGCCGGAGATGGAGTTCGTCGCCATCCGCGAAAACCAGCGCCTGGACGCGATCCGCGATGCCGGCCTGCTGCAGCAGCACCCGGGCGAGGCATTTGGTGCCTCGATCCAGAAGATCATCACACCGGAGTTCGTGCGCGATGAGATCGCACGCGGCCGCGCGGTGCTGCCCAACAACATCAACCACCCGGAAAGCGAGCCGATGATCATCGGCCGCAACTTCCTGACCAAGATCAACGCCAACATCGGCAACAGCGCGGTGTCCTCGGGCATTGCCGAAGAGGTGGAGAAACTGGTGTGGGCGATCCGCTGGGGCGGTGACACGGTGATGGACCTGTCCACCGGCAAGCACATCCATGAGACCCGCGAGTGGATCATCCGCAACTCGCCGGTGGCGATCGGTACCGTGCCGATCTACCAGGCGCTGGAGAAGGTCGACGGCCGCGCCGAAGCACTTACCTGGGAGATCTTCCGTGACACGCTGATCGAGCAGGCCGAGCAGGGCGTGGACTACTTCACCATCCACGCTGGCGTGCTGCTGCGCTACGTGCCACTCACCGCCAAGCGCGTGACCGGCATTGTCAGCCGTGGTGGCTCGATCATGGCCAAGTGGTGCCTGGCGCACCACAAGGAGAATTTCCTCTACACGCATTTCGAAGACATCTGCGAGATCATGAAGGCCTATGACGTGACCTTCTCGCTGGGTGACGGCCTGCGCCCGGGCTGCATCGCCGATGCCAACGACGCCGCGCAGTTCGGTGAGCTGGAAACGCTGGGTGAGCTGACGAAGATCGCCTGGAAGCATGATGTGCAGACCATGATCGAAGGCCCCGGCCATGTGCCGATGCAGCTGATCAAGGAGAACATGGACAAGCAGCTGCGCGAGTGCGGCGAGGCGCCGTTCTATACGCTGGGCCCGCTGACCACCGACATCGCGCCGGGCTACGACCACATCACCAGCGCGATCGGTGCGGCGATGATCGGCTGGTTTGGTACCGCCATGCTCTGCTACGTGACGCCGAAGGAACACCTCGGCCTGCCCAATCGCCAAGACGTGCGTGACGGCATCATGGCCTATCGCATCGCCGCGCATGCGGCCGACCTGGCCAAGGGCCATCCGGGCGCGCAGGTGCGCGACAACGCGCTGAGCAAGGCGCGCTTCGAGTTCCGCTGGGAAGACCAGTTCCATCTTGGCCTGGATCCGGAGAAGGCCAAGGAATTCCATGACGAGACGCTGCCGAAGGATGCGCACAAGCTGGCGCACTTCTGCTCGATGTGCGGTCCGCACTTCTGTTCGATGAAGATCACCCAGGACGTGCGCGACTACGCCGAGGCCGGCATGAAGGAGAAGTCGGCGGAGTTCCGCGCGGCCGGTGCCGAGGTCTACCGCCAGGGGTGATGCGGAAGCGGGGGTGCCGGTCAGCGGCCGGCACTACCGCTCATCGCACCGCTCCCGGCTATCCTCGGCCCACCACCCCGGGGAAAGGACGCCATGCCCGTTGCCATCACCACCCGCTGGCTGGCCATTGCCCGCCGTCATCCTTCGGCCTGGCTGCTGGGTGCCCAGTTGATTGCGGTGCTGCTGTATCCCGCGCTTGATGACACCGCCGGTGGCCGTGCGGCGCTGGGCATGTTCGGCATGGCGGTACTCGGCCTGGCGCTGTGGGTGGTCCAGCGCAGCCCGCTGGGCACCTGGCTGGCGCTGCTGCTGGCCATTCCTTCGGTGGTGTTCTCGCTGGCCGGTGCATTGCTGGATCGCAGTGCGCTGCTGACCACCGCGCAGCTGCTGGAAAGCCTGCTGTACTTCTATACGGCCGGTGCACTCATCGCCTACATGCTCCAGGACCATAAAGTCACCCGCGATGAACTGTTCGCGGCAGGTGCGACATTCACGTTGCTGGCCTGGGCCTTCGCGTTTGCTTTCGCCGTGTGCCAGCAGTGGTATCCGGGCAGTTTCCAGGGCACCGGTGGTGGTGCGCAGCGCACCTGGATGGAACTGCTTTATCTGAGCTTCAGTTTGCTCTCGGGTGTCGGCTTGAGCGACGTCGTGCCGCTGCATCCGCAGGCGCGTGCATTGGTCATGCTGGAGCAGTTTTCAGGCGTGATGTACGTGGCTTTGGTGGTTTCGCGACTGGTCGGATTGACCATGCTGCGGCGCATGTGAAAATGAACGCCAGATAAAAATTTCGCGCCCCGCAGGGCGCGAATGGTGCAGCAAATTATGTGAATGCGTCGGCGAGAGAGAGCCTGGATGTCGACCACGCGATAGGCGAGGTAACCCGCATAGGCTAGTATTCGCCCGCTTCATTGTTTTTGCGGTATGCGCCGATGCTTTGTGCGGAGTCTGGCTTTTTGCTGTTCCCAGGACGGGAGGGTATCGAAGGCAAACGCTGCCCCGGACTTGTCTCTACTGTGTAGCGGAAAATGAACAGCAGTGAAAACCAGCCCCCCGGATTCGATCGGATCCGGATCGGAGAGTGCACTGTCACTCTGTCCTCGCGAGAAGTCGAGGTCGTCGGTGCGCGTCGCCCGCGTCGGCTGACGCCGAAGGCGCTGGGCGTGCTGCGTGTACTGCTGCGCCAGCCCGGGCGTGTTGTCACCCGCGATGAACTGTTTGCGGAAGTCTGGCCGGACACGCTGCCGACCAATGATGTGCTTACCCAGGCCGTCACCCAGCTGCGCAAGGCGTTCAGCAACGACGACGACAACGGCCAGGCCTATATCGAGACCATTGCCAAGACCGGCTATCGCCTGCTGGTGCCGGTGCAGGTACTGGACGATGTCGAGCCGGCGCCGTCCGCAGGAGCCGATGACGAAATCGCGGACCTGCAACCGGTGATGGTCATCGCCGAGGAGAGGCCGGCACACGTGCAGGCATCGCGCCGCCGCTGGCGCCACGTCCGCCGGCGCGTGCTGCTGGTGCTGGGCGTGCTGATGCTGGCCACGGTGGTGGTGCTGGCCGCGCTGCTGCTGCGGCGGGCACCGGCCAGCAGTTCAGCGGTGGATGCGGCCGTGGAGAACGGCACGCGCGTGATCGGCAGCCCGCAGCGCCCCTATCGGTTGATCACCGCAACCAGCGGTTTTGAAACCTATCCCACGCTTTCACCCGATGGTTCGTTGGTGGCCTATGAAGGCGCCAACGAAGACGGGCAAGGGGGTGGGGCGATCAAGGTGCAGACCTCCGGCAACGCGCCAGCGCGGCAGCTGCTGGCTCCGCCGGCCGGCTCGGTTGACCGCTTCCCGAGCTGGTCGCCGGATGGACGCGAGATTGCCTTCGCGCGGTTCAGCAACAACGGCGGCTGCCAGGTGCTGATCGCCAGCGCGACCGGTGGTGCCCTGCGCCAGGCCACGCGGTGCGATGGCACCGAGCTGCTCAGTTTCGACTGGACGCCGGACGGCCGTGGCCTGGTGTTCGGCAGCATGGTGGGGCGCTATGCCCATCGGGGCATCCGCAAGCTCGATCTGGCCAGTGGCCAATGGGAGGCGCTGGACTACGGTGTTGCCGAGGATGACTTCGACTATGCGCCGCGCTACTCGCCTGATGGCAAGTGGCTGGTGTTCGTGCGCAATCCGCAGCTGGGAGACCTGTGGCGCATGCCGGCAGCGGGCGGCACGCCCGAGCAGCTGACCAGCGAGGCCGCTGAACTGCGTGGCTGGGCCTGGTTGCGTGATGGCCGGACGATCGTGTTTGGACGCCGTGTCGACAGTGAAGTGCGCCTGTACTACCTGGACGTCGAGAGCCGCACGCTGCGCGATGCCGGGCTCGACGACGCACAGTGGCCGGCCACTGCACGCCGCGCGGGCATGCTGGCCTTCGTCCACCGGCGCGCGCAGTTCGGCATCTTCAAGGTGCCGATGGAGGACGGCTCGCCGCCGCAGCGCTTGTTTGCGTCCAGCGGCAGGGATGGGCAGCCGATGGCGGCGCCGGATGGACGCCAACTGGTGTTCACGTCCGATCGTTCAGGCAGCTTCGCGCTGTGGTGGGCGGACATGGAGCGCCCCGATTCGCTGCGGCCGATCGAAGGCTTGCGGCCCGAGGCACGTCAGGCACCGGACTGGTCGGCCGACAGCCGGCGGTTGCTGGTGGTGGGGCGCGACGAGCACGGACGCACGGTGGTCTATGAGATCGCCCCACGTGACGAACGCGTCCAGCCGTTGCCTGTCCCGTCGGAGCAGCCGCTGCAGGCACTGTACGGGGCAAGCCCGGACCAGCTGCTGGTGGTCGAGCGCGATGACCAGCAACAGACCCGGCTGAGCCTGTTTGATCGAAGCGTGCAGCCCTGGCGCCGCCTGGCCAGCATCGACGGTGTTTCGCAGGCGCGGTTCGATCGCAGCAGCGGGCGTGTGCTGTTCACCCGCCTGGCCGCAGGAGGCCTGTGGTCGGTGGATGCGGCGTTGGCACCGGCAAGCGTGCAGCAGATCAGCGATGACCGACCCAGCCGGTGGCGGTACCGGGCCTGGACCGTGGCCGGCAACAACGCGATCGGCTACCTCGGTACGTCCACCCGTTGTGGCACGACACTGGTGCTGATCCAGGCCGGGCGCGAGGAACCGGAACGCTGCCTGGATGCGGAACGCCTCAGTGCCGGCAACGGGCTGAGTGCCGGCGCCGATGGGCACACGCTGTTCGTGGCAATGGCGGTCAGCGACGGTGC
Organism: Stenotrophomonas sp. GD03877; assembly: GCF_029840555.1. Classification (NCBI taxonomy): domain Bacteria; kingdom Pseudomonadati; phylum Pseudomonadota; class Gammaproteobacteria; order Lysobacterales; family Lysobacteraceae; genus Stenotrophomonas; species Stenotrophomonas sp. GD03877. The sequence continues at coordinate 80,791 of NZ_JAOCCT010000022.1, read as the reverse complement.
CGACATCGGCGTGATGCGCTTGCCCGAGCGCTCACCGACGCTGCTTCCGGCGTTCTCCAAGTTGTTGTTGTTCAACGGAAATGGGCCTTCGTAATTTCTTCGTGGCGACCTCGCCGCGAATTCGTGGCGATCTCGTCTGACTTTCCTGACGTGGTGCCGCCTGATTTGGCAAAACGGAGGCCTGTACTAGGCAAACCGTGGTGCCCCCCATGCGTCAACTCTCGCTGGCCGATCGCGGCCAAACCGTCTCTCTGGACCGGTCGCTCGACGATGCTGCGCCGACCTGCCTGGGCGTGGCCCGGCTCGGTAGCCTGCAGACCGCAGGCAGCAGCTTCACTGTGTGGATGCAGGTGCGCGGCAGCTCCTGGGTGGAAGCCAAGGAAGGACGCTTCCGCTTGCGCCAGGGCGAGTGGATCGCCTTCGAGAAAGAGTCGCGGCCGCTGGTGCAGGCAGGCCGCAACGGCTTGTGCGTTGGCCTGAACCTGACTGTCGAAGCGCTGCGCGTGCTGGCCGAGATGGCCGACTGCGGCCTGTACGCCGGGCGTGGCCGCATGAGCCGTGGCGATGCCCGCGTTGCGTTGCGCCTGTGGCGCGATGCGCTGGCCAGTGGCCAGCCGGCACAGGCACTGCGCCCGCTGCTGCTGCATCTGGCGGGCCTGCAGCGTGGGCTGGCCGACAACGTGCAGCGTTGCCCGGGTCGCTCGCGCAGCCGCAAGCGCCAGGTATTCGGCCGCATGCAGCGCGCCCGCCTGTACCTGGAAGGCAACAGCCACCGCGTGGTGCGCATCGGTGAACTGGCCGAGCTGACCAACTTCTCCAGCTGGTATCTCTCCAAGACCTTCCAGAGCCTGTACGAGGAAAGCCCGCAGTCGCTTTCAGCACGTTTGCGCCTGGAAAGGGCGGCCGACCTGCTGCGTGACACCGACATGATGGTTGGCGAGGTCGCTGCGGCCAGTGGCTTCGACAACTGCTGCAGCTTCGCGCGTGCGTTCCGCGCCCGCTACGGCCAGTCGGCATCGCGCTTCAGGGAAAACGGCGGCTTGCTGCCGCCACAATCTGCAAAGTCTCCGGTTGGCTCGCGCAAATACAGCGCTGCAACGCAATCGTAACGTGCTGGGGTGTTTTAACACGCTGCTAACACGTACCTTGGAGAGATAGATGAACGTTCGTAATCCCGCAGTGCGGTTCGGCTTGCTGCCGGCCGGCATCGCGCTGGCGCTGGCGCCGGCCTTTGCTTCGGCTCAGGAAGCAAAGGGCACCACCGACCTGGACCGCATTTCGGTCACCGGCTCGCGCATCCGCGGCGCTGCAGTCGAAACCCAGCAGCCGGTCGTTACCCTCAGCCGTGAGAACCTGGAAAAGCAGGGCTACACCTCGGTTGCTGACGTCCTGCAGAACCTGACCTCGGCCGGTTCCCCGGCCATCTCACGCTCGGAATCGCTGGCTTCCGGCGAAAACGTCGGCGGCTACTACGTCGACATCCGCAACCTGGGTGCCCAGCGCACCCTGGTGCTGATGAATGGCAAGCGCCTGGGCGCTACCACGTCGGGTTATCAGGATCTGAGCCAGATCCCGATGTCGGCCATCGAGCGCATCGAAATCCTGAAGGATGGCGCCTCCGCCATCTACGGTTCGGACGCGATCGCCGCCGTGGTCAACGTGATCACCCGCAAGCGCTTTGACGGTGCTGAAGCCAGTGTCTATGTCGGTCAGTACGGCAAGGGCGACGGCGACACCACCACCTATTCGTTCACCCTCGGCAGCGAAGGTGAGCGTGGTGGCGTGACGCTGGCCGCCGAGTACTCCAAGCAGGATCCGGTGTGGGCCAAGGACCGCTGGTTCAGCCGTGACGGCAACGCCGGCCCGAACTACCCGGGTTCGGGCGCCAGCCCGATCAACCAGAAGGGTGGCTTCTGCGACCCGTGCGTGACCCCCGACCTGAAGAAGGGTGAGCCCGGTTACATCGGTCCGAACGACCAGCGCTGGTACACCCTGCGTGATGGTGGCGACCCGACCAAGCGTGGCGACTACCGTCTGGAAACCAGTGCTGACGCCGTCAATGCCAACGAGCAGATGATGGTGCAGACCGGCATCGAGCGTAAGTCGCTGTACGTCAACGGCAACTACGACTTCACCGACTCGATCGCGTTCAATGCGGACGTGATCTACAACGAGCGCACCACCAACCAGCAGATCGCCGGTTACCCGTACCAGTCGGCCTCGTTCGATACCCCGCTGTCGAAGGACAGCGCGTTCAACCCGACCGATCAGGACCTGACCTTCCGTCGCCGTCTGTGGGAAATGCCGCGTACCACCGAAAGCAAGCTGAAGACCCTGCGCTTCGCGCCGAGCGTCAGTGGCTTCTTCGAGTTCGCTGGCAGGACCTTCGACTGGGACGTCGGCGCGCTGTGGAACCGCAACGAATCGACCAAGACCGGTCACGGCGACATGAGCCTGATCGCCTCGCGCCAGGCGCTGGGCGCTTCGTTCGTTGGTGCGGACGGCGTGGCCCGTTGCGGCACCAGCATGGCTGACCCGCTGGCCACCAGCAACTGCCGTCCGTGGAACCCGCTGCTGCCGTACGGCGTTGCAGGCAATGGCTCGCTGTCCGACCCGGCTGCCCAGGCCTTCCTGTTCCCGTACTTCACCGATACCGGTCTGACCAAGACCACCAGCTTCACCGCCAACCTGTCCGGTTCGATCGTGACCCTGCCGGCTGGTGATCTGGGCTTCGCCGTGGGCGTGGAGCACCGCAAGGAAGAAGGCCGCTTCTCGCCGGACGCCTTCGCACAGTCGGGTGAGTCCACCGGTCTGGGCAAGCAGACCACCCAAGGTGACTACTCGCTGGATGAAGTCTATCTGGAGCTGAACGTGCCGGTCCTCGCCGACATGCCGTTCGCCAAAGAGCTGACCCTGAATGCTGCGACCCGTTACTCGGATTACAGCAACTTCGGCAACACCCTGAACTCCAAGTTCGGCTTCACCTGGCGTCCGCTGGACGAGCTGCTGGTCCGTGGCACCTGGGCTGAAGGCTTCCGTGCCCCGACCATCGACGATCTGTACGGTGGCCTGAGCAGCAGCTTCGAGTCCTACACCGATCCTTGCGGCGTCACCGCTCCGGGCTCGGTCAATGGCAACGGTGCCTGCTCCTCGCGTGGCGTGCCGGTGGGTTACACGCAGCTGGGCCAGGGTCTTGTTCCCTGCACCTCGACCCCGTGCGCTACCCCGGACCAGTTCATTTCCGGTTCCAACTCCGCGCTGAAGCCGGAAACCTCCAAGAGCACCACCGTGGGTGTGGTGTGGAGCCCGCGTTGGGTACAGGGCCTGGACATCTCGCTGGACTGGTACAAGTACGAAATCAGCGACATGATCATCGCCGACAGCGTCGATCGTATCCTGCGCGACTGCTACGTGCTGGGTGATTCGGCCCGTTGCGCCGGTCACACGCGTGCTGGCGATGGCCACATCTCCGCGATGACCTACGGTCTGGCCAACCTGGGCCAGATGGAGACCCAGGGCTACGATCTGGGTATCAAGTACCGCCTGCCGGAACTGGCGATCGGTCAGTTCAACATCGACTGGCAGACCAGCTACCTGTCCAAGTACGACGAGCAGGGCCAGAATGCTGATGGCAACAACATCACCATCGGCCGTGTCGGCGAAGCCGGCCTGTTCCGTCTGCGCTCGAACGTGGGTGTTACCTGGTCGAAGGGTGACTTCGGCGTGTCCTACATGGCGCGTTACTACTCGGGCATGAACGAAGCCTGCGTGGCCAACCGTCCCTGCGACGTCGCCGACCGTTATCAGAACGGCGAGAAGTCCCCGCTGCGCAAGACGGGCTCGAACACCTTCCACGACCTGCAGGTCAGCTGGAAGGCGCCGTGGGATGCCACGATCGCCCTGGGTGCCAACAACGTGTTCGACCACAAGGGTCCGATCATGTTCACCCAGCCGAACTCGAGCTTCGCCTACTACGGTGGCTTCGACGTCGGTCGCTTCCTGTACATGAAGTACACCCAGCGCTTCTGATAGTTCGAAGTGCGATAGCAGTACCAGGAGGGCGGACCGCAAGGTCCGCCCTCTTTCTTTGTAGGGGAATTCCGAAATATCTTGGAAGGTGAGGGAAGTCACGTTCCCGTCGTGTCGTAATCAACACGGTTGCTGGGTCCACTTGCTGACACTTGCACATGGAGAGAGCGATGAAGAGCACGCTGTTGCACAAACTGTCTGCTGCTGCACTGATCTATGCAACATTGGTGGGTGCGGTGTTCGCCCAGACCGGTGGCGTCTGTGGGGGCGGGCTGTACTGCGAGGAGCTGCTTCAGGAATGCCTGGCTGCAGGCAAGTCGAAGGTCCTGTGCGATCTGCAGTATCGCCACTGCGTGCAGGATGCCTGCGGCGCGCGCTGATGCAAAAAAAGGCGCGCCCTTGGGCGCGCCTTCGAGGTTCTTCCTGCGTTGACGGCTCAGACCGCGCTGGGCACCAGTCCCATCAACGCATTGGCATGCTCGCGCCACTGCGGCAGCCTGTTGAGTACACCCGCGCGTTGCAGGTAGTCCTCGTCCACCGGATCGCCATTGACCAGTGCCAGTGCCACGTGCACCGCGCCGGTCACCCAGAAGCTGCGCGTATTGGCACGCTGCGGCTGCAGATGGAACGCGACCGCTTCGATGATCGGCATCGGCAGGCCCCACAGGCCGAGCAGATAGGCACCGGCTTCGGCGTGGCCCGGGCGGGTGTCACCGGCCAGCGACGGTTCGCTGCGCTCGTTGTGCACGCCGGGCAGCAGCAGGCCGATGTCGGCAAGCAGCGCGGCGGTCGCGCCCAGTTCGGCGCTGGATTCGGGCAGCAGGCGTGCCGCCAGGCGCGAGGCAAGCAGGGCGCGCTGCTGTAGTGAATTGCGCTCGGCCGTGGACAGTGTCGGTGCCGAGAACACCTCGCTGGCCAGTACCAGATCGCGCAGCGTCGACAGGCCGAGGCGGGTCACGGCGGTGCGCAGGTCGGCGATGGTGCGGCCCTGGCTGAAGAACGCCGAGTTCGACAGCTGCAGCACCTTGGCCGCGATCGCCGGATCAGCGGCCACCAGCTTGGCGACGTCGGCGCTGTCGGCGTCGTCGTCATGTTCCAGTGCCTGGGTCAGGCTCAGGTACAGGTGCGGCGGCGACGGCAGCTTCTCGATACGGCCGATGGCGTCGCGCAGGCGAGGGCTGTCCAGCACTTCGCGCAGCTCTTCCAGGCTGGTCAGCGCTTCCAGCAACACTTCCGGTGCCAGCGGCAACGGCAGGAAGCGGTGGGCCACGCCGATCAGGCGTGCCGGCGGCGGCCGGTTGCCGTGCTGGGCGTCCACCAGCGCAATGCGGATGGTTTCCGGGCGCAAGGTCCGGATCTGGCCCAGCAGCGTGGTGGCATTGAGATCCGGCAGCTGCGGGCAGACAATCACCGCATCCACACCCTGCGTGGCCACCGCGGTCATCGCGGTCTGGCCATCAGTGGCGGTCAGCGGCTGCCAGTCTTCCCCAAGATCGGCAATGAATTCGGTCAGCTCAGCCGGCAGGCTGGCTGCATCCCCAACAAGCAGAATACGCACGACACATTCCCCTGGCTGTCTCGACGATGGATGTCGACGACGTGTGAAGTGACGCAATTTACCTAATACGGCGGCAGGAGTGATGTGCCGTCGTCATGAAACGTGACCCGCATCGCTCCGGCGGGGTGCCGCCGGAGCGATCCGGTTCAGGCTCAGGCCTTGCTGTCGAGATGGCGCTGGTGCGCCTCGATCAGGATCTGCTTGGCCTCAGCGGCGCCGCCCCAACCGTCGAGCTTGACCCACTTGCCCTTTTCCAGGTCCTTGTAGTGCTCGAAGAAGTGGCCGATGCGCTCCAGCCAGTGGCTGGACACCTGGGCGATGTCTTCGACGTGGGCGTAGCCACTGAAGATCTTCGACACCGGCACGGCCAGGATCTTCTCGTCGCTGCCCGCCTCATCGCTCATCTTCAGCACGCCGACCGGACGGCAGCGCACGACCGAGCCCGGCACCAGCGGCAGCGGCAGCACCACCAGCACGTCGGCCGGATCGCCGTCGCCGCACAGGGTGCTCGGCACGTAGCCGTAGTTGCAGGGGTAGCGCATCGGGGTGGACAGGATGCGGTCGACGAAGATCGCGCCGGTTTCCTTGTCCACTTCGTACTTCACCGGCTCCGAGTCCTTCGGGATCTCGATGATGACGTTGATTTCTTCCGGCGGGTTCTTGCCGGGCGAGACGAGTTCCAGACCCATGGTGTGCTCCAGGTGGGGGATATAGACGGATAGCCCCCCATTTTATGCCTTTGCCGGGCGCTGTGCAGGGGCGGGGGCTGACGGCAGGGCGCGGAAGGCACCGACCCGGCGGGCCGGGGTTGACCGATGGGGCCGGGCGGCGTGCGCGCGCAGGCTGGATGCACCTACCCGAGGAGTTCCCGCATGAAGCCATCCACCCTGTCACTCGGCCTGTTCTGCGCGCTGCTGATCGCGCCCGCCGCCCAGGCCTTTCCCTACGTGGACCTGATCGACTACCCGCACCAGGAAGCCAACTGGGACCGCTTCTTTGCCCTGGAAGGCCGGTTGCAGCATGGCTTCGACAGGATCTGCGGCGACACCTTCTGCGAGGGCGAGTACAGCGACATCCGGGCGCTGCGCCTGCGGTGTTCAGTGGATGCGGTGCGCGGCACGGTGCGTGAGTGCCTCTGGGCATTTGCCGCCAGTGACCTGGCCGTGTCGCGGAACGACGGTGCGATCGTGGCCCGGCAACCGACCTGGCTATGCCGGCTGCCGCTGGTGCCTGGCACCCCGGTTGAGGACTTCCATGCGGCGCTGGCGGCCCGTAATCCGCTGCATGATCCGTTGCCCGGCACGTCGGAGAGCGTCTATGACGGGCTGACCGGCTGCATCCACTGATGCGAACGTGACTGATTCTCATTAACGGAGTAGCATGCGCGGCGCCTTCCGTCTGTCGTCCTGGTTCCGCGCATGTCCTCCAATGCCGCCTCCCTTACCGAACTGCTGATCCGTGAGCGGCCGGCACTGCTGCGCCGGGTGCAGCGCATCCTCGGCGGAGACAATGGTGCCGAGGATGTGATCCAGGCGGTGTGGTTCAAGGCCCGAGGGGTCGACGACAGCCTGGCCATCGACAACCCGCGGGCCTATCTGTACCGGCTGGCCGCCAACCTGGCCACCGACCACGGCCGCGAATCGACCCGACGCAACCGCCTGCTGGCCGACCACTACCTGTGGGGGCCGGACGAGGTCATCTCGACCGAGGAACAGGCCATGGCCCAGGACGAGCTGCAGCGTGTGCTCGACGCGGCGGGGCACCTGCCGGAGCCGACCCGCACCATCTTCCGGCTCAACCGCCTGCAGGGCCTGACCCAGGCCGAGATCGCCCGCCGTCTCGGGGTGTCGGTGACGACCGTCGAGAACCATGTGCGCACCGCCCTGCAGCGCCTGGCCTGGGCACGCAGCGGCCGATGATCGCCCCGGCTTGGGGCTGGCCCTCGCTGAAACGTCTTGATCACTGGACCGTGGATGCGGTCTAGTTCCTCCGCCCGCGCTTGAATGCGCCTGTCCGCCAGCCGATGAGCCCGCCGAACACGCTGCCCGCCGCCAATGACGATGCCCTGGCCGAACAGGCCCGGGGCTGGATCGCGTGGCTGGCCTCGGGTGACATCGGCGAGGGGCGCATGCACGAGTTCGAGCGCTGGCTGGCACAACCGGGGCACCGACGCGCCTTCGAACAGGAGCGCGCGCTGTGGCGCAGTGTCGGGCCACGCCTGCAGGTCCGGCCCGCCGAACGCCCGCGGCTGCATCGAATGCGCTGGGCAATGGCCGCTGCAGCCGCGCTGGCGATGCTGGTGGCGTGGCCGGAGGCTTGGTTGCGGCTGCAGGCCGACCATCGCAGCACGCACGTCGTGCAGAACGTGCAGCTGCCCGATGGCAGCCGCGCAGTACTGGATGCGGACAGCGCGATTGCCGTGCGCTTCAATGCACATGCACGCGAGATCGAGCTGCTGCGTGGGCGTGCCTGGTTCGAGGTCAGCCCGGATGCGCAGCGACGTTTCAGCGTGCGTGCGGGCAACGGCGTGATCGAGGACATCTCGACCGCGTTCACCGTCGCGCGCGGCGATGACCAGGTTGAAACCCAGGTCGGGCAGGGCAGGGTGCGCGTGGCCAGCCCGGCCGACGGTGGCTGGACCTATCTGCAGGTGGGCCAGCGTGCGGTCTATGGCGAGCACAGTGGCGTGACGCGCCTGCAGGACGTGGCCGCCGACAGTGTCGGCGCGTGGCGACAGGGCGAGCTGCTGCTGGAGCAGGCCAGCGTCGCCGACGCCGTGCAATGGGTGGGGCGTTACCGCGCCGGCCCGACCTTCGTGCGCGGCGATCTGTCGCGACTACCCGCGGTGAGTGCCGCATTGCGCATCGATCGCCCGGAGCAGGCGCTGGATGCACTGGCGGCAACAGCAGGTCTGCAGGTCACCCGCCTGCCGCTCGGCGTCGCCATCATTCACCAGTAGATCCACGCCCTGCGTGGATGAAGGTCCCAGTGTGCCGACCAACGGTCGGCACCCACCACGACCACCGGCCGGTCGGCACCTGCCGCGACCGCAAATCGCTCTTGGGGTTGCCGCGCGCCCAACCGTCTTACCCCGCGAACGTACCCGCCGCCGCCACGTACGTCGCCGTGTCCGCCTGTGTTGCGGATGACGCCGCGCCTGCGGCACCGATTACCTGACAGGTTCCCCATGTTCGACTCCCACCGCCCGGGCCGCGTGCTGCGCCCGTCCCGCCTGTGCATCGCATTGCTGGCCGCCGGCCTGGCCAGCGCCGCACCGTCCGTGCTGGCACAGAGCGCCACCGGCAACCACGCTGCCGTGCAGCGCTTCGACATTCCGGCGCAGCCGCTGGATGAAGCGCTGCGCAGCTATATGCGCCAGTCCGGCGTGCAGGTCGTGTATCCGGCCACCCTGGCCCAGGGCGTAACCTCGCGTGCGGTCAAGGGCAGCCTGCCGGCCAACGAGGCGCTGCAGCAGCTGTTGCAGGGCAGTGGCCTGGCGGTGCGCCGGGTCAGCGCAGATGCAGTCACTCTGGAAGCGGCGACGCCGGTGCAGGCCGACAGCGGTGTGATCGTCACCGACACGCTCAGCGTGGCCGGCGATCGCGTCGACAGTGACGCGACCAGCGATGAGGCGGGCCTGCTCGACAGCTATCGCAGCGTCGGTTCCACCACTACGCTCAACCGCACGCACCTGGAGCGCTTCCGCGGCACCTCCAATGGCGACATCATCAAGGGCGTGGCCGGCGTCACCGCTGGCGATCCGCGCGTGGGCAACGGCTTCGACGTCAACATCCGCGGCATCCAGGGCCAGGGCCGCGTGCCGGTGATCATCGATGGCGGCCAGTCCAGCATGGATACCTACCGCGGCTATGCCGGCCAATCACAGCGCACCTACCTCGACCCGGACCTGATCTCCACCCTGACCATCACCAAGGGCCCGAGCCTGCAGGCCAACGCCTCCGGTGGCATCGGCGGCGTGGTCGAGATGGAGACGCTGAAGATCGGTGACGTGCTGCGCGAAGGCCGCGACTTCGGCGTGCGCGTGCGTGGCGGCCTGGCCAACGCCAGCGCCAACAACCTGCCGTCCTACAGCGCCGCGCCGCGTTCCGACCGCAGCGCCACCGGCAGCCAGTTCTTCAACGTGGCCGCAGCCGGTCATTGGGACCGCTTCGATCTGGTCGCCGCCTATGCTTACCGCGACAACGGCAACTATTTCTCCGGCAAGCACGGTTACGACGACTTCCCGCAGACCCGGCGCACGCTGGCGCCGCTGAACCCGCCGCGTACCGAGGTCTTCAATACCTCGGCGCGCTCGAAGTCGGCGCTGCTCAAGGGCACCTGGCGCATCGACGACGCGCAGACCCTCGAGGCCGGCTACCGCCGCTATGAAGGCACCGCCGGTGAGATCATGGCCTCGCAGATCATCCGTGTGGATCGTGATCGCATTCCGCAGTGGGACCCCGGCCATGTCGACATGGACAGCTACAACCTGCGCTACCGCTTCAATCCGGACAGCGATCTGGTCGAGCTGCGTGTCAACGCTACATACACCGATACCGACAGCGTGATGTACAACAGCCTGACCGGCATCACCCCGTGGTACTTCGACCGCCGCACCGAGTGGTACGACGCGCCGAGCTTCAGTGGTGACCCCGGCTACAAGGATGCCTATCGCAACCCGCTGCGGCAGAAGCGCTTCGGCCTGGATGCCAGCAATACCTCCAGGTTCGACACCCGCGCCGGTGCGTTCACGCTCGACTACGGCCTGTCCTACAGCGACGAAGACATCGCGCCGGGCAGTTCGGGGCCGGTCATGCACGACGATCTGGTCAACAACCGCTTCCTGCGCAACGCCGAGCGCAAGGAATACAGTGCCGTGGCCTCGCTGAAGTGGCAGCCCGATGAGCATTGGGAACTGCTGGCCGGCGGACGCTGGAACCGCGTGGATGTGCATGACCGCAACCGCCTGGCCACGCCCGATGCCTATGAGGTGCAGGGCCAGTACCGCTATACCGAACTGCTCAATGGCAACCCGGCGCTGCCGTCGTGGCGGGCCAAGCGCATCGCGCTGCTGAACTGGTATCCGGATGCCAACGGCAACTTCACCCAGGAGTCGCTGCTGGCCTCACCGTACAAGAAGGGCACGGTGGGCGACATCGGTGGCTGGAACTTCTACGACGCCGGCAAGGCGCAGGACCTGGAAGTGCCGGTCAGCTGGACCTGGTCGCAGCCGATCCGCCGTCGTGACACCGCGTTCTCGCCGACCGCCAGCGTGGCCTATCGCTTCAGCGAAGACACCATGGTCTACGTAAAGTACGCCGAAGGCACCAAGCTGCCGAGCCTGTTCGAGACCACGCTGGGCCTGTTCACCGCCGCCAAGCCGGTGGGCGAGCTGAAGCCGGAGCGTGCGCGCAGCTGGGAAATCGGTGCCAGCACCATCCGCTACGACCTGTTCACCGCCGGCGACCGCCTGGCGCTGAAGCTGGCGTACTTCGATACCCGCATCGACGACCTGATCACCCGTGACTATCGCACGCTGTCGGCGGGCCTGATCCGCAACGTCGACCAGTTCAAGGTCTCGGGCATGGAGTTCCAGTCCAGCTATGACAGCGGCAAGGTGTTTGCCGATCTTTCCGCGCACTACTACTTCAAGGCCAAGACCTGCGCGCCGGACATCGCCGCAGAGCGCCGCGCCTATGGTGCACAGCGCAAGAACGATGAACTGGCCAACACGCCCAACTGCGTGGACGGCGGCTTCGAGGGTTCGTACACCAATACACAGAATCCGCCGCGCTACATGGTCAACCTGACCCTGGGCTCGCGCCTGTTCGACGAGCGCCTGACCTTCGGCACCCGCGTGGTCCACAACGCCGGCCCGATCAGCAAGCTGGACAAGGACTGGAACGTGGGCCTGTCGGCGATCCAGCAGCTGTACCGGCCAACCACGCTGGTGGACCTGTTTGCCAGCTGGAGCTTCAACGACCAGTTGTCGGTGGAAGCGGGCGTGGACAACCTGACCGACCGCTACTACCTGGACCCGCTGGCGCTGGGCGTGATGCCGGCACCGGGCCGCACCGCGCGGCTGGCGTTGACCTGGAAGTATTGATCGGTCGCGGATGGGCGGTGGGGTTGGATCCCTTTCCTGAGGAAAGGGCTCTGACCCATCGGGCTCCGACCGCCCTCGGTGGGTGCGGGCCTTGGTCCGCACCGCCTTTGCAGTGCGGAAGACTTCGCACCGCTTCCGCCGTGCGATCGCCAGCGCCGGGCCATGCCCGGCGTCTGTTTACAGCCCGGTCGAAGCCTTCACCGCATCTTCGTGCAGTGACTCGTTCAGCTCATCCACCACCGTGCTCCATGCCGCATCGGCCTGCAGCGATTCGGACAGAAACTGGCGCTGGGCATCGTTCCAGTAGGGCGCCTCGACCACTTCAACGTCGGTGGGCAGCTGGTGCTCGCGGATGAAACGGGCGATGGCCTCGGCGCTGGCGTCCAGGCCCAGCTGCAGGAACAGGTTGGTCATGCGCGGTTCGGTGGTGATCATCATCGGTTCCTGCTGGAAGAAGGGATGGTCCATTATCGGTGCACACGGCCTTGGGGAAAGCCCCGCGGCGAACGTCTACAGCACGACGACCCCCTTGGCATTCCCCCCATGAACGCACACATCGCTCCCGAAGACAGCCGCAGCCTGCGGCTCAAGGCCGCCACCCGCGACAGCCACGGTGCCCTGGACAAGCGCATCATGGCCGGCGACATCTTCGCCGACCGCAGCAATTTCGCCCGTTTCCTGCGCGTGCAGTATCGCTTCCACCGCAGCATTGATGCGCTGTATGCCAACCCTGCGCTCGACGCACTGCTGCCCGATCTCGGTGAGCGCCGCCGCCTGACCCAGGTCGCGCGCGACCTGCAGGACCTGGAGCAGACCCTGCCAGGATCGGACATCGACGCGCTGCCCGCGGACCTGGCGCTGCCGGCCGCCCTTGGCTGGCTGTACGTAGCCGAAGGCTCCAACCTCGGCGGCACCATCCTGTACAAGATGGCCGCCAAGCTCGGGCTGGACCGTGACTTCGGCGCCCGCCACCTGGCCGCGCATCCGGATGGCGCGGCGCGCCACTGGCGTGAGTTCACCGCCGCGCTGGACGCGGTGCCGCTGAGTGCCGAGCAGGAGCAGCAGGTGATCGACGCAGCCGATGCCGCATTCCGCAGCGTGCATGGCCACGTCGAAGTGGAATTCGCCTGATGCACGGCGCGCGCCCACAGGCGCAACGCTGATGCGCTGGCTCTGGTTCGCGCTGGGCTGGCTGATGGTCGGCCTCGGGGTGATCGGCGCGTTGCTGCCGGTGATGCCGACCACCATCTTCCTGATCCTGGCCGTCGGCTGCTTTGCGCGCAGCTCGCCGAAGTTCGAGCAGCGCCTGCTGGCGCATCCGCGCTACGGCCCGTCACTGCGGCTGTGGCGTGAGCAGGGGGCGGTGTCGCGCAAGGGCAAGGCGTTCGCCAGTGCCGGCATGGCGGTGGGCTTTGCCCTGTTCTGTTGGGGCGCGCACCCGTCGTGGCGCTTGTTGTTGGGCGTGGGCCTGTTCTTCGCGGTCAGCGCCGGCTACGTGCTCAGTCGACCTGCACCGCGGCTGGAGCCCAATCCGGTCGTGGAAGTGGACGACGCCAATGATCCGCGCGCGGCCCGTCGTCGCGCAGCGACCTCTGATGCTGATGGAAACCGAGACGATGCTGCCTGCTGACCTGGCCCCTGTGGCCGCCCCTGCACTGACCCCGTGGGGCATGTACCTGGCCGCCGACGTGGTGGTGAAAGCCGTGATGATCGCGCTGGCATTGGCGTCGCTGGCCACCTGGACCGTGCTGCTGGCAAAGGGCTGGGAGCTGGCTCGCCAGGCCCGGCAGCTGCGGGCGGCGCGCGCGCTGTTGCTGCAGGCGCCGAGCCTGCCCGGCGAGAGCGCTGACGCCAATGTGCAGCAGGGCATCGCAGGGGCGATGCTGGATGCGGCCCGTACCGAACTGCGCCTGTCGCAGGATCTGGAAGGGCGCGACGGCATCAAGGAACGCATTGCATCGCGCCTGGACCGTATCGAGCTGGAGACCGCGCGCGTGCAGCGGCGCGGCATCGGTGTGCTCGCCAGCATCGGCGCGGTGGCGCCCTTTGTCGGCCTGTTCGGAACGGTGTGGGGCATCATGAACAGTTTCATCGGCATCGCGCACAGCAACACCACCAACCTGGCGGTAGTTGCGCCCGGCATCGCCGAGGCCCTGCTGGCGACGGCACTCGGCCTGGTCGCGGCGATTCCCGCAGTGCTGGTCTACAACCACTTCAGCCGTGTGCTGGCCGGCCTGCGGGGGCTGCTTGGTGATCTGTCGGCCGCCGTTCAGCAGCTGGTCTCGCGCGATCTTGATCGTGCTGTGCCGCGTAGCGCAGCGACGCCGCTGCGCGCGGTGCACTGAGGCCCGGCGATGGCGATCAGGACCGCGTCCGACCGCGACGACACGCCGGAAGAAGCGCACGAGATCAATGTCACGCCCTTCATCGACGTGATGCTGGTGCTGTTGATCATCTTCATGGTGGCCGCACCGCTGGCCACCGTATCAGTGCCGGTGCAGCTGCCGGCCAGCAGCGCCAGGGCCACGCCGCCGGACCAGGCACCGGTGTATGTGACCGTGCAGGCCGATCTGTCGCTGCGTGTTGGCGAACAGTCCGTGGCGCGTGACGGGCTGGCCGCTGCATTGCAGGCGGCCACCCACGGCGACACCGCGCAGCGCATCTACCTGCGCGCCGATACCCACGTGCCCTACGGCGAACTGATGGCGACGCTGGATGCATTGCGTGCGGCCGGTTACCTGAAGGTGGCGCTGGTTGGCCTGGAGCAGGGCGCACGATGAGTGGACTGCGGCGCTGGGCGACCAGCCTGGCGATCGTGCTGCTGGTGCATGCGCTGCTGATCGTTGCGGCCTGCTGGTGGGCGACGCGTGCACCGGTGCTGGCTGCGACGGCGCCGCCCGCCGCGCTGATGCTGGAACTTGCGCCGATGGCACAGGCACCGCCGGTGCCGCCGCGCGAGGTGGCAACCGGGCCCCTGCAGCAGCAACAGCAGCGACAGGCGCCGAAGCCGGCCCTGCGCGAGCAACCCAAGGCACCGGTGCAGCCACAGGGTGACCTGCCGCCGCCGCGCACACCGGAGCCGATGCCCTCGCCGGACACCGCTGACGCCAACGTTGCGCAGACCAGCGCACCGCCGCAGGTGGCGGCCGACGCGGCCGCACGCTACACCGCACCGCAGACCACGGCCGGCGAACGCAGTCGCGCCGAGGCAACCTGGGAAGGGCGCCTGCTCGGGCATCTGCAGAAGCATCGGCGCTATCCGCGCCAGGCCGAGCGGCTGCGTCAGCAGGGTGTGGTCTACGTGCGCTTCGCAGTAGCCCGCGATGGCGCGGTCTCAGGTTTGAAACTGGGCCGCAGCAGTGGCTTCGCGCTGCTCGACCAGGAGACGCTGGACACCGTGCAGCGGGCCAGCCCGGTACCGGCGCCGCCAGCCGAAGTGGCCGGCGACCCGGTGGAAGTGATGGTGCCGGTGTCCTTCTTCCTGCGCGGGCGGTGACCGACCCCGGGGTCGGATTCCTTTCCGCAGGAAAGGGCTCTGACCCCAACCGGAATTCAAGGCAGCGCGCAGGCGTTATGCTCGTGCGCGACCGGCAATGGAAGCGCGGAGGTTGGCATGACGACACGGGCGTTACGGGTGCTGGCCTGGTGCAGTGTGTTCCTGGCTGCATGCGTGGCCGTTCTTTCGCTGGCACCGTTCACGCCGGCGGTCATCCTGGCGTTGCCCTTGCTGGTATTCGCGGCCTTCTGCATCTGGCGTGGCACGTGGCTGCCCGGCGTACTCTGCGCGTGGCTGGGCTCGCTCGCCTTCATCGGCAGCCCGCTCAGCCTCTTCGATGGCTGGGACCGGCCGATCTACGCCTGCTGGATGATTGTCGTCGTGCTGCTTGTCATCCGGTGGATGAAGCGGTCGCGGCCGTAGCGTCGAGCTTGCTCGACGCTACAGGTTCACGCACGGCGTGGATCTACAACAGCGGCACCAGCAGCAACGCCACGATGTTGATGATCTTGATCAGCGGATTGATCGCCGGGCCGGCGGTGTCCTTGTACGGGTCACCGACGGTATCGCCGGTCACCGCGGCCTTGTGCGCTTCGCTCCCCTTGCCACCGAAGTGGCCGTCCTCGATGTACTTCTTGGCGTTGTCCCAGGCGCCGCCGCCGGTGGTCATCGAGATGGCAACGAACAGGCCGGTCACGATCGTGCCGATCAGCAGGCCGCCCAGTGCGCGCGGCCCAAGCAGCAGGCCGACCACCACCGGCACGGCGACCGGCAGCAGCGACGGCACGATCATTTCGCGGATCGCCGAACGGGTCAGCATGTCCACCGCTTTGTCGTACTGCGGCTTGCCGGTGCCCTGCATGATGCCGGGGATCTCGCGGAACTGGCGCCGCACTTCCTCTACCACCGCGCCGGCCGCACGACCGACCGCTTCCATCGCCATCGCACCGAACAGGTAGGGGATCAGGCCGCCGATCAGCAGGCCGATGATCACCGTGTGGTCGCTGAGATCGAAGCGGAACTCCTGGCCGGGATTGGCCGCCTGCAGGTTGTGGGTGTAATCGGCGAACAGCACCAGTGCGGCCAGTGCCGCCGAGCCGATCGCATAGCCCTTGGTCACCGCCTTGGTGGTGTTGCCCACCGCGTCCAGGGGATCGGTGATGTCGCGGATCTCCGAAGGCAGCTCGGCCATTTCGGCGATGCCGCCGGCGTTGTCGGTGATCGGTCCGTAGGCGTCGAGGGCGACGATCATGCCAGCCATCGACAGCATCGCGGTGGCGGCGATGGCGATGCCATACAGGCCGCCCAGCGCGAACGCGCCCCAGATCGCCGCACACACCGCCACCACCGGCAGCGCAGTGGACTTCATCGAGATGCCCAGGCCGGCGATGATGTTGGTGCCATGGCCGGTGGTCGAGGCCTGTGCCACGTGTTGGACCGGCTTGTACTGGGTACCGGTGTAGTACTCGGTGATCCACACGATCAGCCCGGTCAGGACCAGGCCGATCAGCGCGCAGCCGTACAGCGCCATCGGCCCATGCACGTTGTCGCCCATCAGCCCGGTGGTGATCGGGTAGAACGCGATCGCGGCCAGCACGCCGGAGACGATCACGCCCTTGTACAGCGCGCCCATGATCGAGCCGCCCGGCTTCACCTTGACGAACAGCGCACCGATGATCGAGGCGATGATCGACACACCGCCCAGCACCAGCGGATACAGCACGGCATTGGCGCCCGCCTCGGCCAGCATCAGGTTGCCCAGCAGCATGGTGGCGATGACGGTGACCGCATAGGTCTCGAACAGGTCGGCGGCCATGCCGGCGCAGTCGCCGACGTTGTCACCGACGTTGTCGGCGATCACCGCCGGGTTGCGTGGATCGTCTTCGGGAATACCGGCTTCGACCTTGCCGACCAGATCGGCGCCCACATCGGCGCCCTTGGTGAAGATGCCGCCGCCCAGACGCGCGAAGATCGAGATCAGCGACGAACCGAACGCCAGACCGACCAGCGCGTGCAGCGCCTGTTCCATCGGCAGGCCCATCCGCAGCAGCAATGCGTAGTAGCCGGCCACACCCAGCAGGCCCAGGCCGACCACCAGCATGCCGGTGATCGCACCGCCGCGGAAGGCGACGTCCATTGCGGCGCTGATGCCGTGGCGTGCAGCTTCGGCAGTGCGCACGTTGGCGCGTACCGACACGTTCATGCCGATGTAGCCGGCCGCGCCGGACAGCACCGCGCCGACCGCGAAGCCGATCGCGGTGTACCAGCTGAGGAACACACCGACCAGCACGAACAGCACCACGCCGGCCACGCCGATGGTCAGGTACTGGCGGTTGAGGTAGGCACGCGCACCTTCCTGGATCGCGGTGGCGATCGCGACCATGCGTTCATTGCCGGTGGGTTGGCGCAGGATCCAGCGCGCCGAGACGATTCCGAACAGGATCGCGAGAATGGCGCAGCCCAGCGCCAATGAAAGCCCGTGACGTTCCAGCATTAGACCCCTCCGCAGAATGGATGTAGGCATCCAGTGGCGATGAACGGCACCACGAGGGGGACGACGGGCTGCAGCCTGGAACCAACCCGTACCGACCTTGGTGGTCGTCCGACGTATGGCGGTGTTCAGCATTCCCTGGTGCCCGCAGTATGCGTTCGGCGCACTGTAGAGTCGAGCCAGTGCTCGACTGGCTCCTGCGAGCCGCGGCGCATGGCGCCGGGCCAGGGGCAAGATTCGAGAGCCGCAGGCCTTTGCACCCCGTTAAGCCAGCCTCTGCAAGCCTGCGCACAGTCCCGTAGGAGATTCCCCATGCGCCTGTCCCTGTTGATGCTTGCCGCCCTGGTCCCGGCCGTACCGGCACTCGCCGCGGAAACCCCGGAGCTGCAGCGCGCCGTGGGCGCTCCCCAGGCAGTGGGCGCAGTGCACACCCTGCGGCAGATCCCCGAGGCCTGCGCGCGCCTGGAAGGTGCCTTCACCGGCCAGGCGGCCGAGCCGTACCGCTTTGCGCCGGTGCGGACCAGCGAGCAGTGCCAGCCACGCGCGCGCTTCGTCGACTACGCCAAGGCACAGCCAAGTGCCGACAAGGGCTGGAAGCTCAATGATGTGATCCGCGTGCCCAGCGCAGCATGCCCGGCACAGCAGGCGGTGGTGCGCGTGTGGCGACTGCCGTCAAGCAACAAGGTCGAGCTGGACGGTCAGGGCCAGTCGCGCATCTATCTGGAAGAGGCCAAGAAGCAGGCCGCGGCCGGCCAGATTCCGCAGGTGACCATGTTCGCCGCGCAGCTGCAGATGGAAGGCAAGGCCTGCAATTGAAGTTGCGTGGGCGGTGCACCCACGCAGTCATCCCCCGGTAGTGCCGGCCGCTGGCCGGCATCTGGGGGATCACTCCGCCAGCATTGCTCCCCGCACTACCAGCAACTCGCGCAATGCCTTGCGATGGCAATGCGCTTCATCCTCGCAGTAGCACCCTACGCTGATGTCGCTGTGCCGTGACATCGCGGCCAGCAGGTCCAGCGCGTGGGCCGCATCCGGCGCCCTCATCTCGGCCTTGTAGTGGCGGAAGAACGCAGTCCAGTCGGCGGCCGACTTCGCCTCATGCGCCTGCTTCACCAGCTCGGCGCTGGGTGACAGGGTCGGGAACCAGACGTCATACCAGTCCTGCCGGGCGAACTCGCTGCGCGGCACGCCACGCGGCGGGCGCCGCACGGTACCGATACGCAGCCCCTCGCTGGGGTGGCGCGGCATACCCAGTCGAACAACACGCAATGCCATGATGATCTCCAGGCGGCGCATCCATCATCCAGCGATGCACGTGCGCCAGGCGTGAACCGCTGTGGAAACGAAAAGGCCCGGGCGCCTGCGCACCCGGGCCTTTTCCAATGCCGGCAGCGGATCAGTTGCCGCGGCAGTCCTTCAGCCACAGCACACGACCAATCTGGTCGTAGCTGTCGACCACGCCGGTCAGCGTCACTTTCTCGCGCGGGCGCAGGGCCAGCGCATACGCGGCCTGGTTGGCTGCGAACGAGCAGGAAATGGCCACACGCTCAAAGTCGATGCTGCCATCGCTGGGCAGGTCGAAGCTGGTGTTGTAGGTGCCGCCACTGCGCAGCACGGTGGTGATGCGACCGGTGATGGCGTAGGTCTTGCCCTTGTAGCGCGGCTCGACCGCGGCCGGGTTGTCCTTGTTCTGGTTGCGCAGCTGGAAGCCGAAGCGGTCGGCGGCAATCGTTACCACCGACGCCTGCGGAGTGGCCTTGGCTGCCTGTTCGCCAGCCTTGCCCGGCTTGATCTGGTTGAGCAGCTTGCACATTTCTTCACGCACGCCATCGGCCGAGGCAATGGCGCCCTTGTTGACCTTCACCACCATGCCGACGGTGCCCTGGCCGCCTTCGGAAGTGGCGCTGATGATCATCGGGATCGGCTTGTGGGCCATGGATTCCGGCTCTTCGATCAGCATCGAGCCGCCTTCCACGTCCTCGCTGAGGACGTCCATGTTGGCGTTCTTGGCGATCACCCGCATCTGGCCGATGGCACTCGCCACGGTCAGGTCCGGATGGGTGACCGATGAAGTGAAGGTCGTGCCGACGAAGGGATTGCCCTTCTTCTGGAAGTTGCTTTCGCAGGTCGCAGCGAAGGCGGGTGCGGCAGCACCGCACAGCAGCGCGGCGATCAGGATCGGGTGCTTCATGGTTACAGTCCTTGTGAAATGGCAGCACAGGCCCAGGCCAGGTGGCCGGGCAGCGTCGAATCTGGCTTGCGGCGGCCCCTTTGCCCCGGGCCGGAGCCCGATTGTGGGGTGCTTCGGTGGTCGCTGCAATGTGCCCTGCGCTCCGCACAGGGCTCAGCACAGAGGGGCGTATACGACTTAATCCCCTCCGTCCCCTTTTTCGGCTCAGCCTTCGAAGGCCGGCAGCTTCTGCTTCACCGCCACGTTCTTGAGGGTGACGTACTTGGGCAGTCCATCGGTGCCATACGGCAGCGGGGCTTCGCCCTTGATCAGCGGCGACAGGTAGGCGCGCGCTTTGGCGGTGATACCGAAGCCGTCGCGGCGGATGAAGCCGGCGGGCATCTTCTTTTCATGGTTGGCGATCTTCGACAGCGGCGCCGCTTCGATCTTCCAGCGGTACGGTGCGTCGCTGCTGCGCACGATCACCGGCATCACGCCGTTCTGGCCCTTCAGCGCCAGCTGCACCGCGGCCTTGCCGACCGCCTGCGCCTGCTCCCAGTCGGTCTTGCTGGCCAGGTGGCGGGCCGAGCGCTGCAGGTAATCGGGCAGCGCCCAATGGACCTTCAGGCCCAGCTGGTCCTTGACCCGGCGGGCCAGGTGCGCGGCCACGCCGCCCAACTGCGAGTGCCCGAACGAGTCCTTGCCGCCACCGGCGTCGGCGACGAAGCGGCCATCGGCGGTGGCGATGCCTTCCGACGCCACCACCACGCAGTAGCCGACGCGGTCGACCACGGCCTTGACCTTGGCCAGGAACGCCGCCTCGTCATAGGCGCGTTCGGGCAGCAGGATGATGTGCGGCGCTTCGTCATCGCCGTTGCCGGCAAGGCCGGCGGCCGCAGCCAGCCAGCCCGCATGGCGGCCCATGGCCTCGTAGATGAAAACGCGGGTGGAGGTCTCGGCCATCGCCGCCACGTCCAGCGCCGCTTCGCGCACCGAGACGGCGGTGTACTTGGCCGCCGAGCCGAAGCCGGGGCAGGTGTCGGTCACTGCCAGGTCGTTGTCGATGGTCTTGGGCACGCCGATGCAGGTCAGGTCGTAGCCGGAGGCCTTGGCCAGCTGCGAGACCTTCAGTGCGGTATCGGCCGAGTCGTTGCCGCCGTTGTAGAGGAACCAGCGAACGTCGTGCGCGCGCAGCACCTCCAGCAGGCGGTCGTAGCGGGCGCGGTCGGCGTCCAGCGATTTCAGCTTCACCCGGCACGAGCCGAAGGCGCCACCCGGGGTATGGGCCAGGGCGCGGATCGCGGCGGCGCTCTCCTTGCTGGTGTCGATCAGCTCCTCGCGCAGCGCGCCGAGGATGCCGTTGCGGGCGGCAAGGACCTTGATGCCCTTGGCCCGGGCCTGCTCGATCACCGCTGCCGCCGTGGCATTGATGACCGCGGTGACACCGCCGGACTGGGCGTAGAGGAGAGTACCGTTGCGCATGCTTCTACCTGCTCGGGGGAGGGGACATTGCAGGGACATTACCCGGATGCGGTAAAGTGGCGCTATTGCGGTGCAGCGATACCGGTCCGTCCGGGACGCGAACCTTCTTTGTTTTCAACACGTTGGAGTCAGGTCAATGCGATTGGTTCTGTTGGGACCGCCCGGTTCGGGCAAGGGGACACAGGCGACGCGCCTGAAGGAAAAGCTGGGGATCGCCCACATTTCGACCGGTGACATGCTGCGCGCGGAAATCGCCGCCGGCACGGAGCTGGGCAAGCAGGCCAAGACGGTGATGGATGCCGGCAACCTGGTGTCGGACGACATCCTGCTGGGCATGCTGGAGTCGCGCCTGACCCAGGCCGATGTCGCCAAGGGCTTCATCCTCGATGGCTACCCGCGCAATGTGGCCCAGGCCAATGCGATGGACGGCCTGCTGGCCAAGATCGGCCAGCCGCTGGATGCCGTGGTGCAGCTGGACGTGGCCACCGAGCTGCTGGTCGACCGCATCGCCGGTCGCGCCAAGGAGCAGGGCCGCGCCGATGACACGCCGGAAGCGGTGCGCCAGCGCCTGCAGGTCTACAACGACCAGACTGCCCCCGTGGTGGACTTCTACGCCGGCCGTGGCACCCTGGCCCGCGTCGATGGCGTCGGCGAGCTGGACGAGATCGAAGCCCGCATCCTGGCGGCGATCAAGGGTTGATCCTGCAGGGCCGGTGCACTGCCGGCCCTTCGGGCGCAAAAAACACAGGCCTGGTCCGCGAGGACCAGGCCTGTGTCGTTTGATAGGCGCCAGCAGAGGGCTTGCTCAGGGCCCCGCAGCATGAGCTCCCTTGGGGATGGCCTCTTGGGGAGTAGGACCGGTTCGGGTACTGCGGCTGGCAGTTCGAATTGTGTCCGGGTTCACAGAACATCGCTATCGGGATTTCCCTGACAGAAGATTGGAGTTTTCTCACATCCTGTGTAGGACTTGTCTTACCCCGGATCGGACATTGGCCCTATACAGCCGTCATCGGTCACAATCCTCGGTCATGAGCAGCGTACATATCCTTGCAATCGCCGGCACCTTCATGGGCGGCGTGGCCGCCCTGGCGCGGGAACTGGGCCATACGGTCAGTGGCAGCGACCAGGCCATCTATCCGCCGATGTCGACCCAGCTCGAGCAGCTGGGTATCACCCTGGACCAGGGCTACCGCGCCGACAGCGTGCCACCGGGCACCGACGAGGTGGTGATCGGCAACGCACTCTCGCGCGGCAATGCCGCCGTTGAGGCCGTGCTCGACGCCGGCCAGCGCTACATTTCCGGTGCCCAGTGGCTGTCGGAACAGGTGCTGCCGGGCCGCGACACGCTGGCCGTGGCCGGTACCCACGGCAAGACCACCACTACCACCATCCTCACCTGGCTGCTGGAAAGCGCCGGTCGTTCTCCCGGTTTCCTGATCGGCGGCGTCGCCGAGGATTTCGGCGTCTCCGCCCGCCTGGGCCAGGGCCGCGAGTTCGTGGTCGAGGCCGACGAGTACGACACCGCATTCTTCGACAAGCGCAGCAAGTTCGTGCACTACCGGCCGCTGGTGGCCATCCTCAACAACCTTGAATACGACCACGCCGACATCTTCCCGGACGTGGCCGCGATCCAGCGCCAGTTCCACCACTTGGTGCGCACGGTGCCGGCGCGTGGCCGACTGATCGTCAATGGCGAGGATCAGCATCTGGCCGAAGTGCTGGCGATGGGCTGCTGGACCCCGATCGAGCGCTTCGGCTTCGATCCATCGCTGGAGTGGCATGCGGAACTGCTGGCTGCCGATGGCAGCGCGTTCCGCGTGCACCATCGCGGGCAGGCGCTGGGCGACGTGCAGTGGTCGTTGCTGGGACGCCACAACGTCCTCAACGGCCTGGCGGCGCTGGCAGCCGCACATGCGGTGGGTGTCGCGCCGGCCGAGGTGATCCCGGCGCTGGCGCGCTTCCGCAGCGTCAAGCGGCGCATGGAAGTGATCGGCAGCCACGAGGGCATCACCGTCTACGACGATTTCGCCCACCACCCGACCGCAATCGCCACCACGCTGGAAGGGCTGCGCGCCAAGGTGGGCGATGCGCGCATCGTGGTCGCGATGGAGCCGCGCAGCAATTCGATGCGGCTGGGCGCACACGCGCAGGCGCTGGCACCCTCGCTGGCGCTGGCCGATGAAGTGGTGTTCCTGCATCGCCCGGAACTGGCCTGGGATGCTGCTGCGGTGATCGCCGCAGTGCGTGGCGAAGCGCACGCGGTGCCCGATACCGACGCGCTGCTGGCGCAATTGCAGGCCAGCGCGCGCAGGGGTGACCACGTGGTGTTCATGTCCAACGGTGGCTTCGACGGCGCACCGCGCCGCTTCCTTGCCGCGCTGCAGGCCCGATGAGCGTCGACGGTTCGCTGCCGCTGTTTCCGCTGCACACCACGCTGGTGCCGGGTGCGGCGGTGGGCCTGCGCGTGTTCGAGCGGCGCTACCTGGATCTGGTGCGCGACAGCGGCCGCAGTGGTGAGGGCTTTGGTGTCTGCCTGATCCTCGACGGCCAGGAAGTGGGAGCCCCGGCAACGCCGGCCGCGTATGGCGTGCAGGTACGCATCGAAGACTTCGATGTCGGCGCCGACGGCGTGCTGCAGTTGCGTCTGCGCGGCACCCGCCGCTTCCATGTCGAGCGCACCCGTGTGCGCGACAACGGGCTGGTGGTGGCCGATGTGCGCTGGTGCGAGGAAGACCCCGACGACGAACTGCGGCCGCAGCATGCGCTGCTGGCCACGGTGCTGGGGCACATCATCGAACAGGCGGGTGAAGCCTATGCACCGGCCAACCCGGCGTTGCTGGACCAGGCCAGCTGGGTCGGCTGGCGGCTGGCCGAGCTGCTGCCGCTGAGTGAGCAGCAGCGCCTGCAGCTGTTGCAGATGGATGATCCGCACCAGCGACTGCAGCAGTTGCTGGGCTGGATGCCGTAACAGCCTGCCCCGGGTGGGTGTGCACCTTGGTGCACACGCTGGGGTATGCGGGGAATGCCATCCACGCATGGCGTGGCTCTACAGTGGGTGGCCGCGCACCGGTACCGGTCAGGGCGTGGTGGTCTTCAACCGCAGCACCGGCAACCCGGTTTCGCTGTGCACATCCTCGCGCTGCGGCAGGTCCTGCACGGCGTCCTTCACGGCATTCAATGCCGGGTCGACGCCACGCAACGGGTGCCACATGCCGATCCATTCGAAGTGGCGCTCGTAGCGCAGGGTCTGCGCGCTGCCCAGCCACAGCGGCGTGCTGCCCGGCTGCAGCTGCGCGGGCGCCGGCCACAGGCGCAGCACATAGCGCTCATCCGGCTGCGCGCCCTGGCGCACCATCAGCAGTGCTTCCACGCGGGTGTCCAGCGTGGCCGGCAGCACCGGTAGTTCGTCGGCGCCGGTGTTCTTGTCCAGCATCAGCAGCGCCTGTTGCCAGCCCGCCTGTTCCTGCCGCTTCCAGCCGCGTGCTTCCAGCTGCGCCTGCAGCGGTGCCAGCGGCCCGGCCACCTGCACGTCCAGCGGCCAGCGCTGGTCGTCGTCGAACTCATTGCGGCGCGCCGGCAGCGTCACCCAGTCGTGCTGCCACCAGGCCTGCATGTCCATCGCCTGTGGTGCCGGCAGGGTCGGTTCGAAGCGTTCCAGCTTCACCGGGATGTTGCGCGGCGCATAGCACATGGCCGCCACGGCGAAGACGCCGTAGAACAGCCACGCCACCGGCTTCACCCAGAACGAGCGGTTGAAGCGGCGGCGGTAGGCGATGCCCAGCACCAGCAGCCAGAACGTGCCGAACAGCATGCCGCCGACCACATCGCTCAGCCAATGCGCGCCCAGGTACAGGCGCGAGAAGCCGATCAGGCTGACCACGATGCCCGACACCAGGTACGGCCAGACGCGGGTGCGGCCGGGCATCTCACGCGCGATCAGCACTGCGAAGAAGCCGAAGGTGATGGTGGCCATGGTCACCGACACCGAGGGGAAGCCGAAGCCGCTGCTGGCGTCGACCGGGCGCACCACATCCACGGTGGCACCGAGCAGCATGGTCAGCGCCAGGCCGAAGGCGAGGGCGGCCAGCCAATGTGCGGCCGCCATCCAGCGCCGGCGCCAGATCAGGTAGCCCATCGCTGCAGCGGTGGCCGGCAGCAGGACCTGCCAGGCGCCCAGCGACGCCAGCGCGGCCATCGGGTAATCGGCCAGCGGGTTGCGCAGCGCCAGCATGGCCTGGTGCACCAGCAGGTCGATCGCCAGCGGCTTGCCGTGCGCGACCACCACGGTCAGCAATGCGAACCAGCCCCAGCCCAGTACCAGCAGCATCAACGCCAGCATCGCCAGCGGCACCGATTCACGGCGCTTGGGATCAAGCACGCCGACGGTATAGCGGCCCAGCGTCGGGTGGCGGTTGGACCAGTCCAGCAGGCGTGCCAGCCAGTTGTCCATGCGCGCGGCCGACCAGCGGTAGCCGTACAGCACGATGGCCCAGACCAGGCCAAGGATCACCGCCAGCAGGCCGACCACCACCACCAGTCGCCCGGCCACGGCGGCTACCGCGTCATACGCCTCACCGAGGATCCAGCCCGGGGCCAGGAACAGTACCGCCCAGGAGATGCTGGCGATGCCGCTGGCCTGCACGTAGCGGCTGGCCGGCATCTTCATCATGCCGGCGATGGCCGGCACGAATGGGCGGATCGCGCCGACGTAGCGTGCGATCAGGATGCTTTTGAAGGCGTTGCGGCGGAACAGGTTCTCGCCGCGGTCGAGCAGCTGCGGGTAGCGGCTGAACGGCCACACGCCACGCAGCCGGTCGCCCCAGCGGCGGCCGATCCAGTAACTGATGCCGTCACCGGCGAACGCGCCCAGGGCTGCCGCCGCCACCGCGTACGGCCCGGAGATCTGGCCCAGGCCGATGAACACGCCCACCGCGAACAGCAACGGAAGCGCCGGCACGATCGCGCCGAGAATGATGACCGCATCGCAGAAGGCGATCAGAAAAATGACCGCACCCGCCAACACGGGATGAGCGGCAATCCACGCGAGGGTGGCGTCGATCCATGAAGAGTCCATTGCCCGATTATAGGGGCGTGAAGGTGACTGGTTCCCAGCCGCTTCGTGACCGTTTGCAACCAGTGCCATCGCCTAGAATGGGCCCATGCCGCATACGCCCGACGCTCAACCGCATGCTTTGAAGGCCGACAGCTTCGGCCGGATCCTCCTTGTGAAAGGGCCTGATGGCCCCTTCGTGCGCCGTGATCTGGGCGCCACGCCGCTGTGGTTGCGGCTGCCTGCGTGGTGGCTGGCCCGCCGTGAAGCCCGCGCGCTGAAGCACATTCACGGCATGGCCGACGTACCGCAGCTGCTGGCCTGGAATGGCCATCACCTGGATCGCAGCTTCATGGCCGGCGACGCCATGTACCAGCGCCCGCCGCGCGGCGACCTGGCCTGGTTCCGCGCCGCGCGCCGGTTGCTGCAGCAGCTGCATCGCAACGGCGTGGCCCACAACGATCTGGCCAAGGAAGCCAACTGGCTGGTCACTGAAGATGGACGGCCGGCGCTGATCGACTTCCAGCTGGCGGTGATCGGCAAGCCGCGCTCGCGCTGGATGCGGCTGCTGGCGCGCGAGGACCTGCGCCACCTGCTCAAGCACAAGCGCATGTACTGCCGTGAATTGCTTACGCCGGTGGAGAAGCGGTTGCTCAAGCGCACCTCGTGGGTGCGCGAACTGTGGTTTGCTACCGGCAAGCCGGTCTACCGCTTCGTCACCCGCCGCATCCTGCATTGGGAAGACAACGAAGGGCAGGGGCCCAAGCCGTGAAGGTATCGCGGGTAGTGACCGGCCCGCCGAGTGCTTGCAGCGTCCTGCGCCCACAACTGGCTGGCTCCGACTTCGTGCACGCCTGTCAGGCGACGACCCGTCGTGATGGGCGCTCGGCCTTGCAGGCCTACCGCGACATGGCGGCGACCATTCCCGGCTGGTTCGATGGGCTGATGGCGCTGCGCAACCACGGCATGCGCCTGCTCGGCATGAAGCATCTGGGCTCGTTGCGGGCGGTGCAGGTTGTCGAAGATCCTCAACCCGGCCAGCGGCTGGGCATCTTCACCCTGCAGTCGATGGATGACGATGCCATCGTGCTGGAGGACAACGACCGCCACTTGCGTGTGCAGCTGGCCCTGCAGTGGCAGGGCGACGTGCTGGAAGTGGCGACCGTGGTGCATACGCACAACGCGTTCGGGCGTGTATACATGCTGCCGGTTGCGCCGTTGCATCGGCTGATCGTGCCGCATCTGCTGGAGAAGCAGGTGCAGTTGTACCGGTAGATCCACGCCATGCGTGGATGCTGTTCGCAGTTCGATGATTGCACGTAGGCGCCAGGTAATTGGCGCTGAAAATACCTTTCATCTGCCCGTGGCACTCACTTAGAATCGAGAGCAAGAGAGTCGCATGGAAGCGTCGTCGCGCCGCCTTGGCGCGGGCTCGCATGCGGACGCGAGGGGAATGCTGTGAGTCGATTTTCTACTTGGCAGTACCGCGTGATTGCGGTACTGATGCTGTGTGTGGGTGCGGGAACGGTCTCGGCGGTCCAGCCGTATCAGGAGTATCGCAAGCTCATCGAGTCCGCACAGAATCTGACTGCGCTGAAGGACGATCTCTTTGGTGAGAGTGTCAGCCTCTACAACGGCAAGACCGAATTTGCCGTGACCGATGTCAGCCTTCCCGGCAACAACGCACTGCCTGTGCAGATGCGGCGTCGCTTCAGTGTCGAGATGGATCTGGTGGGGGCTGGAAACTTCAACGCCAACACTGCCGGCGTCAGTACGTACACTCAGACGATGAGAGGAGGGGCGCAGGTTTGGGTTCATGTGCGGAACGGTGGGATAGTCAACGCAGACGTTAATCCCGCCGGAAAGGTGGGGTGATGATTGATTCTGATGAATTGGCTGATGTGACCAAAACTATTGCTTGGTACAAGAGCAATTTCTTCGAAGGCTGTGAAGAGGGCTTTATTGCAGACTTCATGGTTTTTTGTTGGCAGGCGGTTGATCCCGGTCGCGTCGCTTCCCTGGATTTGGATGACGAAACTGTAGATGCATGCGCCAATATGCTCTCTGAGTTGAAGCTCTTCGTTGATGAGAAGCACGGGAAATGGGGGGTCTCTGCTTTCTGGAGGCGCTACATCGATTGGGCGGATTACGCCATAGATTTTCCGCTTGATGAGTGCAGGCGATTTATGCGGGAGACTGTTGGTTATCTTGAGCCCTCATTCTTCATATTTACGGCCACCGGTGGTGCCGAGATGAGGTCCGAAGCAATGGCGATTTTTGCCGAGTACTCACAGTCCGGCAAAGCGCGGGCTACCTATGTTAGATCGGTAATTGGAAGCCGGTTGGCGACTGAATCATTCTATCGACGATCCCTTTGATTCTCTCCGTCGCGAAATACGAGGCGCTGCCGCTCTGGTCGTCGTTCGGCTTTTGGTCAGGGGAAAGCCCATATCCATGGTCCGCTCAGTCGATGTCGCCGGGCAAGGCCCGGCGCTACCACAGCATCGCGACGCTCAACGCTCAACGCTCAACGCCTTACGGCGTCGCCGGCACCACCTGCTGGCCAATGAAGTTGCGCTTGGCGTCGAAGTCATAGGCAATCTGCAACTGCCCCACATCCGGGCAGGCGTGGCAGTCGCGCAGCGGCGTGCGGTACAGCAAACGGATGCCACCGTTCTCCAGCGGCGAGGCGCCGGCCGACTGCGCCGGTGCGAACGGCGTGGCTTGCGGGTTGGCCTTCAGCAGTTCCTGCACAGTGGGGTCGGCACGCAGGGTGTCGTCCAACTGCACGGCATCCACATCGATGCGCTTGCCGCTGGCATCAACCAGACGGGTACCTTCATTGGTGTTGGCGCGGAACGGATACTCGACCGTGGCAATGCCCAGTCCTTCGTTCTCGTGCCAGGCGGTCACATAGGCCAACTCACCGCCGGTGGACAACTGCTCGGCGGCGGTGATGGCCTCGGCACTGGCGCCACCGGCGCGCATCGCGTCGCGAAGGCAATCCCGGGTGGCCGCATTCTCGCCCTGGCGGCAGGCGTTGAGGTCGCCATCCCAGACCACCGCCTCGCTCCAGCGCATCTTGCCGTCGGCGGCGGCCTTCTCCGCACTGGGCGCGTCACCGGCGGGCGGCTCCTTTCCGGGTTCCGGCGAACGGCCCTGGCAGGCGGTCAGCAGGGCAAGCCCCAGGGCAGGCAGCAACAGGCGGGAACGGCGCATGGCGTGGACCTCGTGCGTTGTCTGGAGGCCCGAGTATCGTCAAGGGCGGGTGAACTCCGCGTCGGCGCGGCATACTAGCGGCTCATTGCATACGCTGGAGTGTGGAACGTGGGCAGTCTGCAGGGCAAAACGCTTTTCATCACCGGTGCCTCGCGTGGCATCGGCCTGGCCATCGCACTGCGCGCTGCGCGCGACGGCGCCAATGTGGCCATTGCGGCCAAGTCGTCGGTGCCGAATCCGAAGCTGCCGGGCACCATCCACACCGCCGCCGAAGCGGTGACGGCTGCAGGCGGGCAGGGCCTGGCGCTGAAGTGCGACATCCGCGAGGAAGAGCAGGTGCAGGCGGCGGTGGCGGCCACGGTCGACACCTTCGGTGGCATCGACATCCTGATCAACAACGCCAGCGCGATCTGGCTGCGCGGCACGCTGGATACGCCGATGAAGCGTTTCGACCTGATGCAGCAGGTCAATGCGCGCGGCAGTTTCCTGTGTGCGCAGGCCTGCCTGCCGTACCTGCTGCAGGCGCCGAACCCGCACATCCTGACCCTGGCACCGCCGCCGAGCCTGGAGCCAAAGTGGTGGGGCGCACATACCGGCTACACGCTGGCAAAGATGGGCATGAGCTTCGTCACCCTGGGCCTGGCCGCGGAATTCGGCCCGCAGGGCGTGGCGGTGAACGCGTTGTGGCCGCGCACGGTGATCGCCACCGATGCGATCAACATGATTCCGGGCGTGGATGCGGCCGGTTGCCGCACGCCGCAGATCATGGCCGACGCCGCACACGCGGTACTGGTGCGCGAAGCGGCGGGCTTCCACGGCCAGTTCCTGATCGACGATGAAGTGCTGGCGCAGGCCGGTATCACCGATCTTTCGGGCTATGCGGTGGATCCGTCGCGTCCGTTGTTGCCGGATCTGTTCCTGGATTGACCACGCGTCGCTGGAAGAGGCCGAGGGCTGCGACCCTCGGCCTGCTGCGCTAGAATGCGTGGCTGTAATCGTTTTCAACAGGGATGTGAACACATGTCACGCACTCTTTCCGTCGCGGCGCTGGCCGCTTCGTTGTCGTTGATCCTGACCGCCTGCGGTGGCAAGGCACCCGCAGCTGCGGGCGGCGCCGCTGCCTCCGGCACGCCGGACACCAGCGCGGCGCCGTCCGATACACAGCAGCAGTTGACCGCCAAGCTCAACGCCTACATCGGCTGCTTCAACGCGCTGGATTCGAAGACCCACGGCAGCATCCAGTCCTACACGCGCTGGATCAAGGACGTCGACGCTGGCCCGACCGGGCGCGAGACGCACGTGTACGGACCGTTCGAGATCAGCGATTACGACATGAAGCAGTGCGACGCCCCGGTGACCGGGGCGATCGCTGCCAAGCCGGCGCTGGCCGAACTCGATGCTGCTGCAGGCCATTACCAGCAGGCGCTGAAAGCGCTGGTGCCGGTCAGCAAGGACGCGCACGACTACTACGATCGCCAGGACTACGAAGACGACCAGTTTGCCAAGGGCAAGCAGCTGCACGCGCCCTTGATGGCCGCCTTCAAGGATTTCGTGGCTGCCAGCGAAACGTTCAATGCCGAGCTGGAGCGCCAGAACGACGCCGCCCAGCGCGAGCAGCTCAAGGCGCTGGAGCAGGCTGAGGGGCGCACGCGCGAGTACTACCGCCTGGCGATGATGCTGGAGGCCAAGGCCATCATGGATCTGATGAGCGAGGATGATTTCGATCAGGCCAAGGCCCGCGAACGCCTGGATGCCTTCAACCGCATTTCCGATGAAGCGCACGCCAAGGTTGCCGACCAGGAGCCGGGCAAGTCGGACTGGGAAGGCTTCGAACGTGGGGCCGAGAATTTCCGGCGCGAAGGCAAGGAGCGGCTGCAGCGCGTCAGCGAGAAAAAGCCTTACACCGATTTCGAACGACGCATGCTTGATTCGCCGTCGATGGCGCCGCGCGGTTCGGCCAGCAAGCTGATGCAGGAATACAACTCGCTCGTTTTCCAGAGCAACCGCCAGTGACCGGCGCACCAGTACTCATGCGAGAGACCAGGACGACGTCCTGTCTGCGTATCGCGCCGCTGCTGCTGATCGGCGCTGTGGCGGGCCTGAGCGGCTGCAACAGATCGGCAGGGCTGGGCGTGGCCGACCCCGGGCTGGAGAAGGTGAACGCCTACATCGAGTGCTACAACGGCGTTGAACAGCCCATCCACGAGGGCTTCCAGGCCTACACCAGCTGGATGAAGGACTCCGAAGCCGGCCCGACCGGCAAGGAAGCGCAGCCGCGTTCGCCCGGAAAGGTGCTGTCGCACCGCGTCGAGTACTGCGGCCAGCCACTGACCGACGCGCTGGCGAAGACCCCGGCACTGCCGGTGGATGGCCCCGCGCGTGACTATCAGCAGGCATTCCAGGCATTGAACACCCTGGTCGAGCGTGCCGATGGCTACTTCACCCGCGAGGACTATCGCCGTGATGGCGGTGAAGGGATGCGCAGCCAGCATGCCCCGCTGATGCAGGCCTACGCCGATTTCTTCAAGGCCAGCGAAGCGATGGATGTGGCGCTGGAAAAGAACGAGAACGATCGCCGTGCCGCGCAGCTGAAGCAGATCGAGGAAAGCGAAGGGCGCTCGCTGGCCTACTACCACCTTCGCCTGCTGGGCGACGGCAAGCGATTGGCCACGGCGTTCCAGGACGACGCACCGGACGTCGCGGCGCTGCGCGCGCAGCTGGCTGACTATCAGGCACTGGTGACAGAAATCCAGAACGGTGGTGTCGGCAAGGACGACCCGATGTGGGGCCACGTGCAGCGTTCGGCGGACAAGCTGGTCCGTACCGCGGGACGCGGCGTCGAGCGCCTGGAGCAGCACAAGCCGATCACCGCCGAAGCGCTGGCGGCAGAGCGGAAGGCGTCGGGCAGTTGGCTCACCACCGACCCGGAGGGAGCGCAGTCAACGATCCTTGCCGCGTACAACGATCTGGTGACCACCAGCAACCGCATGCGATGAGCAACGGCGCACGCATCCATGCGTAACCGCCAAGGGGTAGTGCCGGCCGCTGGCCGGCATGTGCCTCAATGGTTGAACGCATCCGGCAGCTTGCCACCGCACTTGCGGCAGTGCAGTGCATCCGGCTCATGGCCTTCCAGCCCACAGTCCGGGCAGCCACGCGCATCGCGGCGCGCGGCCTGTTCGGCCTCGCGCATGGTGCTGGCCAGTTCGGCGGTGTAGATGCCGGTGGGCACGGCGATGATGCTGTAGCCGATCAGGATCAGCACCGAGGTGACGAAGCGGCCGAGCACGGTCTGCGGCACGATGTCACCGAAGCCGACCGTGGCCATGGTCACCACCGCCCAGTACATGCTGGCCGGGATATTGGTGAAGCCGTGTTCGGGGCCCTCGATCACGTACATCAGCGCACCGGCGATGATGGTGATGGTGATCACCGTGAACAGGAACACCAGCACCTTGCGCCGGCTGCGCCACAGCGACGTCATCAACACGCCGCTTTCTTCGATGTAGCGGGTCAGCTTGAGGATGCGGAACACGCGCAGGATGCGCAGTGCGCGCACCACCAGCAGGCTCTGCGCGCCGGGGATGAACATCGACAGGTAGGCGGGCAGGATCGACAGCAGGTCGATGATGCCCCAGATGCTCACCGCATACCGCAGCGGGCGCTTGACCACCGCCAGCCGCAGCAGGTACTCGGCGGTGAAGATGATGGTGAAGCCCCATTCCAGGATGTACAGGCCGGTGGACCATTCGGCGTGCAGGTGCTGCACGCTGTCGATCATCACCACCAGGATGCTGGCGACGATCGCCACCACCAGGATCAGGTCGAAATTGCG
The DNA here is from genome assembly GCF_029840555.1 of Stenotrophomonas sp. GD03877. Lineage (NCBI taxonomy): Bacteria > Pseudomonadati > Pseudomonadota > Gammaproteobacteria > Lysobacterales > Lysobacteraceae > Stenotrophomonas > Stenotrophomonas sp. GD03877. Next base: position 47,355 of record NZ_JAOCCT010000022.1, on the reverse strand, counting down.
CGAAGGGCGGGTGTCGTGGCGGTAGATGATGTCGAACCACCGACGGCGCCAGCCGGTCTCGGTGGCGGGGTTCAGCTGGGGGGCGGAAAACGGTCGCATGGGCGCATTGTGCCGCAGGGGTTCCGGCGCGAGAATGGGGATTCCTGAATCCTGCCGACTGCCATGACCGCCGCTACCGATCCGCTGATCTCCCTTTCGCACTATTACCTGCCGGTCTACAAGCCCCGCCAGGTGGTACTGGAGCGAGGCCAGGGCGCCCGCGTGTGGGACAGCCAGGGCCGTGAGTTCATCGACCTGGCCGCCGGCATCGCCGTGTGCGGTCTGGGCCACAACGACCCGGACCTGGTGGCCGCGCTGGTCGAACAGGCCGGCAAGCTCTGGCATACCAGCAACGTGTTCTACAGCGCGCCGCCGTTGCACCTGGCCGAGGAGCTGGTGAAGGCCAGCCGCTTCGCCGAGCGCGTGTTCCTGTGCAACTCCGGCGCCGAAGCCAATGAAGTGGCGATCAAGATGGTCCGCAAGTGGGCCTCCAGCCAGGGCCGCCCGGCCGACAAGCGGGTGATCATCACCTTCCGCGGCAGCTTCCACGGTCGCACCATGGGCGCCGTGACCGCGACTGCCCAGCCGAAGTACCAGGAAGGCTACGAGCCGCTGCCGGGTGGCTTCCGCTACATCGATTTCAACGATGAAGTGCAGCTGGAAACCGCGATGGCCGCCGGTGACGTGGCAGCGGTGATGCTGGAGCCGATCCAGGGCGAGGGCGGCGTGATGCCGGCAAAGTCCGGCTTCCTCAAGCGCGTGCGTGAGCTGTGCGACCAGCACAACGCGCTGCTGGTGCTGGATGAGATCCAGGCCGGCATGGGCCGCACCGGCACGCTGTTCGCGCACTGGCAGGACGACGTTGTGCCGGACATGGTCACCCTGGCCAAGGCGCTGGGTGGCGGCTTCCCGATCGGTGCGATGCTGGCCGGCCCGAAGGTGGCCGAAACCATGCAGTTCGGTGCACACGGCACCACCTTCGGTGGCAACCCGTTGGCCGCTGCGGTCGCACGCGTTGCGCTGCGCAAGCTGGCCTCGGCGGAGATCGCCGCCAATGTCAGCCGCCAGTCGAAGGCGCTGCGCGATGGCTTTGCGCGCATCAACGAAGAATTCGGCGTGTTCAGCGACGTGCGTGGCCGTGGCCTGATGCTGGGCGCGGTGCTGGGCAAGGACTTTGCCGGCCAGGCCGGTGCGATCCTCGACCACGCCGCCGAGCACGGCCTGCTGACCCTGCAGGCCGGCCCGGACGTGCTGCGCTTCGTGCCGTCGCTGAACATCACCGACGAGGAAGTGGCCGAAGGCCTGAAGCGCCTGCGCGCAGCGATTGCTGCGTTCATTGCCGCGCGCTGACGCCGGCAGAGGCATCTGTAGAGCCGAGCCTACGCTCGGCTCATCGCGATGTCAGGCAACAGGAGCCGAGCATGGGCTCGGCTCTACAGCGCGTCACGCGATCCGATAGCGCTTCAACACCTTGCCCAATCCCCGGCCATCGCGCACGGTTTCCGCGTGCAGGCCGGCAGCGCGTGCGCCGCGCACATTGGCGAACAGGTCATCAATGAACAGCGTGTGCGAAGGCGCCACGCCGAGTACCTCAAGCGTGCGCAGGAAGACTTCCGGTGCGGGTTTGCGCAGGCCGAAATCGGCGCTGCAGAACACACGCTCCCGCAGGGCCGGGAACAGTTCCGGCAGCAGGGTGGGCAAGGCCTGCCGCATCAGCGCGCCGTTGTTGGTCAGCACCGCCATCGGCAGCTGCAGGGGCTGCAGCCGCTGCAACACGGCAGCCTGCGGATGGCTGGCGGCCCGCCGTGCCGCGGTCCATGCAGCCACATCGACCGTCGTGCCCAGACGCTCCCCCAGCTGCGCCAGATAGGCCGGGCCATCCAGCGTGCCATTGTCATGCGCCGCTTCCAGTCCGCTGTCATACAGCGCGGCCTGCACGGCCTGCGCCGGAACCTGCAGCGCCTGGGCCAGGTGCAGCACGCGTTGCGCGCGCTGGTACTGCACCAGCACGCCATCCACATCCAACAGCAACAGATCGATCCGCATCGGCCGAGCATGCCATTGCAGTGAACACGCGGGAAACCCTGGAGCAGCCATGCGACAGACGGTCGCAGACGCGGCCACAGGGGCCTGCCTAGAATGGCGCTTGAATCCGCAGGAGATGCAACGATGAAGGCTTGGAGGGTGGCAGTGGGACTGGGCGCGCTGATGCTGGCGCCGTCGGCGATGGCGCGGGTGTGTGCGGTGAGCATCGACAGCACCGACCAGATGAGCTTCAGCAGCCGCGAGATCAAGGTCGCCGCCGACTGCACCGCCGTGGACCTGACCCTGCGCCACACTGGCAAGCTGGCCACTACCGCGATGGGCCACAACTGGGTGCTGACCCGCACCGCCGACTACCAGCCGGTGGCGATGGCGGGCATGCGCATGACCCTGGCCGACAGCTACCTGCCGAAGGCCGACAAGCGCGTGCTGGCGCACACCAAGGTGATCGGCGGTGGCGAGACCACGCGCGTGCGTTTCTCTACCCAGGGCCTGCAGAAGGGCGGTGACTACACCTTCTTCTGCTCGTTCCCGGGCCACTTCGCGATGATGAAGGGCAAGTTCGTCTTCGGTTGAAAAAAGGGGACGGAGGGGATTAAGTCGTTTGTGTACAAACGATTTAATCCCCTCCGTCCCCTTTTTGCGATCAGCCCTTGGCGGCCTTGAACGCCACGCGTGCAGCGGCCAGCGTTGCTTCGATCACGGCATCGTCGTGCGCGCTGGACAGGAAGCCGGCCTCGTACGCAGACGGTGCCAGGAACACGCCCTGGTCCAGCATTGCGTGGAAGAAGCGGTTGAACGCCGGAATGTCACAGGCGGTGGCCTGTGCATAGGTCTCCACCTTCTCGTTGGTGAAGAACAGCCCGAACATCGCGCCCACGCGGGTGGTGGTCACGGCCACGCCGGCGTCGGCGGCGGCGGCTTCCAGACCGGCGCACAGGCGCGCCGTGCGCTCGGCGAGGTCGGCGTGGAAGCCCGGCTGCTGGATCAGCTCCAGCATCGCCAGGCCAGCGGCCATTGCCACCGGATTGCCGCTCAGCGTACCGGCCTGGTAGATCGGGCCGGCCGGGGCGATCTGCTGCATCAGCTCGCGGCGACCGCCGTAGGCACCCACCGGCATGCCGCCGCCGATGATCTTGCCGAAGGTGGTCAGGTCCGGGGTGATGCCGTAGTGCGCCTGCGCACCGCCCAGGGCGACGCGGAAGCCGGTCATCACTTCGTCGAAGATCAGCAGCGCGCCGTGCTTCGTACACAGTTCACGCAGATGCTGCAGGTAGCCTTCGCGCGGCGGAATGCAGTTGGCATTGCCGACCACCGGTTCGATGATCAGGCCGGCGATGTCGTCACCCTGCTGCTCGAACAGCGCGGTCGCGGCTTCGAAATCGTTGTAGGGCAGGGTCAGGGTCAGCTCGCTCAGGCCGGCCGGGACGCCTGGCGAGGTCGGCACGCCCAGGGTCAACATGCCGCTGCCGGCCTTGACCAGGAACGAGTCGCCGTGGCCGTGGTAGCAGCCTTCGAACTTGACGATGCGGTTGCGGCCGGTGGCGCCACGCGCCAGCCGGATCGCCGACAGCGTGGCCTCGGTGCCGGAGTTGACCATGCGCACCATCTCGCACGACGGCACTAGGCGGGTGATGGTTTCGGCCATGGTCACTTCGGCCGCGCACGGCGCACCGAACGACAGGCCGTTGTCGATCGCCTTCTTCACCGCCTGGCGCACCGCCGGGTGGTTATGGCCGACGATCATCGGGCCCCAGGAACCGACGTAGTCGATGTAGCGGTTGCCGTCGACGTCGTACAGGTAGGCGCCGTCAGCGCGTTCGACGAAGAACGGCTCGCCGCCGACCGACTTGAACGCGCGCACCGGCGAATTGACGCCGCCCGGCAGCAGCTGCTGGGCACGGGAGAACAGGGCGTGGGACTGGTCGTGGTTCATGCGGATTTCCTGGGCATTACGCGAACTGGGCGAGGTAGGCGCGCTGGGTCGCGACCGGGTCTTCGGCGGCGAACACGCTGCTGACCACGGCCACCAGGTCGGCGCCGGCATCGATGATGGGACCGACATTGTCCGGCGTCAGGCCGCCAATCGCCACCCGCGGCACGCCCAGTGCGGCGCTTTGCCGCAGCAGGTCGGTATCGGCGCGGCTGCTGGTGACCTTGGTGGTGGTCGGGAAGAACGCGCCGAAGGCCACATAGCTGGCGCCGGCGGCCACGGCCTTTTCGGCATTGGCCAGCTGGTCGTAGCAGGAGGCGCCGATGATGGCGTCCGTGCCGAGCAGGGCGCGCGCGCTGGGGATGTCGCCGTCGGTGCCGCCCAGATGCACGCCGGCCGCGCCCACTGCCTTGGCCAGCGCCGGGTCGTCGTTGATGATCAGCGGTACACCGTGTTCCGCACACAGTGCCTGCAGGGCGATGGCCTGTTCCTGCCGCAGCGCGTCGCTGGCAGTCTTGTTGCGGTACTGCAGCCAGGTGGCGCCAGCGGCCAGCAGCGGCGCGGTACGGGCCAGCAGGCGCGCGGTATCGGGCTCGTCCGGGGTGATCAGGTAGACGCCGCGGGGCGCCGGGGAAGCAGAAGTCATCGATGGCTACCGGTGAGTGGACCGCGATGGGACAATGGCGGCCCGTGAATCCAGCCCTGATTATCCGATGAGCGATGCCACCCCCACCACCTTGCGCACCTGGATGTGCGTGGTCTGCGGCTTCCTTTACAGCGAAGCGGAAGGCTTGCCGGAGGAGGGCATCGCGCCGGGGACGCGCTGGGAGGACATCCCCGAGACCTGGACCTGCCCCGATTGCGGGGTGACCAAGGCCGATTTCGAGATGGTCGAAGTCGATTGACCGGTGGGGCCTGCAGGCCCTTCTGTGGGTGCGGACCGTTGGGGTGGGTGTGGACCGTTGGCCCACACACCGACTCCCTCAATGCAGCCGCGGCACCGGCCCGCCGAGGTCGATCAGCTTCTCGCGCAGCCACTGCGCATCGCTGGCCTCGGGATTGCGCTTCAGGTACTGCCCCAGGTCATGGCGGGCGCCGGCCAGATACTCCAGCTGCAGATAGGCCAGGCCGCGATCCCGCAGCGCGTCGTCCTGCTCGGGGGCCAGCTTCAGCAGGCGATCGGCACTGCGTGCGGCACGGTCCCACTCGCCGGCTTCGGCGTAGACGCCGTGCAGGTTACGCAGCATGCGCATCAGGATCGCGCGCGCCGGCGCCGGGTCGAGGATCTGCGCCAGCACCTGGTCGTCGGGCATCTGCCCACCCAGGTGTGATTTGGCCCGCTCGCGCAGTTCGTCCACGTCCAACGGGCGGCCACCGTTGAACGGGTCCATCACCAGCACGCCGTCGTCCACCGGCAGGCGCACCAGGAAGTGGCCGGGGAAGGACACGCCATCGAGCGGAATGCCCAGCCGGCGCGCGACTTCCATCTGCACCAGCGCCAGCGAGATCGGGTTGCCCAGGCGCCGCTCGAATACCTGGTTGAGGTAGCTGTTGCGCGGGTCGTAGTACTCGTCGTGGTCGCCGCTGTAGCCCAGCTCGTCGAACAGGTGGCGGTTGATCGCCGCCATCTTCAAGGGGCTGTTGTCGATGCTGTCCACTTCCGAGCGGAGGTGGTCGACATGGCTCTGGATCAACGCGTCGTAGGTGGACGGCTGCAGATCGGGGTATTCATCGCGCGCGATCAGCAGTGCGGTCGGCAACAGTGGCAGCGCCTCGTCTTCGAGGTCGGCCAGTGCATCCCAGTCGGGGAGAGAGATCCGGTCCTGCATGACCACAGACTGGCGTCATTCGCAGGCGGTTTCAAGCGGTGCCGCGTGAAAAAGTCACGGCCTGGGTCGCTGGGCTTGTCGATGGGCTTCCGGTGGGTGTGGACCTTGGTCCACACCACAGCCAGCCAGCGCGCGGCAGGTCAGTGCCGACCAAGGTCGGCACCTGCCGGTTCTCCTCAATGCAGGGCGAGGATCTACTCGATGCCCGGGCCGAAAGTCAGCTGGGTGCCGTCCTTCAGCTGCAGCTTCTCGGCCTGGCCGGCGTTGAGCTCCAGCACATAGCGTGCAGGGCCGCCGCTGGGGTAGGGCGGGCACATATCGCCGGCCGAGCACGGCGGCACGTCGCGCTGCTGGCTGACCAGCTTGCGCTGGCTGTCGAAGTACAGGATGTCCAGCGCAAGCTTGGTGTTCTTCATCCAGTACGCCTGCATTTCCTCGCGGTCGTGGATGAACAGCATGCCGTGGTCGGCGGCCATCTGGTCGCGGAACATCAACCCGCGCGCGCGGGTTTCATCGTTGGTGGCCAGCTCGACCTGGTAGCGGGCGCCATCCAGCTCGACCCAATGGCGGGCCGCATCGGTGGCGCAGCCGGCCAGGGCCAGCAGCGGGAGCATCAGCAGCGAACGCAACAGCGACATCGTCAGGATCCTTCGAAAGGGTCAGAGCACGACCGGCGGCTCGCCGCCGACGATCACCACATCGGCGCGACGGCGCGCGAACAGGCCCACGCAGACCACGCCCGGCAGCTGGTTGAGCTCGCGCTCCAGCTTTTCCGGATCGGTGATCTGCAGGTTGTGGATGTCCAGGATCTGGTTGCCGTTGTCGGTGACCACGCCTTCGCGCCAGGTCGGCTGGCCGCCGGTCATGTCGCGGATCTGGCGGGCGACCAGGCTGCGCGCCATCGGGATCACTTCCACCGGCAGCGGGAATCTGCCCAGCACCGGCACCTGCTTGCTCGGGTCGACGATGCAGATGAAGCGCTCGCTGGCCTCGGCGATGATCTTCTCGCGGGTCAGCGCGGCACCGCCGCCCTTGATCAGGCACTTGTTGGCGTCGCACTCATCGGCGCCGTCCACGTACAGCGACAGGTTGCCGCTGTGGTTCAGCTCGATCACCTCGATGCCGTGCTGCTTCAGGCGCGCGGTGCTCTGCTCGGAGCTGGACACGGCGCCCTTGATGCGGTGCTGGATGCGGGCCAGGGCATCGATGAAATAGGCCACGGTGGAACCGGTGCCGACACCGACGATCATGCCGTCTTCTACGTACTCGATGGCTTTCTCGGCGGCCAGGCGCTTGGCTTCGGACATGGGAGAACTCTCAGGCAGGGAATCAGGATTTCTTTTCCAGCGACAGCAGCAGCTTCCACTGCGCGGCCGTCACCGGGAACACCGACAGGCGGTTGCCCTTGGCAACAAGCGGGAAGCCTTCGCCGAGCGCTTCGGCGTGCAGCTTGATCTCGTCCAGCGCGATCACCTGCTTGAGCTTGCGGTCGAAGGCCACGTCCACCAGCATCCAGCGCGGGTTCTCGCGCGTGCTCTTGGGGTCGTGGTAGTCGGATTTCGGATCGAACTGGGTGTCGTCCGGGTAGGCCGTGCTGGCCACCGTGGCCAGGCCGACGATGCCCGGCACCTTGGTGTTGGAGTGGTAGAACAGGATGCCGTCGCCCACCTGCATGCCATCGCGCATGAAGTTGCGCGCCTGGTAGTTGCGCACCCCGTTCCAGGGTTCGACCTTGACCTTGGCCAGGTCATCGATGGAGAAGGCGTCCGGTTCGGACTTCATCAGCCAGTAGCGCTTGCGGGCGGTCATGCGTTCACGGGGGCAGCGGAGGGGAACAGGGTGCCGTCTTCGGTGCAGATCGCATCCACCGGCACGTCCCACGACGCCACCGGCAAGGACTCGACCTGCTGCACCGCGAATGCAGCACCGACCAGCCAGGGCGGCGCCGGCCGGTCGTGGCGGAAGGCGAAGCTGCGATCATACCAGCCGCCCCCCATGCCCAGCCGCCGGCAGTGCGTGTCGAAACCCACCAGCGGGGTTACTACCAGCGCCATCTGCGCCGGTTCCAGGGTGTCTTCCACCGCCACGTCCGGCTCGGGAATGCCATAGCGGTTGCTGGTCAGCGGCTGCCCGGGGCGCCACGGTGCGAAGCGCAGCACGTCGCCCGCCAGTACCGGCAGGCAGTAGGTGAGGCCTTCGGGCAGCTGCAGCTGCCAGCGGTGCAGGGCGATTTCGCCATCCAGCGCCCAGTAGCCGGCCACGGCGCCTTCGCGTGGGGCGAACGGCAGGGCGAGCAGGGCATCGGCAAGCGATTCGGCGGCGGCGATGCGCTCAGCGGCGGAAAGGTCGCGGCGGCGTTGCCGCAGGTCGTGGCGCAGGGCCTGGCGCGGGTCGGTCATGGCAGCGTGCGGCAAGGATCAGCCGTCATTGTGCCGCAAAGAACAAGGGCGACGCCCGAAGACGCCGCCCTTGCTGGAATATTGCATTCTCCGCAATGTCGATGCATGCGAAACGACCTTGAACCCGGGGGCTCAAGTGGGAACGCTGGAGAACCATCGGGCTTCCCGCTACAAGGCGGACCTGCACTCCCGGCGCTGTCGCGCTCCCGGTGTCGTTCTTAAGGGACAAGGCGAATGTTTGCACATGCCGTCGAGTACCGCAGAGAACGCGTGGCCATTATAGCCAGCACGCAGGATCTGGATAGGCCGTTCGTCGGCAACAGTCCGTGCCAATTCAGATATGAGAAGACGCGTTGTGCACGACCTTCAGGCGTTGCCGTCGATGGCGCGGTCCAGACGCCGGTTCAGGTCGGCCAGCGTCTGCTGCAGGGCCACCGCCTGGCGGGCGTTTTCGTCGCGCAGCAGCTGCAGTTCGTGGGCCAGGTTCAACGCGGCCAGCACGGCGACGCGATCGACCGCGGCCATGCGGTTGCTGCCGCGGATCTCGCGCATGCGCGCATCCAGCAGGCGCGCGGCGGCCATCAGGCTGTCGCGTTCATCGCCGCCGACGCCCACGGTGTATTCACGATCGAGGATGCGGACACTGACCGGTTCGGCGCTCATGTGTGCTGCTCCAGGGATTTGAGCCGGCTGATCATTGCTTCCACCCGCGAACGTGCCTGCTCATTCTTGGCCAGCAGCGTCGAGCGCTCGGCCACCAGCTGTTCCTGCTGGTGGCGCAGGCTGCGGTTCTCCTCGGCCAGGCGCTGGTTGCGTTCAAGCAACGCTTCCACGCGGGCGGCGAAGTCCTGCAGCTGGGCAAGGGGATCAGCGGGTTCCATGCGGGCACGATAGGCAAGCCGGGTAAGGGCGGTCAAGCGTTGTCGCAGCAAGGCTGGACGGCTGCGGAGAGGATGCCGTCGGGTTGCTACACTACGGGGTCTCACGGGCGCGCGCGTGCGCGCCCCGGGTTTCCTTTCCGAACGAGCCGCACGATGACCGAACTTCCCTCCGTCGACGACGTTACCCGCGCCAGCCAGGAACTGGGCCTGGGCGCCACCGCTGCCGAGCTGCACGGCGCGCTGTGTGGCTGGCTGGCCGCCGGCGGCGCCCCCGGCAACGACTGGCCGGCGCGCGTGCTGGCCGACGACAACCTGGCGCCGGTGGCTGCCGACAGCGTGCTGGCGCAGCTGCTGCAGGTCACCATCAAGCAGCTGGAAGACCGTGACTTCGCCTTCGAACTGCTGCTGACCGATAACGATGACGTGTCCGCGCAGGCCGATGCCATGTTCAGCTGGACCCGCTCGTTCCTGGGCGGCTTCGGTCTGGGCAGTGGTGGCAACCGGCCAGCCCTGTCCGAAGAGGGCGAGGAAGCGCTGACCGACATGGCCAGCCTGGCCCGCGCCTCCAGCGAGGATTTCGAGGCCGGCGGCGATGATGACGACGAAGCCCTGTCGGAGATCGAGGAATTCATCCGCGTGGCGGTGCTGCTGCTGCACGGTGACGTGGTGCTGGCCTCGCGCCATCGGCAGCGCCTGAACTGATGGACATCAAGCAGCGCACCGGCATCGCGGCCGGCGAATACAAGCGTCGCCGCCGCCAGCTGATGGACATGGCCGGCGAGGACGCGATCCTGGTACTGCCGGCCGCAGCCGAGAAGGTGCGCAGCCTCGATACCCATTATCCGTTCCGCCAGGATTCGGACTTCCAGTACCTGAGCGGTTTCCCGGAGCCGGAAGCGGTGCTGGTACTGATCCCGGGCCGCCGCCACGGCGAGGCCATCCTGTTCTGCCGCGAGCGCGATGCCGAGCGCGAAGCCTGGGACGGCAGCCGCGCCGGCCAGGAAGGCGCGGTATCGCAGTACGGTATGGACGATGCCTACCCGATCGACGATCTGGACGACATCCTGCCGGGCCTGCTGGAAGGCCGTTCGCGCGTCTACTACCACTTCGGCCGCGACGCGGATTTCGACCTGAAGCTGATCGGCTGGGTCAACCGCGTGCGTTCGCAGGTGCGCCACGGCGCGCAGCCCCCGCACGAGTTCCTGGAGTTGGGCCACCTGCTGCACGAGCAGCGCCTGTTCAAGTCCGGAGCCGAAGTGGCGTTGATGCACCACGCCGCGCAGATCAGCGTGCGTGCGCATCTGGCGGCGATGAAGGCTGCCAGGGCGGGTATCCACGAGTACGAACTGCAGGCCGAACTGGAACGCGTGTTCCGTGCCAGCGACGCTGTGCCGGCCTACTGCAGCATCGTCGGTGCCGGCCGCAACGGCTGCATCCTGCATTACCGCGACAACAACGCGCGTTCGCGCGATGGCGAGCTGGTGTTGATCGACGCCGGTGCCGAATACCGCGGCTATGCCAGCGACATCACCCGCACCTTCCCGGTGAATGGCCGCTTCAGTGCCGAGCAGCGTGCGCTGCACGACCTGGTCGGCGATGCGCAGGCCGCTGCGTTGGCCCAGGCCAAGCCGGGCGTGCCGTATGAGGCTGGCCACCTGGCGGCGGTACAGACCCTGACCGAAGGCCTGCTGCGGCTGGGCCTGTTGAAGGGCACGCTGGAAAAGAACCTGTCCGAGGGCCTGTACCAGCGTTTCTACCGGCACAAGACCGGGCACTGGATCGGATTGGACGTGCACGATGTAGGCGATTACCGCCTCGCCGGTGATTCACGCCTGCTGGAGCCGGGCATGGCGTTCACCATCGAGCCGGGGCTGTACATCGGCGTGGACGACACGACGGTGGAGCCGCGCTGGCGCGGCATCGGCATCCGTACCGAGGATGATGTGCTGATCACCGATGACGGCCATCGTGTGCTGACCGAAGGCCTGGCGCGCAGCGCCGACGAGATCGAAGCGGTGATGGCGGGGTAAGGGTTATCGGCAGGGCTTGCAGCCCTGCACCCGCAGACGCAACAGCTGGAGCAACAGCAACAGCGGGCTATCCGTGGGAAGGCGGGGCACTGTGGGTTTGCGGGGACGCCGTGAATCCGTCCGTGGAGGCTTGGTCGCCGCATCCATGCGGCTCACACCCCGCAAACCCACAGTACCCCGCCTTCGACAGGTTCACGGGGCTGTTGGTGGGTGCCGACCGTTGGTCGGCACATCTGTCAGACATCGAATGAATCATCCACGCATGGCGTGGATCTACTGGCAATTGCGGTTGTTGGTTCGCGCGGCTGTTGGTAGGTGTCGACCTTGGTCGACACGGAGCGAGCGCAGCAAGCGACCCGCTTCTGCTTTTCTTTTTTCTTTTCCGTGGTTGGACGCGGCAGGAAACTGTCAAAGGTGGGGCGGGTGGGCCATGCAGGGGCGTTGGCGCCATGGATGGCGCCATCGAGCTTACAGGGACGTACTTGCAGCGTCCCCTGCATGGCTCACCCGCCCCGCCAAGCACGGCATTTTGAATTCAGCGCCCAACCACGAGGGGCTCAGCCGTTCGCCGCCGCAAACGCCGGCCGCGTCAGGTTGTCCGCTTCGCCCTCGGTGCACAGCACTTCGTCTTCGATGCGGATGCCGCCATACGGACGGAAGAAGTCCACGCGGTCCCAGTTGATCGCATCGCCATGACCGGCATCTTTCACTTCGTTCAACAGCATGTCGATGAAGTACAGGCCCGGTTCGATGGTCACCACCATGCCCGGTTCCAGCACGCGGGTCAGGCGCAGGTACGGATGGCCGGCCGGGCGCTCGATGCGGCCACCTTCGTCACTGGCCGCGAACCCCGCCACGTCGTGCACCTGCAGGCCGATCAGGTGGCCGATGCCGTGCGGGAAGAACGCGGCGCTGACGCCGGTCTCCAGCGCGGTCTGCGGCGACACCTTGATCACGCCGAAGTCCTTCAGCACGCCCATCAGCGAAAGATGCGCGTCCACGTGCAGCTGCTTGTAGTCAAAGCCCGGCCGCACCGCCGCGCACATCTGCTGCTGGGCAGCGTCGACGGCGGCGATCATCGCCGCGAACTCGTCGTGGCCCTGCGCGGCGTAGGTGCGGGTGATGTCGCTGGCGTAGCCGTAGGCGCTGGCACCGGCATCGATCAGGAAGCTGCGCAGCGGCTGCGGCGCCTTGCGGCCCAGCTCGGTGTAATGCAGCACGGCGGCGTGTTCGTTCAGGGCCACGATGTTGCCGTAGGGCAGTTCGTTGGCATCCTGGCCGACGGCCTGGCAATAGGCCATGTGGATGCTGAATTCGTCGGCGCCATTGCGGAACGCGGCTTCGGCGGCACGGTGGCCGCGCACGCCCAGCACCTGCGCCTGGCGCATCAGCGCGATCTCATACGGCGTCTTGCTGCCGCGGTGCCATTCCAGGTAATTCACCACCGGCGCCGGGTTGTTCGGCACGTAATTGCCCAGCGCGCTCTGCGGTTCGCCGAGGATCGCGCAGCGCGCCGGGTCGGCCGGCAGCAGGGCCAGCGCCTCTTCGGGCTTGCGGATGACGTGGATGTCGAAGTGCTCCACCCACCAGCCGCTGGGCGCGTCCGGCACCACGTGCCAGTAGTCGAAGGGCTGGTGGAAGATCACGGCCGGGCGCTTGCCCGGGGTGAACACGATCCAGCTGTTGGGCACGCGGGTCAGCGGCAGCCAGGCCTTGAACTGCGGATTGACCGCATACGGGTAGTCGCGGTCGTCGAACACCTGGTAGTGCAGGGTGCCGCTGGGCACCACCAGGTGATCGAAGCCACCGCGGGCCAGCGCCTGTTCGGCACGTCGGCACAGCACGGCCAGGTGGTCGGAATACAGGGCGCCGGGGTCTTGCTGGATCATTGCGGTGGCTCGACACGGAAAACGGCCCTAGATTCTGCCGCATACCGCGAAAAACCGCTGTGCCGGAACCGGCACTCAGGCCGTCGAAACCGGTCCCTCGTCGCTGTCCTCGCCCACCCACTGGCGCAGCAGCTGCCGATGCTCGCGTGACAGGGTGAGGAAGCGGAAGCCGGTCCAGCTCTGCCCGGGAACGTGCGCGGGCTCGCTCCACAGCAGATGCACGCCCACGTCGATGGCCTGCTGGCGGCCATCACCCAGTGGCAACGGGAAGCGCAGCTGGTACAGCGCATCCTCGCGCAGCGGCACGCTGGCCAGCATCAGCATGCCGGTTTCGGAGACATTGCCGAGGCGCCCGACCACGCACTCGCGCATCTGGTCGGTGACCGGCACCAGGTCCGAGACCTGGCGGCGCGGCGCGCGGCGGGTGTCCTGCGGCGGTACGGCTTTCATGCGGGGGTCTCCTGTGCGCGGCCCGTGGCCAGTGCACGCAGTGCACCGAGGCTGGCTTCCCAGGCACGGTCGACCAGCCGGCCCTTGTCTTCGGTGACCAGCTGCGCGCGCCCGGCACTGATCTGCCGTGCCAGCGTATCCAGGTCGGTATCGGTGATCTTCTGCCCGCGCGCATTGACGAACAACGCGTGGCCGGTCAGCAGGCTGTACCAGGACAGGCGCTGGCGGCGCAGCGTGCCATCGCCCGTGTCGATGTCGAACCAACTGCCGAACGGCAGCGTGGACAGCTGCTGGTAGGCCGCTTCTTCAGCACTGCTGCGCGGTGTGGCAGGTGCGGTGCCACTGTTCGTGCCGGCGTGCTCGCCCAGGCGCGCACGTGCCTTCAGGCGTGCGCTGAGCTCGGTACGCGAGGTGCTTTCATCCTCGCCGCCGGGCGTGGCCAGCCTGCGCGCGACGGCGGCGGCTTCCTCGGCGTGGTAGCCGACCTGCAGCAGTGCGGCCTCCACGTCCGCTGCCAGCGCGGTATCGGTGCCGCCAGGGGCGTCGATGGCCTGTGCGGTGATGGCGGCGATGCGCTCGGTCTGCTGCAGGCGCTCCTGCCACTGTGGCGAATCGTCACCATGGCGCAGGCGGGTGAGGGTCAGTGCATCGGCCCAGGCCTGGCGCAACAGGGTCTGCACGAAGCGCGGCGGCGACTGCGTGTCGCAGCACTGGTCGATCTGTGCGGTGGCCTGGCGACGGGCCAGTTCCAATCGTTCCTTGCCGCGCGCGGCTTCCACATGGCGGCGCTCGGCCAGTTCGGCACGATGGGCCGCCGCGCGCTGGTGCTGCTGCACGTCTTCGTTGGCGGCGGCAAAGGCCTCCGGCGCACGTGCATCCTGCCCCAGCAGGCCCTGCACGCTTTGCGCCATGCGCTGCAGCAGCTGTGGGTCCACATCGTCATCGCCCAGCCAGTTGGCGCCGACTTCGGCGATCTGGTTGAGCAGCTCACGCGCGGGGTGTTCGTCGCGCACGAAGAAGCCCGGGTCGGCCATGGCCGCGCGTGCCAGGGGCACCTGCAGGCGCGCCAGCAGGGCGGCCGGCACCGGATCGGGACGCTGCTGCTGTTGCACCTGCTGCATCAGCATGCGCAGCAGGTCGAGGTTGTCACGGTCGTGACTGCCCAGCTGGGCCTGCGCACCATGCTCGCTGCGCAGCTGCGCGACCACGGCAGCCTGCAGGTCGGCCACTCCGGTTGCGGCACTGGACTGGGCCTGCAGGCGCGCGAGGACTGCGTCGACTGCCGCGCTGGGCACTGCGCCGCTGTCCGCAGGGGCAGGGCTGGCATGCCGTGCCTGCTGCAGCAGTTCATGCAATGCACCGCCGGTGGACGTGGTTACGCCCGGCGTGGCGGGGCCGGCTGCGCCGCCCCCGTGGAAGGCGTCCTGTACCAGGCTGGACCAGGAGCCGGCCGGTGCCGAACCGTTCCAGCCGGTCAGCGGGGCTGCGGCGCGCTTGGCCGGCTGCGTAGTGCGGCCGCCACCCACCGACTGGGTGATGATCCGCCGCGTGCTCGACGAGCGTGCCAGGTAGGGGGTGTAGACCAGCCCCGGCAGTACGCCGGACTGGGCCAGCAGGGCATTGGCACGGTCAAGGATATCGCCCAGCCGTTCCAGCACCTGCCGTTCGAAACTGCGATACAGCGCCAGCTGTACCTCGACGCTCAGCGCGTCCTGTTCGGCAATCCGGCGCACCATCGCGCACAGTGCCTGCGATGCCAGCGGCAGGGTGTCGGCCTCGAAGGCCGGCGCCGCCGCCAGTACGCCCAGGCGTTGGCCCAGCAGGTTCAGTGTGTTGGTTGAACGCAGCGTCTCGCGCCGCACCATCTCGGTCAGCAGCAGGTCGCGATCCACTTCATGCTCATCGACCAGCGACAGCCCGAGCATGCCCGGCAGCGCTGGCGGCGTAGCACTGGTGCTGACACCGCTGGCCGGTTCGCGCAGCCGTGCGAGGGCATCGGCCACGGCGTCGAGCATACGGTCGGCGAAGTGGCCGGAGAACGCATGCAGCTGCCCACGCTGGGCCATCAGCTCGGCCTGCTGCTGCGGATTGCGTGCGCGGTCGGCGTCGTGAAGCAGATTCTGCTCCAGCGCCTCCACCGTCAGGATCAGGGGCGCGGCCAGCGTCTGCCGGCACAGGCCGATCAGCGCGCCCAACAGCTCACGTACCCGCGGTGGCAGGTCGCTGGCGGCCAGTCGGTTCTTGTCGGCAGGAGTGATGGAAAAGACGGCTGACATCGGCAGGCGGTACCCGGATTCCCGCGGATCGATCTGGTGAATCTACCGTGTCGGCCGCTGTCGGCGCTACTTTAGGGTGGATGTGCTTCCCGATCGCCAGGCATGACCCTCTGTCAGGCGAGCATCAATCTTCCAGGAACAGGCTCACCACATCGTTGGTGAAGCGGCGGCCCAGCTCGGTCGGCTGCACATGGCCATCCGTCACGTCCAGCCAGCCGCGCTGCACGGCCTCGGCCAGCGGTGCTTCCAGTACGCTGCGCGGCAGGCCGGTGCGCGACTCGAAATCGCGCAGGCCGAAACCTTCGTGCAGGCGCAGCAGATTCAGCATGTACTCGAACGGCAGGCGCTCGGGCGCGATCACATCGTCACCACCGAACGAGGCCGGGGTACCCGCGCTGTCCAGGTAGGCCTGCGGATGCTTCAGCTTCCAGCGGCGCAGCACGTGTTCTTCGGCGCCTGAACTGATCTTGCCGTGCGCACCGGCACCGATGCCCAGGTAATCGCCGAAGCGCCAGTAGTTCAGGTTGTGTGCGCTCTGCCGGCCGGGGCGCGCATAGGCGCTGACTTCGTACTGGCCGAAACCGGCCTGCGCGAGCAGTGCCTGGCAGTGTTCCTGGATGTCCCAGGCGTTGTCTTCATCGGGAATGCCCTGCGGCGGCCTCGCGAAGAACACCGTGTTCGGTTCCAGGGTCAGCTGGTAGTGCGAGATGTGCGCCGGCTGCAGTGCGAACGCGCGTTCCAGATCAGCCTCGGCGCCGGCCAGGGTCTGTTCCGGCAGCGCGTACATCAGGTCGATGTTGAAGTTGTCGTAGCCCGCGTCCTGCGCCATTTTCACCGCGCGCTCGGCTTCGCCACTGTCGTGGATACGGCCCAGGCGCTTGAGCATCGCGTCGTCAAAACTCTGGATGCCGAAGCTGAGGCGGTTCACGCCGGCCGCGCGATAGCGGTCGAAGCGACCGTGCTCGGCGGTGCCCGGGTTGGTCTCCAGGGTGATTTCGGCGTTGGGGGCAAAGCGCAGGCGCGCGCTGGCCTGCTGCAGGAAGCGGTCGATGGCTTCCGGCGGGAACAGGCTGGGCGTACCACCACCGAAGAACACGCTGTGCACCACCCGGCCCCAGACCAGTGGCAGGTCCTGGTCCAGGTCACGCAGCAGCGCGTCGATGTAGGCATCGAACGGCAGGTCGCCCTTGGCCTGGTGCGAATTGAAATCGCAGTACGGGCATTTGCGCACGCACCACGGCAGGTGCACGTACAGCGACAGCGGTGGCGGCACCAGCCGCGGCGGCGTGTCGTGGTCAGCGGAGCAGGCTTCGCCGGGCAGGTGGTTGCAGTGGTCGTGGGCGTGCGGCATGGGCTTCTTCGGTAGTGCCGGCCGCTGGCCGGCTTCCCTGGTTCGATCGGGTGGCGTCATTACAGCGTCGCCAGCTGTTGCTTGAGCTGCTGCAGGGCAATGGCGCGGTGGCTGATGGCGTTCTTCAGCGCCGGCTCCATTTCCGCGGCGGTCAGGCCGTGGGTGGTGTCCAGGAACACCGGGTTGTAGCCGAAACCATTCGTGCCGCGCAGCTCGCGGATGATCTGGCCCTCCCAACGGCCTTCGCAGATCAGCGGCTGCGGGTCGGTGGCGTGGCGCAGCAGCACGATCACCGCATAGAAGCGGGCGCTGCGCTGGCCGTCGGGAACATCGGCCATCGCGTCCAGCAGCTTGGCGTTGTTGGCCGCCGCGTTGGTCGGATGGCCGGCATAGCGCGCGCTGTACAGGCCCGGCGCACCGCCGAGGGCATCGACGATCAGGCCCGAATCATCGGCCAGCGCCGGCAGGCCGGTCGCTTCGCAGGCGGCGCGCGCCTTCAGCAGCGCGTTCTCGACGAAGGTCAGGCCGGTCTCTTCCACATCGCCCAGGCCCAGCTCGGCGGCCGAGGTGATCTGCAGCGGCAGATCGGCGAGGATCTCCTGCATCTCCACCAGCTTGCCGGCGTTGTGGCTGGCCAGTACCAGTTTCTTCATTGACGGGGCTCCAGCAGGTCCCAGGTGTTGCCATAGAGGTCGCGGAACACCGCGACCGTTGCATAGGGTTCTTCGCGCGGCGCTTCCAGGAACTCGACGCCGGCGGCCTGCATCGCCGCGTGGTCGCGGTGGAAGTCGTCGGTGTTGAGGAAGAAGGCGACGCGGCCACCGGTCTGGTTGCCGATGCGGCTGCGCTGCGCCTCGTCGCTGGCGCGTGCCAGCAACAGGGCAGCGGCGCTGCCGTCGGTCGGGCCGACCACCACCCAGCGCTTGTGGCCCTGGTCGATGTCCTCCAACAGTGCGAAGCCGAGCTTGCCGGTGTACCAGGCAATGGCTTCGTCGTAGTCGGCCACCACCAGGGTGGTCAGGGCAAGGCGCCGGTTCATGCCGACAGCGCTGCCTGCTGTGCGTCCAGCAGTTCGCGCACGCCCTTTTCGGCCAGGCCCAGCAGCGCGTCCAGCTCGTCGCGACGGAAGGCATGGCCTTCGGCGGTGCCCTGCAGCTCGATGAAGCCGCCACCGTCGTTCATCACCACGTTCATGTCGGTGTCGCAGTCGCTGTCTTCGGCGTAGTCCAGGTCCAGCACCGGGGTGCCGCGGTAGACACCCACTGACACGGCGGCCACTGCGCCGAGGATCGGGTTGCGCTTGATGTCGCCACGCTTCATCAGCACGTTCACCGCATCGACCAGGGCCACGTAGGCGCCGGTGATGGCGGCGGTGCGGGTGCCACCGTCGGCCTGCAGCACGTCGCAGTCGAGGGTGATGGTGCGCTCGCCCAGCGCGTTGCGGTCCACGCACGCGCGCAGGCTGCGGCCGATCAGGCGCTGGATCTCCAGCGTGCGGCCGCCCTGCTTGCCACGGGCCGCTTCACGGTCACTGCGCGTGTGGGTGGCGCGCGGCAGCATGCCGTACTCGGCGGTGACCCAGCCTTCGCCCTTGCCGCGCAGGAAGCCCGGCACGCGGTTCTCGACGCTGGCGGTGCACAGCACGCGGGTTTCACCGAAGCACACCAGCACCGAACCTTCGGCGTGGCGGGTGAAGCCGCGTTGGATGACGACCGGGCGGAGCTGGTCGGGCTGGCGGCCGCTGGGGCGGGAATCGGACATGGTGCGGGTTCCGTAATGGCGAGGGAGTACGCCGCCACGCCCGCGGCCTTCACGGGGCGGGCAAGGGGGCTCTGGTGAGGGCGCTAGGGTACCATTCCCCCTTTGCACGCACCGGACACAATCCATGATTCGAAGCATGACCGCCTATGCCGGCGGCGAGCGGGTCACCCCGTGGGGCACGCTGGGCTGCGAGCTGCGCTCGGTCAACCACCGCTTCCTGGAGGTCGGCACCCGCCTGCCCGAGGAACTGCGGGCGCTCGAACCGCAGCTGCGCGAGCGCATCGCCGCACGCCTGAGCCGTGGCAAGCTGGATCTGGTGATGCGCCTGCGCGCGCCGGAGGCGGCGGCCAACCTGCAGGTGGACGAGGCCCTGCTGGGCCAGCTGGGCCGCCTGGCCCACCGCCTGACCTCCGATTTCCCCAACCTGCAGGTCAGCTTCACCGACCTGCTGCAGCTGCCGGGCGTGACCCGCGGCGAGGCCACCGATGCCGCCGCGCTGCAGGTCGAGGCACTGGCCCTGCTGGACCAGGTGCTGGACGGCTTCGTCGAGGCCCGTGAGCGCGAAGGCGGCAAGTTGTCGGCCGCCATCAGCGAGCGCGTGGACGGCATCGAACGCATCGCCACCGAAGTCCGCACGCTGATTCCGGCCATTCGCGACGGCCAGCGTGCCAAGCTGGCCGCACGCCTGGCCGACCTGCCGCACCCGGTCGATCCCGGCCGCGCCGAGCAGGAACTGGTGCTGTGGCTGCAGAAGCTGGACGTGGATGAAGAGCTGGACCGTCTTGGCAGCCACATCGTCGAGATCCGCCGCGTGCTCAAGCAGCGTGAGCCGGTCGGCCGCCGCCTGGACTTCCTGCTGCAGGAGTTCAACCGCGAAGCCAACACGCTGGGCTCGAAGTCGGTGGACAGCCGTACGTCCAATGCCGCGGTGGAGCTGAAGGTGCTGATCGACCAGATCCGCGAACAGGTGCAGAACATCGAGTGATGTTGCATCCAGCGCTACAGCAGGGGCGCGCTTAGAGCGCCCCTGTCGTTTCAGCGCTTCAGCGCACGCTGACGCCCGGCGCTCCTTCGCCCAAGTGCCCCACCACGGCCGCCTGGACGAACCCTGCGTCGTGGAAACAGGCCAGCACCGCGTCCACCGCTTCCGGGGCACAGGACACCAGCAGGCCGCCACTGGTCTGCGGATCTGTCAGCAGCGGCTGCCAATATGCTGGCAACCCCTCGGCGAAGTGCACCTCGGTGCCATAGGAGGCCCAGTTACGGTGGGAGGCGCCGGTCACGCAGCCACGCTGCAGCAGCTCCAGCGCCTGTGGCAGCAGCGGCACCTGTGCACTGTCCACCTCGGCGGCAACGCCACTGGCACGGCACACTTCCAGCAGGTGGCCGAGCAGGCCGAAGCCGGTGACGTCGGTCATGGCATGCACGCCGTCCAGCGCGGCCAGCGGCACGCCCACGGTGTTAAGTCGGGTGGTCGACTCGATCATCTGCCGGTAGCCGTCGGCATCCAGCACTTCTTTTTTCAGTGCTGACGAATACACGCCCACGCCCAGCGGCTTGCCCAGCACCAGCACATCGCCGGCGCGGGCATCGGCATTGCGCTTGAGCCGCTGCGGATCGAGCACGCCGATCGCGGCCAGGCCGTAAATGGGTTCTACCGAATCGATGCTGTGGCCACCGGCCACCACGATGCCGGCATCGGCGCAGGCGCGTTCGCCGCCCTGCAGGATGCCGCGGATGGTGTCCTGCGACAGCGTATTGATCGGCATGCCGACGATGGCCAGTGCGAACAATGGCCGGGCACCCATCGCGTACAGGTCCGACAACGCGTTGGTGGCGGCGATGCGGCCGAAGTCGAACGGGTCGTCGACGATGGGCATGAAGAAATCGGTGGTGGCGACAATTGCCTGGCGATCATCGAGGCGGTACACCGCGGCGTCGTCGCTGGTCTCGCGGCCGACCAGCAGTTCAACCGGTGCCGGAAGCGCTGGAACGCCGCGCAGCAGTTCGCTCAGCACGCCCGGCGCGATCTTGCAGCCACAACCGCCACCATGTGCCAGAGAGGTCAGTCGTTGCGGGGCATCGGCCGTTGAAGGGGCGGGGGACTGCGCGTGCGTGGCCATGCCGACATCTCCTGCGGAAACACGAATGGCGGAAGGCAGCAGGAGTCGAACCTACCAGGGAACGATCGACGCCCCCTACTGGGTTTGAAGCCCAGCCGCATGCCCGGATGCGCATGCCTTCCGAAAGTACGGCGGTAGCGGTGGGCTCAGTCGCGGGCTGCGTTCCACTGCAGGTCGCCACGCGGCCGATGCTGGTCACCGACGCGTCGAGTGTAGCCAACGCGATTGAAGAACTCCAAGATCTGGATGCTGCGTTTGCGGCCCAGGCCGATGGCATCGCGGAAGGCCGCCGCATCCACCGTGCCGCTGGCCTGTGACAGCTGCGCGACGATCGTGGCCAGCTCGGCGATGCGCGCCGGTGCGTAGAACAGGTCCGGCACCACCTGGAACAGTTCGCCACGTGCGGCGGCGCGGCGCAGGACGGCGCGGACCTCGTCTTCGGCCAGTCCGAAGTCGGCGGCCAGGGTGCGCACCCATGGCGGATCGAAACCGCCGTCATGCAGCTGCGGCAGCACACGTTCCAGCAGGAGGCGTTCGCGTTCCGGCGGCGCATGGTCATGGCCGGGCAGGCGCCACCAGGCGCCCACGCGTTGCACGCTGCCGTCGTCCAGCAGGTCCTGCAGCAGCGCATTCCAGAGGCTCACTGCAAGTGAGGGCAGGGTGCTGCGCTGCAGGCGCCCGCTGTCGACACCGGGTTCGTCGGGGCGTCGCTCATGCCAGCCGCGCAACGACGTGGTCACCTGCTCGCGCAAGGCCTGCCAGTGCGAGGCAAGGATGACCACCGTGTCTTCGCGGGTAGCGATGCGTTGCGCGTCCTCGGGTAGTTCGATCTGGTCGGCCGCGCGCCGGCAGTAGCGTTGCAGCGCGGCCATGGCAATGCCGAAGGGCGCCTGCTGCAACAGTGGGCCGATTCCCGCACCCGCGGCCAGTTGCTCCAGGGCTCCCAGCCACGCGAGCCGTGCCGGGCTGCGCCGGCGCCGCTGTGGCGGGTCCGGATCGAGCACGATGCCGCCGCCCAGCGTGTGGGAGGCCGCTGAATCGCGGGCGATGAAGCGATCGCCACACATCGCACAGACCGGTGCATCGAACACCAGCTGCACCAACTGCCCATCGCCTTGGTCCGGGTCCTCCAGCAGCACCACATGGGCCTGCCGGTGCATCGTGCCCCAGTGGATATGCAGCGGCGCCCAGTCGCGCAACGGTGCGGCCAACGCGGACAGCCGCAGCCGTACATCAACGCGGGTGGTGGGCAGCAGTGCGCGCGGGTCGGCGATCCAGTCGCCACGGCGGATGTCGTCACGGGCGATGGCTGCCAGGTTCAACGCGCAGCGCTGCCCGGCCATCGCGTGGTCGCTGGCCTGGTTCTGCGCGTGGATGCTGCGTATGCGTATTTCAGTGGCGGCCGGCATCAGCTGCAGATGCTCACCCACCAAGGCGATGCCGCCATGTACCGCGCCGGTCACCAGCGTGCCGTGGCCGGCCAGCGAGAACACGCGGTCCACCGGCATGCGGAACAGCTCGCTGCGCAGTTCGGCCTGGCGCGCGCTGGCGTCGTCCGCCGCCCACGCGTGCAGCTGGGTACGCAGTGCGCTGATGCCGGCATCGTCGGGTGCGGTGCTGTTGCAGGCGAACAGAGGAGAATCCTGCAACGGTGTCGCGGCCAGCAGCGCAGCGATCTCGATCTCGACCCGGGCGACGCGCGCCGCATCCACACGGTCGATCTTGGTCAAGGCCACCGCACCCCGGTCCACGCCCAGCAGTTGCAGGATGGCCAGATGCTCGCGGGTCTGTGGCATCACGCCGTCGTCGGCGGCGATCACCAGCAGGGCGACATCGATACCCGTCGCACCGGCCACCATCGTATGCACGAAGCGCTCATGGCCGGGCACGTCGACGAAACCCAGCGTCGTCGCCGGGCCCTCAGCGTCCCTGCTTTCTACCGGGACATAGGCATAGCCCAGTTCGATGGAAATGCCGCGCGTACGCTCTTCCTGCAGGCGATCGGTTTCGATGCCGGTCAGCGCGCGCACCAGGCTGGTCTTGCCATGGTCGATATGCCCGGCGGTGCCGACGATCATGCCTGCAGCATGCTCCATTGGGCCAGGAAGAGCGCTTCGTCGGCGGGTTCCAGGCAGCGCAGGTCCAGCCACAACGCGTCATCGGCGATGCGGCCCAGCACCGGGCGCGGTAGCTGGCGCAGTCGCTTGGCCAGACGGTCCAGTCCGCCGCGCCGCGCGCTGGCAATGCGCAGTCCGGCGCTGGCCAGCTGCGCCTGTGGCTGCGCGCCGCTGCCGATCTGGCTGTGCATCGAAGCAGGCTTGAGGGTGTAGTCCGCCGCCAGCGAGGCACGCATCGGCTGCAGCAGGCGCTGGGCCTGCGCATCGATATCCTCCTGCCTGCGCGACAGCGTGCGCAGTGTCGGCAGCCGCTGTGCCAGCAGCTCCGGTTCGCGGTACAGGGCCAGCACCGCTTCCAGTGCGGCCAGGCCCATCTTGTCCATGCGCAGTGCGCGCTTGAGCGGGTTGCGGTTGATCCGCGCGATCAGGTCGGCGCGGCCGGCGATGATGCCGGCCTGCGGGCCACCCAGCAGTTTGTCGCCGCTGAACGAAACCAGATCGGCGCCGGCCGTCAATGTTTCCTGCACGGTGGGCTCGCGCGGCAGGCCGAACGTGGCCAGATCGCACAGGCTGCCACTGCCCAGGTCCACCACCAGCGGCAGGCCATGTTCGTGCGCGATTGCCGCCATCGCCGCAGTGTCGACCTTGGCGGTGAAACCGGTGATCGCGTAGTTGCTGGCGTGCACCTCCATCAGCAGTGCGGTGCGCGCGCCGATGGCGTTGGTGAAGTCGGCCGGGTGGGTACGGTTGGTGGTGCCCACTTCCAGCAGCCGCGCACCGGCGCTGCGCATCACGTCGGGAATGCGGAAGGCGCCACCGATCTCCACCAGCTCGCCGCGCGACACCACCACGTCGCGGCGGTTGGCCAGGCTGTTGAGCAGCAGCAGGACCGCCGCCGCATTGTTGTTGACCACGGTGGCGGCTTCAGCGCCGGTCAGTTCGCAGATCAATGCCTGCACCCGTGCATCGCGGTCGCCGCGACGACCACGGATGACGTCGAACTCCAGATCCACCGGCGCGGTCATCGCGCGGCTGACCGCGTGCACGGCGGCATCGGGCAGCAATGCGCGCCCGAGATTGGTGTGCAGTACGGTGCCGGTCAGATTGAACATCGGCTGCAGATCCAGCCGTGCATCGGCCGCCAGTGCGGACTCGATCGCCGCGACCAGCGCCGGATCGCCAACCGCTTCCTGCAGCTGCGCGGCCGAAAGCTGGCCGGCGCTGATACGGTCCCGCAGCACCTGAAGGTGCGAACGCAGCAGCTGGGTGATGCGGCTGCGGCCGTGGCCCTCGATCAGTGCTGCCAGGGCAGGCAGACGCAGCAACCGGTCCAGCGAGGGCAGCGCGGAAACCGATGCCGGGGTGGGGGGCGTGGCTGTCATCGCCTCACTCGCCGTCGGATTGCCACAGCAGCGGATTCTGGCTGGCGCGCGCATAACCTTCTTCGCCCAGCAGCAGGTCCAGCGCCAGCGTGCCGAGGTCATCGGCGACAGGTTCCAGTGAGGGATCCTTTTCCAGGTACAGGATCTTGCGGTAGCTGTGGCAGTGGTCGCAGGTCTCGGCACGGACCGCGCTCTCGCGCACCGCCTCGCCGCTGTCGCCATCCACATCGGCCAGGGCGCGGTAGGCGATGTCCTTGCCGGCGGTGCCACACTGGCTGCACTGCACGCGCACGTAGTGCCACTGGCAGGCGCACAGCGAGCACGACAGGTAACGGTAGGACGCATAAGGTGGACGTGCCTGCACCACGCTGACCACCGGTAGCGAGCCGCACAACGGGCACAGGCCGGGTGCATCGGCCAGCGGTTTCAGGTCGGTGGGGCGGAAGCTGTCCGCCAGCACCGCCCAGTAGACCTGCAGTGCGTTCATCACCAGCAGCGCCGCGACCGCGTCCACCGATGGCGCATCATCACGCTCCAGCACGGCATGGGCCTGCGCCTCCAGCCAGGCATCGTCGGCCGCAGCGACGCGCTGCAACTCCTGGCGGGTTTCCGCCGGCAGCCCGGCTTCGTCGGCACAGTGCTGGCACAGCGTGCGCAGCCAGTCGCGCCAGCGTCCATCCAGGTGAAGTGTGTTGGCCGGCCGCAACGGCATGCCGGCACCGACCGCCGCACTCGACTGCTGCGCACGTGCCTGCGACTGCAGCGTCTCGCGTTGCTGTGGTGTCAGCTCGTCCAGCAGCGCCTGCTGTGCATCGGCCAACGCCGCCAACAGCTGCAGGTAGCCGCCGATGGCACTGTGCGCGGCCAGGCTGCGCAGGCGCGTCGCGCGCTCGGCGAACAGGGACGCGACATCGGGCAGGATGATGCGCGGAACATCGCGCGAGGCCAGCGTCTCGATCTCACCGGGTTCAAGGATGCGTTGCGCCATGCAGGGCCAGCCAGAAGAACCAGTCTCCATCCTCGCCGTTGTCGGCGCTGGCGTCCAGCGTGTTGCCGGCCATTTGAAAGGTTGGGGTCAGATCCGTTTTCCATAGGAAAACGGATCTGACCACATCGGCTGGTTGAAAGTGAATCCCGACCGTTGGCCGGGATTCGATCAGTGCCGACCAATGGTCGGCACCCACCATCAGATCGCAGGAAACTGTCGAAGGCGGGGTGGGTCCGGTTGCGGGGGCGTGAGCCGCATGGGTCGGGCGCATGCGCCCGACGGGTTGGGCAGGACGCCCAACCCCGGTCTTGCCGTGTGCGCAGGAAAGCGCACACGAGCAAGCGGCGACCGAGCTTACATGGACGTACTTGCAGCGTCCCCCGTAACCGGACCCACCCCGCCATCCCACAGGAAGCCAGCTTTTGCTTCGGCTGTTACTGTTGCTGTTGCTCCGGCTTGCCGCAGGTGCAGGGCCGCAGGCCCTGCCGAACCCCCTACCGCCCCATGACCCTGGCGATCGCTTCCACCAGCAGCTCACCGGTCACCGGCTTGCGCAGGAAACCGCCGATGCCGGCCGCTTCCACCTGCTGCTGCAGGTCCGGATCGGTCCGCGCGGTCACGGCAAGCAGCGGCAGCATGTAGCCCTGGTTGCGCAGGTGCTGGGCCAGCTCGAAGCCGCTCAGGCCCGGCAGGTCAAGATCCAGCAGGCCGACGTCGAAATCACCGGCGCTGATCTCGCGCAGTGCCGCCAGCGCATGCCCCGCATGCACGACCTCGTGCCCGCGCGCACTCAGCAACCCGCGCACCACGTCGGCCACGGTCGCATCGTCCTCCACCAGCAGTACCCGCAATGGCGGCATGTTCGCCGCATCCTCGCGGTGCGTTTCACCATCTGCTTCGGCATTGGCATCGACCACCATCGGCAACGGCAACGTCACGCCGAAGCAGGTGCCGCGACCGAGTTGGCTCTCCACCTGGATGCGCCCCTGCATCGCATGCGCCAGTTCGCGGCAGATCGCCAGGCCCAGGCCACTGCCACCGTACTGGGCGGCGGTACGTGCACCATCAGCCTGCTCAAAGCGGCGGAACAGGCGTTGCTGCTGCTCCTGGCTGATGCCGGGGCCGGTGTCGCGCACCTCGAAATGCAGCGATCGCAGCTCGGCGTCGCCGCGCGCGTGCAGGGTGATGGTGCCGCGGCTGGTGAACTTGACCGCATTCGAGAGCAGATTCAGCAGAATCTGACGGACCCGCATTGCATCGCCGGTGGCCTGCAGGCCGGGGGGCAGCTGGTTGTCGAGGGTGAAACGCAGGCCCTTCTGCGCCGCCAACGGCCCCATCAGCGCGGCCAGGTCCTGCAGCAGGCTGCTCAGTGCGAACGGCTTGTGCTGCAATTCCAGACGACCCGATTCGATCCGCGCAAGGTCCAGCGCATCGTTGACCAGGTGCAGCAGGTGCTCGCCGGCATGGCGGATCGATTGCGTATAGCCGCGCTGCTGCGGATCCAGAGGCGAGGACAGCAGCAGCTCGCTCATGCCCAGCACACCGGTCATCGGCGTGCGGATCTCATGGCCAAGGTTGGCCAGGAAGCGGGTCTTGGCGGCCGATGCCTGTTCGGCCAGTTCCTGCTTGTGCAGCGCCAGCTGATAGGCGTGGCGACGCTGCAGGCGACGACGGTACAGCCAGGCGAACCAGCTGGTCAGCAGCAGCGCGAACGAGGCCAGCACCAGCAGGCCGGACAAGCTGCGCCACCACGGTGGCTGCACGCGGAATTCCAGGCTCTGCACCCGTGACCAGACATGGTCGGCCGACCGCGCCTGCACTTCCAGCCGATAGCTGCCCGGTGCCAGCCGCGAGAACAGGCGCTCACCGGCCGGTCCCACTTCCACCCAGTCCGGGTCGTAGCCGGCCAACCGGTAACGATAGGTATTGGACGCCGAATCGGCGAACGACAGCAGGCGCGCGACGATGCGCAGATCGCGGTCGCCATCGGCGATCTGCAACGGCGTGTCGTGGGTGAGGTCCAGCACCTGCTCGTTGCGGCGCACCTCCACCCGCTCGATCACCAGCGGCGCACGCCGCATCGAGGGCCGCACCTGCTCCGGGTCGAACACCACCACACCGGCCGGCGTACCCGCCACCAGATGGCCGTCTCCCGACATCACCAGCGTGTGCTCACGGAATTCCTGACTCGGCAGGCCGTCGTGCACGCCATACAGGCGCACGCTCTGGCCATCGGCACCGATGCGCACCAGGCCACGCGCACTGGTTGCCCACGCTACCCCCTGGGCATCGACCACCAGTCCCGAGGCGGAGATCGCCGGGTAGCCCTGCTCGGCACCGATCACGGCCTGCCGCTCCAGCCGGCCCTGGCTCCAGCGGTAGCGCGACAGGCGACCATCCTCGGACAGCCAGACCTGGCCATCGCTTCCCACGTGCAGAGCATGGATCGCGGTCGCCGGTGCACCCGGCACCGGCTGGAAACGCTCGCTTTCCGGCAGCCACTGCAGCAGGCCACGGCTGCTGGCCAACCAGATATGGTCCTGAGGCCCGCATTCCACGTCGAGATTGAGCTGGCCCTGCTGCAATCCGCGCTGGCCATTGTCCAGCTGGCGCCGCAGGCGCCCATCCAGATCGCGCTGCTGAAGACCCGCCGACAGCATCAGCCAGAGACTGTCACCATCACAGGTCATCATCGATTCGATGACCCCTTCCATGGTCGCGTCGGCGCCGGCATCCCGGCCCCAGCGGCGCAGATCACGCCGCTTCGGGTCATAGCGCAGCAGTGCGTCGTTGGAACCGATCCAGACCTGGCCGCGGCGATCCTCGCGCACCGAGGTCAGCCAGTGCATGCCGTTGACCCAGGTGCGATGCTGTTCGATGCTGCCGGTCTTCGGATCGAAGCGGTCCAGCGCGCCGTGGCTGCCGACCGTCCAGATGCCGCCGTTGCTGGACGGGCTGGTACCCAGCACGAATGCGTTGCGCAGCGAGCGGGGGTCGTCCTCCAGCCGCGACAGCACCGAGAACTGCCACCAACGCGGCAGCAGGTGCCAGAGGCCGGCGTTGGTGCTGGCCAGCCAGATACCACCCTCGCGATCCTCGTAGGCGCCGGTCCAGTTCGGGCGCACCGGACCACGCGCCACGGCGCTGTACAGGGGCACGGCCTGGTACTGGCCATCGACCGCCCGGCCAAGGCCGGTGCGGGTGTCCAGCCAGTGCCCGCCCTGCTCGTCGCGCAGCATCATGCCCAGCACCTGTTCGCCTTCGGGCAGCTTCCAGGACGGCGCCTCGAAACGACCGTCGGGGCGACGCACGACGGCACCGGCCATCGTGCTGATCCAGAGGCTGCCATCGGGCTCGGCCGTCAGGCCATTGATCAGCTGGCTGGGAACGATGCCGGCACCGACCCGTTCAAAGTCTGTGCCGGTCCAGCGCGCGACGCCATGCTTGGTGCCGATCCACAGGCTGCCATCGGCCAGGGTTGCCAGGTACGGCACCGATGCGGCCGGCAGGCTGCGTGGGTTGTTCGCTTCGGGCAGGAAGCGCTGCAGCCGGTCCTGGTTGTCCAGGCGGTACAGACCACCTTCGTGGGTGCCGAACCAGACCGAACCATCCGGCGTCGTGGCCAGGCTCCAGACCGTGTTGGTGCCCATCAACGGCTGGCTGCTGCGGTCGTAGAAATGCAGCTGGCGGCGATCGGCCGACATCCGTACAAGACCGGCGTTCTCGGTGCCGATCCAGAGCTGGTTGCGGGCATCGACCAGCACCGTCCAGATGCGGTTGTCGCGCAGGCCGTCTTCCGAACGCCAGATCCGGTAGTTGCGCCCGTCGTAGCGGGCCAGGCCGTCGTTGGTGGCGATCCACAGGTAACCGTAACGATCCTCGGCCATGCGGTTCACGGTATTGGACGGCAAGCCGTCGAACACCGTCACCTGGCGCGGGCTCGGTGGCACCGGCTGCGCCGCAGCGGGCGACAGGCAGCACAGGAGGACCAGCAGCAGCATCGCCGCCCGCAGATACACCACCGATTGCCTCCTCACGCTGCTTCTGATGATTCCCGCACTACGGGCGTCGGCATGGTA
The DNA here is from genome assembly GCF_029840555.1 of Stenotrophomonas sp. GD03877. Classification (NCBI taxonomy): domain Bacteria; kingdom Pseudomonadati; phylum Pseudomonadota; class Gammaproteobacteria; order Lysobacterales; family Lysobacteraceae; genus Stenotrophomonas; species Stenotrophomonas sp. GD03877. The sequence continues at coordinate 17,785 of NZ_JAOCCT010000022.1, read as the reverse complement.
AACCGAAAGTCGCGCCGTTCACGCCCGGCACTGCCGCATTCAAAGGGTGGTCTGCCGTTTTGCGCGCGCTTGGGCAATGGCAGCCACCAGCATGTCACCGGTCACCGGCTTGCGCAGGAAGCCATCGAACCCGGCCGCCAGGACCTGGGTCTCAGCGTAGGCATCGGAGCGTGCGGTGACCGCCACCAGGGGTAGTTCATAGCCCATGGTGCGCAGCTGGCGGGCGATGGCGGTGCCGTCCAGCGCCGGCAGATCGAGATCCAGCAGGCCCACGTCAAAGCCATCGGTGGCGATCTCCGAAAGCGCGCCCAGGCCATGCAGCACGTGCACCACATCGTGCCCACGGCCACGCAGCAGGCCGGCGATGACCTCCGCCACGGTCGCGTCATCCTCCACCAGCAGGATGCGCAGTGGCGGCAGCATCGGCAGCACCGGCGATTCGCCCGGCGCATTGGTGGCCTGCCGGATCCAGGGCAGTGGCAACCACACCCGGAAACGCGCGCCCTTGCCCGGCTGGCTGTCCACTTCGATGCGTCCGTTCATGGCCACGGCCAGCTCCTGGCAGATCGCCAGGCCCAGCCCGCTGCCGCCATAGCGCGACGCAGTGCGCGGGCCGTCCGCCTGTTCAAAGCGATGGAACAGGCGGTCCTGCTGCTCGGCGTTGATGCCCGGGCCGGTGTCATGCACTTCGAAGCAGAGGCCGCCGCCGTTCTCCTCCAGTCGCACGGCCAGGCCGACGTGCCCACGCTCGGTGAACTTGATTGCATTGCCCAGAAGATTCAGCAGGATCTGCCGCACGCGCATCTCGTCGCCGCTGACGCTGACCGGCCCCGGCGGATCGCTTCCACGCTGGAACTTCAGGTTGCGCTGCTTCGCCATCGGCTGCATCAACGCCTGCACCTGGTCAAGCAGGCCGGCCAGATCGAACGGGCGCAGGTCCAGCTCCAGTCGGCCGGCCTCGATGCGGGCCAGATCCAGCGCGTCGTTGACCAGCCGCAGCAGGTGGCTGCCAGCCTGCTGGATCGAGCCTGCATAGCTGCGCTGCACCGCATCCAGCGGGGTGGCCAGCAGCAGTTCGCTCATGCCGAGCACACCGGTCATCGGCGTGCGCACCTCATGGCCCAGCGTGGCCAGGAACCGGCTCTTGGCCTGTGAGGCCTGCTCTGCCAGCTGCTGCTTGTGCACGGTCAACTGCCATTGCTGGCGGCGGCGCAGGCGCGCACGGATCGACCACACCAGGATAAGCAGCAGCAGCGAGCCGATCAGCAGGTAGCCGAAGATCGCCATGCCGCTGCGCCACCAGGGTGGCAGCACCTTCACCTGCAACTGCTGCGAAGGCGTCCACGCGCCACTGGCCGTGGCCGCCTGGACTTCAATGACGTAGCTGCCGGTCGGCAGCCGCGACAGCGTGCGCTGGCCGTCACCGCCCTGCTCCACCCAGTTCTGGTCGTAGCCCTGCACCCGGAAGCGGTAACGATTGCCCTCCGGATTGGCATAGGAAAGCAGTCGCGCATCGATCTGCAGATCACGATCGTCCGGCCCCAACAACAGCGTGCCGGTGGTCGGCAGTGGTTGCCAGCCACGGGCATCATCGCGCCGCACGCGAACCTCGGCGATCACCAGCGACGACGGCGGCAACACGGCATCGGCAGCATTCACATCGAATACGACCAGGCCGGTCTGGGCCACCGCGAGCACACGACCATCGGCATTCACCGCCGGCGGCCGGCTGGTGAACTCGGCGTCGGGCAGGCCATCGCGTTCGTTGAACTGCTGCAGGCGGCGCGCCTTCGGGTCCCACCGCAGCAGGCCACGTGGCGTGGTCGCCCACAGGCGGCCATCTTCGGCCAACGCCAGTCCTCCCATGCTCACCGACGGCACGCCAGCACTGCCATCGATGCGCTGGATCAGGCGCAGGCTCATGCCATCCCACTGGTAGCGCTCGAGCGCGCCCTGGCGGGCCAGCCACAGCTGCTGCGGATCCACCCACACCAGATCGTAGATCAGCCCACGCGAAACGCCAGGCACCGCTTCGAAACGCCCGGCCTGTTCACGCCAGATCCCCATGTCGCCCATCACCCAGGCCTTGCCCTGGGCATCAAAGCGGATCTGCTCAACCGGTGAATCGGCCGTCTTGCGGAGATCCTCCAGCGGGAAACTACGCAGCACGCGGCCATCGGCGCTGCGCTGCTGCAGGCCCAGGTTCATCACCGACAGCCAGACCGTGCCATCGGGGGCCTGCCGCATCAGATCGATGCGCTGGCGCAGGTCGGCCCCTCCATCGATATGCCAATCGTGCAGCGCGCGGGTAGCCGGGTCGTACACGCTGATGCGGCCGGCACGCCCCAGCCACAGGCGCCCGTCCGGCCGCGGCAGCACCGACCACACCGCCCCGCTGCCGATCTCGCGATCACTGGCCAACAACTTCAGCACTCCCTGCGCGTCCAGCTGGTACACGCCATGCGCTGAGCCGACGTAGTAATTCCGGCCATCACTGGCTGCACTCAACAGGTACTGGCTGTCCAGCGGCTTGCCGTCAAGCTGGTTCCAGATCGAAAACCGGCGCCAGTCCGGCGGCAGGTAGGCCAGGCCCTGGGTCAGCAGCGCCACCCACAATCCGCCCTCATGGTCCTGCATCAGATCAAGCACACCACTCTGGGCAGTGAGGAAACCACTGCCACGGTCGCCGTCCAGTCGCCGCAGCATGCTGGCATCTCCGCGCAACAGGCCATCGGAGGTGCCCGCCCAGTAACCGCCCTGGCGATCGGCCAGCACCAGTGCCGAACGCAGGCGTGCACTGTCGGTCCAGCGCGGACGGCTGACCCGGTCCTGCGCGTCGATACGGTAGAGGCCGTCGTTCTGGCTGCCGGCCCAGATCGAGCCATCGGGGTCGCGGCTCAGGCGCAACACACTCAGCGCCCCCAGTTCGCGCGGCGCGACAGCCTCGAATCCAGTCCCGTTCCAGCGCGCAATGCCCGCCTCGGTGCCGATCCACAGACGCCCCTGCGCATCGACCAGGCTGCTGTAGATGGTATTGCTGGGCAACCCGCCAGGACGGGCCGGATCATGCTCGAAGAAGCGCAGGCTGCCGTCTTCACCGAAACGGCAGACGCCATGCCCACTGGTGCCGATCCACAGTGCATCCTCGGCGTAGGCCAACGTCCAGAACTGGCTCATGCAGGGGCCGTTGACCGCATCGAAGGTCTTGAAGTGCTCGCGGTCGGCATCCAGCCGGGCCACGCCCTTGCCATTGATGCCGACCCAGACGCGGTCCAGGGGATCGACCAGCAGGGTCTCGATCTCGTTGCCCGGCAGCGATCCCGGCTGCTCCGGATCATGTTCCCAGACCCGCAGGCTGCCGCCGTCATAGCGCACCAGGCCACCATCGGTGGCAGCCCAGATATGGCCCTGGCGGTCTTCGGCCAACGCCAGCACCATGCGCGAGGGCATGCCTTCGGCGGCACCGAAACGGCGCAGGCGCGGTGTTTCCGCCATGTCCAGGGCCGTGGCCGCCGTGGCGAACGCCATCAGCAGCAGCCCCATTCCCGCGATGCCTCGGCACCACCGGCGCCAACCGCTCGTCATCCTGAACCCCCTGTCCTGTCCCGATTGTCACACAGGGCCGGCTTCATGGCTGCAACAGCCTGTTTCCACCGGTGGACCCACCACGAACTGTTGCAGCCATGCACGCAACGTTGGCAGGGGGCTGTGCGTATGATCGCAACGTCCCCCTTTCCGGAGCCCGCCATCGATGCGTCCCTGCCTGGCCCTGCTGCCGATGCTGCTCGCCACCGCCCCCGCCTGGGCGGATGCAGATACCTATCGCCTCGATCCGGTGCATACGCGTGTGCTGTTCACCATTGACCACGCGGGTTACTCGCAGGCGATGGGCACGGTCTCCGGCAGTGAGGGCCGCCTGCAGTTCGATCCCGACAACTGGCGCGAGGCCACACTGGATGTCGAGGTCCCCGTGTCGCGACTGGACCTGGGTGATGCCAAGTGGAACCAAGCCACGCTGGCCCGCAGCCTTCTGGATGGCGAGCGTTTCCCGAAGGCACATTTCGTCTCCAGCCGGATCGAACCGATCGATGCCAGGCGGGCCCACGTGATCGGCACCCTGACCCTGCGCGGGGTCAGCCAGGAGATCACGCTGGACGTGACCCTCAACGCCATCAAGCGCTATCCCCTGCCCCCGTTCCGACGCACCGCCGGTTTTTCCGCCAGCACCACGCTGAGCCGGCGCGCGTTCGGCATCACCGCTTGGCCGGGCGTCATCGGTGATGCAGTACAGCTGAGAATCGAGGCTGAAGCCACCCTCGACCGCAGCGACGCCCCGGGAACTCCCGCTCCCGTTCCACACTCCGACCCCAAGACGGCCCCCTAGAGGACCCTTCATGACCGCCAAGAACACCCCCGCCGCCTGGGGGAGTGTCAGCCAGATCCTGCATTGGTTGATCGCATTGCTGATCCTCGCCCTGGGCGTGGTCGGCCTGACCATGGGCGAACTGCCCAAGACCCCCAAGTATTTCTGGGTCTATACCGCGCACAAGTCGATCGGCATCACCGTGCTGGCGCTGGTGCTGTTCCGCCTCGGCTGGCGCCTGTATGCCGGTGCCCCCAAGCCGGTGCCGGGCGTGCCCAGCTGGCAGGAACGCATCGCCAGTGCCACCCATGTGCTGCTGTATGTGCTGATGTTTGCCATCCCGCTGTCGGGCTGGCTGTACGACTCGGCCAGCGGCCTGCGCCCGTTCCGCTGGTTCGGCCTGGTTGACGTGCCCAAACTGAGCGGCCCAGACCCGCAGGTCGTTGCGGTGTCCCATGCCATCCACGAATACGGCTTCTGGCTGTTGATCGCGGTGGTGCTGGCCCATGCCGGCGCTGCCTTCTACCACCACCTGTTCCAGCGCGATGCAACCTTGTCCCGCATGTTGCCGCGTGGCTGGCTCACCTCCCCTCAGAAGGACTGACCGATGAACCTGAAACTGACCACTCCGGCCGCCGTGGCCGCCGCCCTGGCCGGCATGCTGGCCACCGCTCCGGCACTCGCTGCCGACTACGCGCAGGCCCCCGGCGCCGGCTCGATCCTGGTGTTCGCGACCAAGTACGACGGCGAAGTGTTCACCGGCAGCTTCCCGGGCTTTGCCACCAAGCTCAGCTTCGACCCGGCCAACCCGGCCGCCGGTTCGCTGGACGTGGTGATCCCGCTGGCCGGCGCCAAGAGCGGCAACAGCGACCGCGATTCCACCCTGCAGACCGCCGACTTCTTCAACGTCGGCAAGTTCGCCACCGCGCGTTACACCGCCAAGGGCTTCCGTGCCGTCGGCAATGACCAGTTCGCCGCCGATGGCACCCTGGAACTGCGCGGGGTCAGCAAGCCGGTCACGCTGACCTTCACCTGGAAGCCGGGCACCCAGCCGGTGCTGACCGGCAAGGCCACCGTCAAGCGCCTGGACTTCGGCGTCGGCGGCGGCGACTGGGCCGACACCAAGACCATCCCGGACGAAACCGCGATCAGCACGATCGTGAAGTTCGACGCGAAATGAGCAATGGGCCGGGGCACGGCTCCGGCCGCATCCTGTAGAGCCGAGCCATGCTCGGCTGCCGTCCAGGTCGCGCTGCGCGCGTCAGCCGAGCATGGCTCGGCTCTACAGTGAGCTTTCAGCCAGCCAGGCCTGAACCGTGGCCGCGTCGAACGGCCAGTCCAGCTCACGGTCACCGCGCTCGTCGCGCAGCACCGGCACCCGCGCGCCATAGCGCGATTCCAGCGCCGGCTGGTCATCCAGGAACACCGATTCGAACTCCGGCGCCCTGGCCTTGGCCAGCTCGGCCAGGGCCATGTCGCACAGGTGGCAGTCGTCACGCTGGAACAGGGTCAACACCGGTTTTGCTCCCTCTGCCGAAATGCTGCGCCGCAGCCATGGAAGTGCGGCATGAACCGCTAGAATAGCGGTCTCTTCCGGTACCCGCAGTACGGCAACCATGGCTGTCAGCACGTTCGACGTTTTCAAGATCGGCATTGGCCCGAGCTCCTCGCACACCGTCGGGCCGATGAAGGCCGCCGAGCGATTCATCCATCGCTGGCTGCTCGATCCGGGCCGCCTGCACGAGGTCGCGCGCATCCGTGCCGATGTCTACGGCTCGCTGGCGCTGACCGGCCGCGGCCATGGCACCGACAAGGCGATCCTGCTCGGCCTGGAAGGTCAGCGGCCCAACCTGATCGACCCGGACATCATCCCGGCCACGCTGGAGCGCATCCGCAGCAGCAAGCGCATCCAGCTGATGGGCCAGCACGAGATCGCCTTCGACGAAAAGCGCGACCTGGGCATGAACAAGCGCCAGAAGCTGCCGTACCACACCAACGGCATGCGCTTCACCGCGTACAACGCCGAGGACGAAGTGATCGCCACCCGCGATTACTACTCCGTCGGTGGTGGCTTCGTGGTCAACCAGGACGACGCGGCCGATGACCGCATCGTGCCCGACGAAACCCCGCTGCCCTACCCGTTCAAGAGCGGCGACGAGCTGCTGGCGCAGACCGCGCGCAGCGGCCTGAGCATTGCCCAGCTGATGTTCGAGAACGAGAAGTGCTGGCGCAGCGAAGACGAGATCCGCGCGCAGCTGCGCGAGATCTGGAGTGCGATGCAGTCGTGCGTGGCGCGCGGCATCCGCGAGGAAGGCGTGCTGCCGGGTGGCCTGAAGGTGGGCCGTCGTGCACCGGCGCTGTATCGCGAGCTGTCGTCGAAGCCGGAAGCGGCAATGCGCGACCCGCTGACCACGCTGGACTGGGTCAACCTGTACGCGCTGGCGGTGAACGAAGAGAACGCCGCCGGTGGCCGTGTGGTGACCGCGCCGACCAACGGTGCGGCCGGCGTGCTGCCGGCGGTGCTGCATTACTTCGACCGCTTCTGCCCCGGCGCCAACGAGCAGCGCGTATTCGATTTCCTGTTGACCTCGGCAGCGATCGGCATCCTCTACAAGGAAAACGCCTCGATTTCCGGCGCCGAAGTGGGTTGCCAGGGCGAAGTTGGCGTGGCCTGCTCGATGGCGGCCGGTGGCCTGGTCGCGGCGCTGGGTGGCAACCCCAGCCAGATCGAGAATGCCGCGGAAATCGGCATGGAACACAACCTGGGCCTGACCTGCGACCCGATCGGTGGCCTGGTGCAGATTCCGTGCATCGAACGCAACGCGATGGGCGCGGTGAAGGCGATCAATGCCTCGCGCATGGCGATGCGCGGCGACGGCAAGCACAAGGTGTCGCTGGACAAGGTGATCAAGACCATGCGCGATACCGGCCGCGACATGCAGGACAAGTACAAGGAAACCAGCCGCGGTGGGCTGGCGGTGAACGTCATCGAGTGCTGAGTTGTAGCGCCGAGCCCCTGCTCGGCTGATGGGCTAGCCGAGCAGGGGCTCGGCTCTACCCCGGACGACACCGTCACCGCGTTCCGGTTAGGCTCGGGGCTCCCTTGCCCCGGACTGCCCCATGCGCGTGATCGCTGCCGCCCTGCTTGCCTGCCTTCCGCTGCCTGCCCTGGCCGCGCCCACTTACGGGCCGCGGCTGGAAGGCTTCGATTACGGCTATCCGGTAAAGACCTTCGCGCTGGAATCGCAGCGGCAGCCGCTGGAGATGGCCTACCTGGACATCGCGCCGAAGAAAGCACCCATCGGCGTTGTGGTGCTGCTGCACGGCAAGAACTTCTGCGCGGCCACCTGGAAGGAATCGATCAAGCCACTGGTTGCCGCCGGCTATCGGGTGATCGCCCCGGACCAGGTCGGCTTCTGCAAATCCAGCAAGCCCGAACGTTACCAGTATTCGTTCTCGCAGCTGGCCGCCAACACCCATGCCCTGCTGCAACAGCTGCAACTGGGCGATGTGCCAGTGCACATGGTCGGTCATTCGATGGGGGGCATGCTGGCGGTGCGCTACGCACTGATGTTCCCGCAGGACCTGCGCAGCCTGTCGCTGGTCAACCCGATCGGACTGGAAGACTGGAAGGCGTTGGGCGTGCCGTGGCGCAGCGTGGACGCGTGGTACGCCGGCGAAATGAACATCAGCTATGACAGCATCCGCCGCTATCAGCTGGAGGTGTACTACGACGGCAAATGGAAGCCGGCCTACGAACCGTGGGCGCGGATGCAGTCGGGCATGTACGAAGGCCCGGGCAAGCAGGCCGTTGCATGGAGCCAGGCATTGGCCTCGGACATGGTGTTCAACCAGCCGGTGGTCTACGAACTGAAAAACCTGCAGGTGCCGACCACGTTGTTCATCGGCCAGAAGGACCGCACCGCGATCGGCCGTGACCTGGCACCGCCTGCAGTAAAGGCGACGCTGGGCAATTACCCGGTGCTCGGCAAGGCCGCGGCCTCAGCGATTTCCGGCTCGAACCTGGTCGAGTTCGCCGAACTGGGGCATTCGCCGCAGGTGCAGGACCCGAAGCAGTTCAACAGCGCATTGTTGAAGGCGTTGAAGTCTCGCTGACCGGCAGGCGTGCCCCTGTAGAGCCGAGCCCACGCTCGGCTCATCCGGCAGGATGGGGATTCTGTCAGGAGCAGCCGAGCGTGGGCTCGGCTCTACAGAAGCGGTGCGATCAACCCACGATCCGCAACACATCATCCAGCAGCGCGGCGGCGGTGACTTCCGCGCCAGCGCCCGGGCCCTGGATCAACAACGGCTGGCGCTGATAACGGTCACTGTGGATGGCTACGCGGTTGTCGGTGCCCGCGCCCTGCGCCAACGGGTGATCGGCCGGCAACTCGCGCAGGCCCACCTGCGCACCCGCGCCATCGACACGGCCAACGAAACGCAGCACGTGGCCGTTGTCGCGCGCCTGCCGCCAACGCGCCTGCAACGGCGCATCCAGCTGCTCCAGTGCCCCCAGTGCATCCTCCAGCGGCAACGCTGCCAGCGTTTCAGGCACCAGTGAATCCACCTGCACCTGCGAAGCATCCAGCGCCAGCCCGCTGCTGCGGGCCAGGATCAGCAGCTTGCGCCGCACGTCTTCGCCGGACAGGTCCAGGCGCGGATCGGGCTCGGTGTAGCCGGCCGCCAACGCTTCGCGCACCGCCGCCGAGAACGGCGACTGGCCGTCGTAACGATGGAACAGCCACGCCAGCGAACCGGACAGCACACCCTCGATGGCATGGATGTGATCGCCACCGGCCACCAGCGCGCGCAGGCTGCTCAACAGCGGCAGGCCGGCACCGACGGTGGCGCTGTCGCCATAGCGCGCACCACTGTCTGCGCAGCTTTCGGCAATCGCCTGCGCGCGTGCGAGCTGCGCACCACGGCCCAGCTTGTTGGCGGTCACCACGTGCACGCCGCGCGCCAGCCACTGCACGTGGCGCGCGGCCACGTCTTCGCTGGCGGTGGCATCGACCACCACGTCGCCACGTTCCAGTCCTTCGGCGCTGGCCCACGGCGGCGAACTCTGGCCACCGCGCGGTGCACGCCGTGCCAGCTCCAGCGGCAACACCAGGTCACGATCGATCTCCAGCGCAGTGCGTGAATTGGCCAGCCACTGCACGCTGGGCAGTTCCAGCCCACGCGCCCGCAATACCTGATAACGCTGCACGAAGGCCGAGCCGACCGTGCCAGTGCCGAGCAGCGCCAGGCGTCCCACGCCCAGCGCAGGAATGTCAGCGGCGAGCGCGCTCATGCATCCACCACCTGTTTGCGGCGCGCGGCTGCATCGATCACGGCTTCGGCGCGCTGCAGCGCGGCACCGAGATCGGCCAGCAGGTCACGCTCGGCCTCGATGCCGACCGACAGGCGCAGCAGCCCTTCGCTGATGCCCGCGGCGGCACGTGCTTCGGCGGTCATCGCCGCATGGGTCATGGTGGCCGGATGCGCGATCAGGCTTTCGACGCCGCCCAGCGATTCGGCCAGGGTGAAACAGCGCAGGCCATCGACGAAGGCACGCACTGCGGCATGCGGATCATCGCCTTCGCAGTCGGCCAGTTCGAACGACAACATCGCGCCAAAGCCACTTTGCTGGCGTGCGGCGACGGCATGCCCGGGGTGATCGGCCAGGCCCGGGTAGTAGACCGTACCGACCGCCGGATGCTGGTCCAGCAGGGCAACGATCGACGCGGTGTTCTCCTGATGCACGCGCAGGCGCGCATCCAGCGTGCGCAGGCCGCGCAGGGTCAGGAAGGCATCGAACGGCGAACCGGTCAGGCCCAGCGCGTTGCCCCACCACACCAGCTGCTCGTGCAGTGCCGGATCGCGCGCGACTACCGCACCACCGACCACGTCGCTGTGGCCATTGATGTACTTGGTGGTGGAATGCAGCACCAGATCGGCGCCGAAGGCCAGCGGTTGCTGCAGCGCCGGCGACAGGAAGGTGTTGTCGACCACCACCAGCGCACCGGCCTTGTGCGCGGCTTCGATGACGAAGCGCAGGTCGGTGATGCGCAGCAGCGGGTTGGACGGGGTTTCCACCAGCACCAGCTTCGGCTGGGTGGCCAGCGCCTGCGCCAGCGCGCGCGGATCGGTGAGGTCGGCGGTGACCAGTTCGAAGTGGCCCTTCTTTGCCAGCGCGTTGAACAGGCGCCAGCTGCCGCCGTACGCATCATGCGGCACCACCAGGGTATCGCCGGGCTGCAGCAGTGCGTTCAGCACCAGATTGATCGCGCCCATGCCGGTGGCGGTGACCACACCACCAACGCCGCCTTCCAGTTCGGCCAACGCCTCACCCAGCAGGTCGCGGGTGGGGTTGCCACTGCGCGTGTAGTCGTACTGGCGCTTGTTGCCGAAGCCTTCAAAGCTGAAGTTCGACGACAGCACGATCGGCGGGGTGACCGCGCCATGGGCGGTATCGCGATCGATGCCGGCACGGACGGCGGCGGTGGTGCGACTACAGGACGGCTCGTTGGCGTGCAGGCTCATGCGGACTCTCCAGAGGTGCGGAAGGCGGTGGCGAGGATCGCGTCGATGCGATCGGTTTCTTTGAGGAAGGCGTCGTGGCCGTAGGGCGAGCGCAGCACGCGCAAGCTGCCGCGCGGGCCCAGACCTTCGACCAGGCCGACGAGGTCGGCCAGCGGCACCAGGCGGTCGCCCTCCACGGCCACCACCACGGTCGGCGGCAGGATCGCGGTCGGGTCGACGCGGTGCAGGTCGATTGATTCGGACAGGCGCAGGTAAGCGATCACCGGCGTGCGCGCGACGTACTGCGCACCGGCCGCGTCGAGATAGTCTTCGGCAGCCACGCGCACGCGGCCATTGATGACTTCCGGTGCAGCATCGAAGCGCTCGCCGAATTCTTCCGGGGTACGGTAGCTGAGCATGGCGAACTGCCGGGCCAGGGCCAGGCCGTGGTCTTCACCGCACTGCAGCTGGCCGAGCGCGACCGCGCGGCGCTGCAACGCGCGCCAGGCGGCGGCATACGGGTGCGGGCGATGCGCACCGCTGGCCAGCACCAGCTGGCGCACGCGGGCACGATGACGGATCGCGAACTGCTGGCCGACCAGCGCGCCATACGAATAGCCGACGAAGGCCTTCAGCGTGCGGATACCGAGATGGTCCAGCAGCAGGGCCAGCGCATCGGCCTGGTCGGCGGTATCGATTGGCACGTCCAACGCACCGTCGGCGCCGATGAAGTCGAACGCCAGCACGCGCAGCTGCTGCGGATCCAGCGTGCGACCACTGCCGACCAACTCTTCGGCCCAGCCCTTCTCGCTGAACTGTGCGTTGGAGGCCACATGGCGATGCGCGGAGATGCCGCCGGCCAGTACCACCACCGGCGCGTTGGCCGGGCCGACCCACTCGTAGCGCAGGCGCACCGGGCTGGGGCCGGCATGACGCATCGACAGCACCGCGGCGAACTCACCGCGCTCGGCATGCACACGGTCTTCGACCGGCACGCTGACGGGGACAAAGGGTTCGGGGCGAACGGCGGTACTGGCGGCGAAGCTCATGGCGGGATCCGGTTGGGGAATCGGCCATCGAGCCTTCGCGGGGCCCGCGTTCGAGATGCACGTGTGGTGCATGGTTCGAACCATCTTTCGGTGGACGCCACGGTCCCCGCAGGATTTGGCACCTACGCAGACGCTTTCGCATCCGCGGGCTGCCCCGGCTTCAAAGGGCCTGTCCCTCTGCCGGTCTCGATGGTGAGGCCACGATGCCAGCCCTTTCCGGCACTGTCAATCCCTTCATGCGGATAAAGCGATGAATATTTTCAGGTCCACTCTGCGAGGGCTGTCCCGGTCGCCCCGTTCAGGATCGGGTACAGTCCCGGCGGTCCTCTCGCTGGAACCGCCGATGCCACGCCTGCCCCTGACCTGCCTGCTGCTGCCCCTGCTGGCGAGTGCGACGGCCAGCGCCGGCGACTGGCGCCAGGGCTGGGGACTGGTGCCTCCTCCCGCTTCTGCCGCCCGCGCAGGCGATGCCGAGGCTGCCGCACCCATGGCCCAGCTGCGCCTGCAACCGGTCGGCACGCAATGGCAGGCCCGCATCGACAACACCCTGGCCGGACCGCTGCAGATCGAGCTGCGCGCTGCACCCGGACACCCGGTCGAAGGGCTGCCGGTGCAATCGCTGATCCAGGGCGACAGCAGCCTGGTGGTCGGCCACCTGCCTGCCCCGCTCGACGGCCGCACGCTGGATCTGCGCCTGCAGTCAGTGCCGGGCAACCCGGCCGCACAGGCCGAAGATGTTGCTTATCGCCTGCCATTCGATGCGGCCCGCCTGCGTGTGGACCAGGCGCCACAGGGACGATTCAGCCATGACGACGAGGAGAACCGCGATGCGGTCGACTTCGCTCTGCCGGAAGGCACCCTGGTGCTGGCCGCGCGCGAGGGCACGGTGATGCAGATCCAGGATGGCTTCCGTGGCAACGGCCAGGACCGCGAACGCGATGGTGGCCGTGCCAACTTCATCCGCGTGCTGCACAGCGACGGCAGCATGGCCCTGTACGGCCATCTGCAGGCCGGCGGCATGCGCGTGCGCCGCGGCCAGGCAGTGGGGGCCGGGCAGCCGATCGGCCTGTCCGGCAACAGTGGCTACAGCAGTGCACCGCACCTGCACTTCGTGGTGCAGGTCAACCGTGGCATGGGCCTGCGCTCGGTGCCGGTGCGCATCTTCGCCGAACAGGGCCAGCTGCAGTTCGCCCGCCAGGGCGAGGCCGACGGCGGTACCGGGCGCTGACCGGCTCCGGCCGGTATAATCGGGCGCTTATCTCTTTGAAAAGCGCCCCGGGCGGGCGCCACTGCCATGTCCGAAGTCGCCAACGAAGCGTCGCGTCGCCGCACGTTCGCCATCATTTCCCACCCTGACGCCGGCAAGACCACGCTGACCGAAAAGCTGCTGCTGTTCGGAGGCGCGATCCAGATGGCCGGTTCGGTGAAGGGCCGCAAGGCTGCCCGCCATGCCACCTCCGACTGGATGGCGCTGGAAAAGGAGCGCGGCATCTCCGTCACCTCCTCGGTGATGCAGTTCCCGTATGAAGGCAAGATCGTCAACCTGCTCGACACCCCCGGCCACGCCGACTTCGGCGAGGACACCTACCGCGTGCTGACCGCGGTGGACTCGGCACTGATGGTGATCGACGTGGCCAAGGGCGTGGAAGAACGCACCATCAAGCTGATGGAAGTGTGCCGCCTGCGCGATACGCCGATCATGACCTTCATCAACAAGCTCGACCGCGAGGGCAAGGACCCGATCGAGCTGCTGGATGAAGTGGAAACCGTGCTGGGCATCCAGTGCGCCCCGGTCACCTGGCCGATCGGCATGGGCCAGCGCCTGAAGGGCGTGGTGCATCTGCTCACCGGCGAAGTGCACCTGTACGAACCGGGCCGCAACTTCACCCGCCAGGACTCGACCATCTTCCCGTCCATCGATGCCCCCGGCCTGGCCGAGAAGATCGGTGCACAGATGCTGGCCGACCTGCGCGACGAACTGGAACTGGTGCAGGGCGCCAGCCACCCGTTCGACCTGGACGCTTATCGCGCCGGCAAGCAGACCCCGGTGTTCTTCGGCTCGGGCGTGAACAACTTCGGCGTGCAGCCGCTGCTGGACTTCTTCGTCGAGCATGCGCCGTCGCCGCAGGCACGTTCCACCACCGGCCGCGAGATTGCCCCGGAAGAGAACAAGCTGACCGGCTTCGTGTTCAAGATCCAGGCCAACATGGATCCTCAGCACCGTGACCGCGTGGCGTTCATGCGCGTCTGCTCGGGCCGTTTCAGCGCCGGCATGAAGACCTTCCACGTGCGCACCGGCAAGGAAATGAAGCTGGCCAACGCCCTGACCTTCATGGCCAGCGATCGTGAAATCGCCGCCGAAGCGTGGCCGGGCGATGTGATCGGCATCCACAACCACGGCACCATTTCCATCGGCGATACCTTCACCGAAGGCGAAGCGGTCACCTTCACCGGTATTCCGAACTTCGCCCCGGAGCTGTTCCGTCGCGCACGCCTGCGTGATCCGCTCAAGCTCAAGCAGCTGCAGAAGGGCCTGGCCCAGCTGTCCGAGGAAGGTGCGACCCAGTTCTTCCGCCCGCTGACCAGCAACGACCTGATCCTGGGTGCGGTCGGTGTGCTGCAGTTCGACGTGGCCGCGTACCGCCTGAAGGACGAGTACGGCGTGGAAGCCACCTTCGAGCCGGTCAGCGTGACCACTGCGCGTTGGGTCCACTGCAGCAACGAAAAGAAGCTGGAAGAGTTCCGCGAGAAGAACGCACTGAACCTGGCACTGGATGCGGCCGGCCATCTGGTCTATCTGGCACCGACCCGGGTCAACCTGCAGCTGGCACAGGAACGTTCGCCGGATGTGCGCTTCTCGGCCACCCGCGAAGCGGCGCATACCGTTTCGGTGGGCTGATGCCACGGGGTCGGATCCCTTTCCGCAGGAAAGGGCTCTGACTCCTGCAGTGCCGGGCGTTCATCCACGCATGGCGTGGATCTACCGAGCACGGGCTCGTCAGCGCAACGCAGGGATTCACCCACCATACGGTGACGGGCGTGCACACGGCGGCCATCGCGGCGATGATAGGGGGACGCGGGTCCCCCTCCCCGTGAACGATGCCCATGCCCATGTCGACGACGTCCATTGCTTCGATCCGTGAAGAAATCGCCAGCGCCCTGACCCATGGCCTGGGCGCGGTATTCGCCCTGGCAGCCAGCGCGGTGTTGATTACCCTGGCCGCGATCTACGGCGACGGCTGGCAGCTGGCCAGCGCGATCGTGTTCGGTATCGCGCTGTTGCTGCTGTACACCGCCTCCACGCTGTATCACGCCATCCAGCATCCGGTCGCCAAGGGCCGGTTGAAGGTGTTCGACCACTGCGCGATCTATGTACTGATCGCGGGTACCTATACCCCGTTCACCCTGATCGGCCTGCGCGGCCCGTGGGGCTGGGGCCTGTTCACCGCGATCTGGGCACTGGCGCTGGGTGGTGTGGTGTTCAAGCTGTTCTACACCGGCCGCTTCAAGGTGCTCTCAACGGTGATCTACATCGCCATGGGCTGGCTGGTGGTCGTGGCGATCAAGCCGATGTGGGCCTCGATCGACGGCGGCACCCTCACCTGGCTGTTCGCCGGCGGCCTGTCGTACACGCTGGGCACCTATTTCTATCACCGCGAATCGATCCCCTATTCGCACGCGATCTGGCACCTGTTCGTGATCGGCGGCAGCGTCTGCCACTTCGTCGCGGTGACCATGCAGGTGCTGTAACGGCGCGGGTTGTGCACACCGCGCACATGGACGCTTCGCGCCCCGTCCACGATGAAGGGGCAACCATGGCAGCGTGAATGCTGCCGCCTCCCCTGCCGCACCGCGCACGACCCGCTGGCGCCTCCGCCGCCCCGGCCCACGAGGCCGGCGCTGGCTCACGATCCTGATCTTCCTGCTGGCGGCGCTCCTGCTGCTGATCGCGTTGTGGGACTGGAACTGGTTCAAGGGCCCGGTCGAGCGCGCGGTGCAGGCACGCACCGGCCGTGTGCTGCACATCGGGAACCTTGATGTCGACCTCGGCCGCACCAGTACCATCCGCGCCGATGCCATCACCTTCGCCAATGCCAGCTGGGCGAAGCAGCCCGATATGGCCAGCGCAGACCGCGTCGAGATCGACGTGCGGGTGTGGCCCCTGCTGCGCGGCAGCGTGCAGCTGCCCGAAGTGCGCCTGACCCGGCCCGATGTGCTGCTGGAAACCGCCCCGCGCAAGGGCGAACCGGGCAACTGGGATTTCCTCGGCAGCAGCGGCGGAACAAGCCCGCAGCTCAAGCGCCTGCGCATCGACGACGGCCGGCTGCAGTTCCTCGACGCACTGGGCCGCACCGACATCCGCGTGGGCGTACGCAGCGGCCAACCGAAACTAGCCGATGCCTCGCCGCCGCTGCTGGTGCAGGGCAAGGGCCACTGGCAGGGCAACCCGTTCACCCTGCAGGGTGGAACCGAATCACCGCTGGAACTGACCGACAGCGACCACCCGTTCCGCATCCACCTCGACGGCCGCGCCGGTGCCACCCACGCAGTGGCCCGCGGCACGCTCACCAACCCCTTCCAGCTGCGCGTGTTCGACCTGCAGTTCGCGCTCAGTGGCCAGGATCTGGCCGATCTCTACCCGCTGCTCGGCATCGCCATCCCGCCCTCACCGCCCTATGCGCTGAACGGCCGCCTGAAGCGCGACCACAACGTCTGGCGTTACGACGGCTTCACCGGCAAGGTCGGCGACAGCGACCTGGGTGGCAACCTGCAGTTCGAGGTGGGACGCGACCGTCCACGACTGACCGCGACGCTGGAATCCAAGCGCCTGGACTTCGATGACCTGGCCGGCTTCGTGGGCGCGCCACCGAAGACCGGCAGCGGTGAAACCGCGAATGCCGAACAAAAGGCGCAGGCCGCCCGTGTCGCCGCCAGCAGCCGGGTATTGCCCGACACGCCCTACAACCTGGGCAAGCTGCGCGCGATGGATGCCGACGTGCGATGGAAGGCCCATCGCATCAACGCGCCGTCATTGCCGCTGGACGACATGGACGCACACCTGTTGCTGGATGACGGCGTGCTGCGACTGGACCCGCTGAACTTCGGCGTCGCCGGTGGCGACATCCGCAGCACGATCCGCATGGACGCGCGTCGCCCGCAAATCAGCACCGCGCTGAAGGCCAGCGTGCGCGGCGTGCAGCTGGGCCAGCTGCTCCCGGACGCGAAGCTGGCCGAGCAGGCCAAGGGCGGCATCGGCGGCGAAGTGGACCTGAGCGGCCGCGGCAACTCGATCGCCGCCATGCTCGGCAGCAGCAGTGGCAAGGTCGGCCTGGCGATGGGCCGTGGCCATGTCGGCAACCTGGTGATGGAACTGGCCGGCCTGGACATCACCGAATCACTGAAATTCCTGGTGACCGGCGACAAGCAGATCCCCCTGCGCTGCGCCTTCGCCGACTTCGGCGTGCGCGACGGCCTGATGACCAGCCAGGCACTGGCGGTGGATACCACCGACACGATCCTCATCGGCGAAGGCACGGTCAGCCTGCGCGACGAGACCCTGGACCTGCTGCTGAAGCCTCGCCCGAAGGACAAGAGCATCCTGGTTCTGCGCTCTCCGCTGCATATCAGCGGCACGTTCAAGGATCCGTCGTTCCGCCCGGACTTCAAGGCATTGGGTATTCGTGGCGCCGTGGCATTGGCACTGGGCAGCATCGCCCCGCCGGCGGCGTTGCTGGCGACGATCGAACTGGGGCCGGGCAAGGATGCCGACTGCGGGGGGCAGTATGCGAAGTAGGTTTACAGCGTTGTTCGCGGCGCCTCTTTTCCCGCGCGTAGAGCCGGAGCAAGGCGACAGGCAGGACACGCCGTA